>JBKHDT010000004.1:0-72635 GCA_046541195.1 Halothiobacillaceae bacterium | reverse complement strand
GCGGGCCTGTTTCAAACCGGAGACTGCAATTTCATGCCCAAGCTCAACGTGGTGCTTTGCTGGCACATGCACCAGCCGGAATATCGTGATCCGGATACCGGCGAGTTCCAGCAGCCCTGGACCTACCTGCACGCGATCAAGGATTACGTGGAGATGGCGGCGCATATCGAGGCGCACCCCGCCGCCCGGGCGGTGGTCAACTTCGTGCCGATCCTCCTGGAGCAACTCGAGGACTACCAGGCGCAGATAAACCGGTGGCGGCGCGATCGCAAGCCCATGCGGGACCGGCTTCTGGCTGCGCTGGCCGACCCGGCCAGCTGCCGGGAGCCCGAGGCGCGCGAGCGCATCCTCCGGGATTGCCTGCGCGCCAACGAGGAACGGCTGATTCGGCCGTTCGAGCCCTTCGAGGGACTGGTCACCCTTGCCCGCGAATTCCTCGAGAAGCCCGAGCGAATCCGCTACCTGTCAGACCGCTTCGTCACCGACCTGACCATGTGGTACCACATCGCCTGGCTTGGCGAGACGGTGCGCCGCGAGAATGCCCAGGTGAAGGCCTGGATCGCGCAGGGACGGGGATTCACCGAGGCCGACCGGGATGCGATGGTGGCGCTGATTGGGGAGTTGATCGGCGCGATCTTCTCGCGCTACCGGGCGCTTGCAGAAAACGGGCAGGTGGAGTTGTCGATGACCCCCTACGCCCACCCGATCATGCCGTTGTTGCTGGACATCAACGTCACCCGCGAGGCGATGCCGGATGCGGCCCTCCCCCGGGCGACCCGGTATCCGGAGGGCCGCGAACGGGTCCTTTGGCACCTTGAGCACGGGCGCAAGGTCTTCGAACGATTCTTCGGCGTCGAGCCGGTCGGCTGCTGGCCTTCCGAGGGCGCGGTCTCGGAGGCCACGGTGCGGTTGCTTCATCAGGCCGGTTTCGTGTGGGCGGCCTCGGGCGACAGCGTGTTGGGCAATTCGCTGCACCGCAGCGGCATGACCGCGCCGGCGTGCCGCCACCGGATATACAAGTACGACGGGCAGGACGTGTCGCTGTTTTTCCGCGACGACGGGCTGTCGGACCTGATCGGCTTCAATTACCAGTCCTGGCATGCCGACGATGCAATTGCCGACCTGGTGGGGCACCTGCACAGCATTGCCGATCATTGTGTCGGTGACGACTCGGTGGTGTCGATCATCATGGACGGCGAGAATGCCTGGGAGCATTACCCGCAAAACGGCTTCTGGTTGCTCGACAAGCTCTACGCGACCCTCTCCAGCGATCCGCGCATCGAACTGACCACCTATGGCCGGGTACTCGAGGCAGGTCCGAAGCGGTGCAAGCTGCCGCGACTGGTGGCCGGAAGCTGGGTCTACGGGACCCTCTCGACCTGGATTGGTGACCGGGACAAGAATCGGGGCTGGGATCTGTTGATCGAGGCCAAGAAGGCCTTCGACCGTGAAGTCGCCGCCGGGCGGCTCAAGGGCGAGCGGCTTGATCGGGCGATTCGCCAGCTGGCGATCTGCGAAGGCTCCGACTGGTTCTGGTGGTTCGGAGACTACAATCCGGCCGATGCGGTCAGTGACTTCGAGCGGCTGTACCGGCTGCACCTGGCACGGTTGTATCACCTGATCGACGTAACCGTGCCCGAGTCTCTTGAGCAGGTCCTTTCGGTGGGTGGCGGCGATCCGGCACTCGGCGGTGTGATGAGAAAGGGGCAGTGACGCGCATGCACAAGCCAGAAGCTCCCTGTTCCCTGCGTCGGGCAGGCGTGCTGCTCCACGTCTCCAGCCTGCCCAACGGCAATTTTGGGGCCCCGGCCCGACGCTTCGTCGATTTTTTGGTGCGCGCCGGGCTGTCCGTATGGCAGGTTCTTCCCCTTGGTCCGACCCATGCCGACGGATCGCCCTACCAGTGCCTCTCGTCCCACGCGCTCAATCCCGACTTTCTCGATGAGAGCCAGTTGCCCCTGACCGGCTGGTTCGAACCGGGTGCCCGGCCGGATCGCGCCCGGTTCGGTCAGGGGGTCAATGCGGTCGGGCAGCGGGCCTTTTCGCGCTTCTGTCTGGACCATGAAGACTGGCTGGAAGATTACGCGCTGTTCCGCGCCCTGAAGGATGAGCAGGAAGGACAGGCCTGGTGCGACTGGCCGGACGGCCTGCGCGACCGGGACCCGCAGGCGCTCGAGGCCGCCCGGCAGCGGCTTGCCGGCCCCATGCATCAATACCGTTTCGAGCAGTTCCTGCTGTTTGCCCAGTGGCAGTCGCTGCGCAGCTATGCCAACGGCCACGGCATCCTGTTGTTCGGGGACATGCCGATCTTCGTTGCCCATGACAGCGCCGACACCTGGGCGGACCGCGACCAGTTCATCCTCGATGACGCGGGTCAGCCGACCGTCGTGGCCGGGGTGCCGCCGGACTACTTTTCCGAAACCGGTCAGCGCTGGGGCAACCCGCTGTTCGACTGGGCGCGCATGCAGGCCGACGGCTTTTCCTGGTGGCGCAAGCGCTTTGAAAGTCATCGGTTGCTGTTCGACTGGGTGCGCATTGACCATTTCCGGGGCCTGGAGTCGTACTGGGAGATCCCGGCCGAATGCGAGACGGCCATGGACGGGCGCTGGGTCGAGGCGCCGGGCGCCGAATTGCTCGAGGCTCTGCGCCTGGACAGTGGCGGCGTACTGCCGGTCATTGCCGAGGATCTGGGCATCATTACCGACGCCGTGACGCGGCTGCGCCGGCAGTTCGACCTTCCGGGCATGGTAATCCTGCAGTTCGCCTTCGACAGCGATGACCGCAACCCCTACCTGCCGCAGAACCACGAGGTAGACAGCGTCGTTTACACCGGCACGCACGACAACAACACCACGCTGGGCTGGTTCGACAGCCTGTCGGACGAGCAGCGTGGCCATGTGTTGTCGGTGCTCGACTGGCCGGAGACACCCATGCCCTGGGCGCTGATCGACGTGGCCCTGCAGTCGGTTGGCGGGTTGACCATCCTGCCCATGCAGGACCTGCTCTCCCTGGGCGGCGAGGCGCGCATGAACGCGCCGGGAACCATGGAGGACAACTGGAACTGGCAGATGAGCGACCAGGCCCTCTCGCGGGACCTGGCCGCCGACCTGCGCGAACGCATCGAGGCCAACGATCGCTTGCCCTGAAGCCGGCTCCTCTGCGGTCGGGCGGCCCGCCGCTGTCCCCGGGATGGCCTGGCCTTCGTCCCATCGGGGCGGGCCTGCGGGTTTTTGGCGGGTCCGTCGCATGACATCTTTCCGAAAAAAATCCTTGCCTTGGGGCCGGTGAGTGTGTCTACACTGAACCGCACGTGTCGCCTGATCGTGGCGTCCCGTGGCAGGCAGTGTGCTTTTTGCCAATCGACCGCCTGCTCCGGAGTGCGCCAGGGAAAACTGCATGCAAGGCTCCGTGGCCTGCTGCAGCTGCGCGCGGGTTGACTCATGCCTGGCCCGTGCCATCGGATTCAATGGCTTGCGCCATGATGAATGGGTGCCCATGCCCCGCGCGGGGTGTTTGCCCTTGCGCACGGATTTTTCCAGGCGGCATGTCGTCGGGCTTCGGCCCGCTTCTCAAGCCCATTCCTGGAGGGAAGCATGCAGATGAAAACCTGGGTAATCGTTGCCGATGCGGCACGAGCGCGGTTCCTGCGCGTGACGGACAATGCAGGCGCCTATCGCGGCTCTGCCGCCAACCCTTCCAGCCAGCCATTGCCCAAGGGGGCGCTGGAGGAAGTCGAGGAACTGCTCAACCCGGCCGGTCGCAGCGCCGGGGCCGAACTGGTCACCGACCGGCCCGGCGCCACCAGCGATCGCAAGGGTGAGGCCCTGCACGCCTACGAGCCGCAAACCAGCCCGCGGGACGTCGAGGCTCAGCGATTCGCGCAGCAGGTGGTTCGTGCCCTGGAACAGGCGCAGCGGCGTGGCCGGATGGAGCGTTTCTACCTGGTGGCCGCGCCACGCTTCCTGGGCATGTTGCGGGAAAAGCTCGGCAATGGTCTCAAACAGGCGATGGTCGCGGACATTCCCAAGGACTATTCCGGACACCAGCCAGAGGCCATACGCGCCGCCTTGCCCCGCTCGCTCTGATAGTGACGCGGCGCACTGCGTCCCGACGCGGTCGCGAACGCGGCTGTCGGCCGGGATGGCGGTCAATGCCGGTTTCCACGACCCGTCCTCGACGGGTCGTTTTTCGTTTCATCAAGAGTGCTCGCGCATGACGGTTCTCGACAATCGTTCCACCCGCTCCATCGCCCGCGGCCTGGCCTCGCGGTATCCGCTGTTCTACCTGGTCACGGCGGACGAGCAGCAGGTTGCCCAGCTGATGCCGTCCATTGCCCGCAGCTGGCTGGGCGAGGGCGGGGCGGTGCATCACTGGTCCGTCATGCAGGGACTCGACTGCGATCCGGACGCGACCCGGGAGCCACTGGCCGTGATCGAATGGATCCTGGACCGGGCAGGCAATGGCGATCCGGCGGTCTACCTGCTGCAGGACCTGCCTGCCTGGCTGGAAGGGAATCCGATCCTGCAGCGGGCCCTGCGCGAGCTTTACCAGCGGCTCCAGGGGACGCGCAACGTGGTGTTCATGACCTATCCGAAGCTGTCGCTCCCGGAGGTCGTGGGCAAGGAGGTCTTCGTGGTCGAACTGGAGCCACCGGACGAAGTCGAGATTCTCGCCAATCTGCAGCGCCATCCGCAGGGTGCGGGCCTGGACGAGTCGGTGCGCGCCCGGCTGGCCGCGCGCCTGCGCGGGTTGTCGCTGGACGAGATCAACCACCTTGCGGCCCGGCTGTTTCGCGGCGGACACGTGCCGGAAGAAGCCGAGCTGATGCGGGAGATCCAGGAAGAGAAGGCCCAGGTCCTCAAGAAGGAACGCTGCCTGCAGTTTTACCCTTCCTCGGTGTCCCTGGAGGACATCGGCGGGTTGGAAAACCTCAAGCACTGGGTGACTCAGCGGCGGATGCTGTTTTCGGAGCAGGCCTACCGCGACCGGGTGCCGCTGCCGGCCGGCATCCTGTTCATGGGTGTCAGCGGTTGCGGCAAGAGCATGGCCGCCAAGGCCGTCGCCGCCGCCTGGTCGCTGCCGCTGGTCCGGCTGGACATGTCCCTGGTGCTGTCGGGAACCTTCGGCACCCCCGAGTACGCCTTTGAGCGCGCCACCCGGATCGCCGGGCAGATCGCGCCGGTGGTCCTCTGGATCGACGAGCTGGAAAACGCCTTCGGCTATGACGCGATGGGTGGTGCGGGTGGACGCACGACCATCTTTTCCAGCTTTCTTACCTGGCTTCAGGAAAAGTCGCCCAAGGTGTTCGTGGCCGCCACCGCCAACCGCATCCAGCAGCTGCCTGCCGAGCTGATGCGCAAGGGCCGCTTCGACCAGTTGTTTTTTCTCGACCTGCCGACCGACGAGGAGCGCCGCGAAATTCTCGCGATCCACATCCGTCGGCATGGCGGGGAACCCGGGCAATTCGACCTCGGCTATCTGGCGGCCTCCACCCAGGGTTGGAGTGGTGCCGAGATCGAGCAGGTCGTCAAGTCCGCGAGGATGGATGCCTACGCCGCCGGTCGTGCCTTTACCGAGCGCGACATCGTGCATAACGCCGTCGATACCGTGCCGCTGTCGCGCACGATGGTCGAGCAGATCAAGGAAATCCGCAACTGGTGCTTCAAGCGTGCCGTCAATGCCTCCGGCCCGGCCAGGGACCGGCCCGGCGGCCAAGCCTGAATCGAAACAGTCTGCTCGTGGCGGGGCACCGGGCACACTCGACCAGACCCGGGATCGGCCTTGAGCCCGGTACATCCGGCGAGTCGGGTCGGCCTTCGGGAGGCCGCTGAGGCCGCTGGATTGCAGCTACCCGTAAAAACCCTTCGTGAAGCCTTCCGGACCTTTGCAGGCTTGCGCCCGCCCCGTGTTCAAGCCCGGCCGGGTCGCGGCAGTCGACAGGCTTGCGCCAAGGGGACGTCGAAGTGCCTTGGACCCGGCCCGGCCGTGCCTGGCTCATTCAAGGCCCGGGGGCCGAAGATCCGGGACGCCAGTCGGAGTACCCGTGCCCCGACCGAAAATCTGAAGCAAGTCGTGCAGGGATACCCATTCGATCGGTATCCGGGGGTCGGCTGGCGGTCAGGACGCGGGTGCGCGGCTCAATACAGCAGACCGAACATCCGGCTGCGGTACTGTCTGGTCACCGGGTGCTCGGGTCCGAGCATTTCGAAGATTTCCAGCAGCCCCTTGCGCCCCGCGTCGTCGTTGTAGCCGCGGTCGCGCAGCATGATCTGGTACATCTGCTCGGCCGCCCCGGCATGGTCACCCTCCATCGCCAGGCGCGAGGAGAGTTTCTCGCGGGCCTCCAGGTCGCCCGGGTCAGCCTCGATGCGCGCCACCAGCTCGGAGCGGTCCGGCGCCCCGACGGCCTGGCTGGCGAGGCGCAGCTGGGCTTTCAGTTCCTTGACGTCGTCCCGCTCGGCCATCGCGACCGGCAGGGCCGAGAGGATTTCGGATGCTTCCTCGAACGCGCCCTGGTTGCCCATGATCCGTGCGATGTCCAGCACCACATCCGCATTGTCCGGGTCCTGGCGATTGGCCTCGCGCAAAAGCTCAAGCGCCTGGTCGGCCGCGCCGGCCGCGTATACCTGCGCGGCCTTGCGCCGCAGCAGATCCGACTCCCGGGTGACGTGGCGGTTGATCAGCGCTCGAATTTCCGATTCCGGCTGTACGCCCATGAACTGGTCCACGGGCCGTCCGTCCTTGAACACCATCACCGTCGGCAGCGAGCGGATGCCGTACTGGCCGGCCAGGTTCTGTTCTTCGTCGGTGTTTACCTTGGCCAGCAGCACCTGCCCGCCGTAGGACTCGACGATGGCCGTCAGCATCGGCATCAGTGACTGGCAGGGCCCGCACCAGGGCGCCCAGAAATCGACCACCACCGGCTTCTCGCGCGAGGCTTCGATGACCCGGGTGGCGAACTGCTGCTCGGTGACGGCAAAGACATTGGCAGATTCGGACATGATGAATTACTCCGCAAAGGAAACAAGGATCGACGAATGAGTTTCTGTGACTGGCAGCGCCCCGCCCAGGACTCGGAAATGGCGCGGGAGATCGCCGTTCGTGATGGGGCTTGCGGCCTCGGATTTCAAGAGCCCGGCGCAGTCCGCCGGGCCGGCCGTTGCCGGCTGCCAGATCGAAAGCTGCGGGCAAAGGTCCCCGAAAAGATGCTGGAAGGAATCCCTGCGCGAGTGCTTCAGATTCCCGTGCAGCGCATGGCTGCCCTGGCCCAGTCTGGTGCAAGTCATTGAATCGCAAGGCAAAGTCCGGGTCTGGGCCGGCCCGTCGGCTGCTGCACCAGGCCACGGGTGGTTTTGTGCAAAGGGTCCCGAAGTGTGGCGCGGGGTCTGGGCCATGTGGATCCAGGGATGGCGAATGCGCCCGAACCTTGCGGGGTTCTGCGCTTTGATCTGGTGCCGAGGGCGGGACTCGAACCCGCACGGACCGAAGTCCTCGAGATTTTAAGTCTCGTGTGTCTACCAGTTCCACCACCCCGGCAGGGGCTGCGATTCTGACGGGCTTGCCGTCTGCTGGCAAGAGCCGATGTCCGCGGATCAGTCGCTCTCGTCGCGCACGCAGTCGATATGATAGTCCAGGCTGCCATCCTTGCGGCGCTCTTCGACCAGGCCGTGCACGTCGGTCTCGAACCCGGGCAGCTGGCGGTTGAAGTCCCGGACGAACTTCAGGTAGTCCACGATGATCTTGTTGAAGCGTTCGCCCGGGATCAGCAGCGGGATGCCCGGCGGATAGGGCGTGACCAGCGAGGCGGTGATCCGCCCTTCGAGCTCGTCGATGGGGACGCGCTCGATGCGCTTGCGGGCCATGCGGGCCCAGGCGTCGGCCGGGCGCATGGCAGGTACCATGTCCGAGAGGTACATCTCGGTGGTCAGCCGGGCCACGTCGTTGTCCCGGTAGACCGCGTGCAGCGACTCGCACAGTTCCCGCAGGCCCATGCGCTCGTAGCGCGGATTGGCGGCGACAAAGTCGGGCATGATGCGCCACAGCGGCTGGTTGCGGGCGTATTCGTCCTTGAACTGCTGCAGGGCCGTCAGCAGGGTGTTCCAGCGGCCCTTGGTGATGCCGATGGTAAACATGATGAAGAAGCTGTACAGGCCGGCCTTCTCGACGACCACCCCGTGTTCGGCCAGGTACTTGGTGACGACGGCGGCCGGGATGCCCCACTCATCGAAATTGCCCTCCACGTCCAGTCCCGGCGTGATGATCGTTGCCTTGATCGGATCGAGCATGTTGAAGCCGTCGGCCACCTCGCCGAAGCCGTGCCAGCGATCATCCCGGTGCAGCAGCCAGTCCTCCCGGTTGCCGATGCCCTCGTCGGGCAGGTAATCCGGTCCCCAGACCTTGAACCACCACTCGTCGCCGTATTCGGCATCCACCTTGCGCATGGCACGGCGAAAATCGAGCGCCTCGGCGATGGACTCCTCGACCAGGGCCGTGCCCCCGGGCGGTTCCATCATGGCCGCCGCCACGTCGCAGGAGGCGATGATCGCGTACTGCGGCGAGGTCGAGGAATGCATCAGGTAGGCCTCGTTGAACACGTCGTGGTCGAAGTGCTCGGATTCGCAGTCCTGCACCAGGATCTGCGAGGCCTGCGACAGGCCGGCCAGGAGCTTGTGGGTCGACTGGGTCGAGAAGATCACCGAGTCGCGGCAGCGCGGCCGGTCCGCGCCGATGGCGTGGTAGTCGCCGTAGAAGTCGTGAAAGGCCGCGTGGGGCAGCCAGGCCTCGTCGAAGTGCAGTGTCTCGATCTCGCCGTCCAGCGCCTGCTTGATCTCCTCGACGTTGTAGAGGATGCCGTCGTAGGTGGACTGTGTGAGCGTCAGGATGCGGGGCTTGTCGTCCGCGGGCAGTTGCGCGAAGGGATGCGCCTCGATCTTGCGGCGAATGTTGTCGATGCAGAACTCCGCCTTCGGAATCGGCCCGATGATCCCGAAATGATTGCGCGTGGGCATCAGGAATACCGGGATCGCCCCGGTGAGGATGATCGAGTGCAGGATGGACTTGTGGCAGTTGCGGTCAACGACCACGATGTCGCCCGCCGCGACCGCGGAGTTCCAGACCATCCGGTTGGAGGTGCTGGTGCCGTTGGTGACAAAGAACAGGTGGTCGGCATTGAACACCCGGGCGGCGTTGCGCTCGGAGGCCGCCACCGGGCCGGTGTGGTCCAGCAGCTGGCCCAGCTCGTCGACGGCATTGCAGACATCGGCCCGCAGCAGGTTTTCTCCGAAGAACTGGTGAAACATCTGCCCGACGGGGCTTTTCAGGAAGGCCACGCCACCGGAGTGGCCCGGGCAGTGCCAGGAATACGAGCCGTCGGCTGCGTAGCCGGTCAGCGCCCGGAAGAACGGCGGCGCCAGGGAGCTGAGGTAGGCACGCGCCTCGCGGATGATGTGGCGGGCCACGAATTCGGGGGTGTCCTCGAACATGTGAATGAAGCCGTGCAGTTCCTTGAGCACGTCATTGGGAATGTGCCGGCTGGTGCGCGTCTCCCCGTAAAGGAAGATCGGGATGTCCGCGTTGCGAAAGCGGATCTCCTGCACGAAGGCGCGCAGCTGCTTGATCACGCCTGCCTCGTCATCGTTGTCCACGTGCGCGAACTCCTCGTCGTCGATCGACAGGATGAACGCCGAGGCCCGGCTCTGCTGCTGGGCGAAGGAGGACAGGTCGCCGTAGCTGGTGATACCCAGCACCTCGACGCCTTCGGCCTTGATTGCCTCGGCCAGGGCGCGGATGCCGAGTCCGCTGGCGTTCTCCGAGCGGAAGTCCTCGTCGATGATGACGATCGGGAAACGGAAGATCATGGTTTCGCGCACCTCTGGTCTGGCGGGGGTCGTCGCAGAATCAATTGCCTTGGTCTCGTGGCGGATCATAGTCCACCCCGACGATCTCGTGGTTGGCGGTTCCTTCCGGCAGGCGCACCCGGATCTCGTCGCCGATCGCCTTGCCCAGCAGGGCCCGGGCCATTGGCGAGTCGACACTGATCCAGCCGGCCTGCGGGTCGAACTCGTCCGGACCCACGATCCGCAGGGTTTGCGCCTGCCCCTCGTCGTCTTCGAGGGTCACCCAGGCGCCAAAAAAGACGCGGCCGGTATCCGCCGGCCGGTCACGAACCACCACCATGCCGTCCAGGCGCCTTCGCAGGAACCGGATCCGCCGGTCGATCTCCCGAAGCTGCTTCTTGCCGTAGATGTATTCGGCATTCTCGGAACGGTCGCCCAGGGCCGCGGCCTCGGAAACCGCCTGAACAACCCGGGGCCGCTCCCGGCGCCACAGGTGGTCGAGTTCCTCCGTCAGCCGGGCGTGGCCTTGCGGGGTGATGTACTTGGATGCCTTCATGCGGAGCGTTCGGACAGTGCCCGGGCAATCTCGGCGACCAGTGGCGGACCCCGGTAGATGAATCCCGTGTAGATCTGGACCAGGCTGGCGCCGGCCTCGATCTTCGCCCGCGCGTCGGCACCGCGACAAATGCCCCCGGCGGCGATGATCGGCAGGCGTCCCTCAAGGCGTGCGGCAAAGGCCCGCACCACCTCGGTCGCCGGCCCCATCAGCGGCGCACCACTGAGTCCGCCGGCCTGCTCGGCATGCTCGAGCCCTTCGACGCCGGTTCGGTCGAGTGTCGTGTTGGTGGCGATCAGCCCGTCGATTTCAAAGCGCAGCAGCGCGGCGCTGATCGCGTCCATGTCGGCCGGTCCGAGGTCCGGGGCGACTTTCAGCACCAGGGGGACCCGGCGACCGGAGCCGGACTCGAGTCGTCCGAGACTGTCCTTGAGCCCCCCGAGCAGCGCGTCGAGCAGTTCGCCGTGCTGCAACGCTCTGAGACCCTGGGTGTTGGGGGAGGAGATGTTCACGGTCACGTAGTCCGCCCAGGGGTGGACGGCCTCCAGCCCCTTGCGGTAGTCGTCCAGGGCGTTTTCCACCGGGGTATCGAAGTTCTTGCCGATATTCAGCCCCAGGATGCCCGGGTAATCACGCTTGCGGACGTTTTCCAGGAAGCGTTCCAGCCCGAGGTTGTTGAAGCCCATCCGGTTGATGATCGCCTCGGCTTCGGGCAGGCGGAACAGCCGCGGCTTGGGATTGCCCGGCTGCGGACGTGGCGTGACCGTGCCGACTTCCACGAAGCCGAAGCCCAGGCGCCCGAGGGCATTGATGTGGGCGGCGTTCTTGTCGAGCCCGGCGGCCAGGCCAACCCGGTTGGGAAAGCGCAGGCCCATGACCTCGACGGGGTCGTCCGGCACCCGGCGCCGCTGCCAGGCCGCCCAGGGGGTCGCCGCCGCCAGGTCCAGTGCCGCCAGCGCGACATCGTGCGCCCTTTCCGGGTCCATGCGAAACAGCAGGGCCTTGGCGAGTGCATAACTCATGGGGGTCTCGCTCGGCCAGCGCGGCCGTTGATGGGGCGTTCAGTCTTCGTTGGACAGGTCGGCCGTCCAGCCCGCGGCCCGGGCGCGTTCGATGGCCGCGGCATATTCGGCCGCGTGCCGCTCGCGCAGCGCATCGGGCAGTCGGCTGGGCAGGGCGCCGTATTCGTCCCAGCGGGCCTTCACCTGGTCGGTCAGATTCTGAAGCGCGCCCAGGTTCCATCCGGCACAGGTCTGATCGGCATCGATCAGCCCGAATACGCGCGCGTCCATCACTACGCGGCCGATCTCGGTCAGGCCGCCGTCCTCGTCCTCCATCAGGCCCACGTAGGTTTGCTGTTTTCTCATCTGGTCGCCGTCTCGAGTCGCTGTCGGTGGAAAGCGGGCCCACCGCGCATGGCGGCAGGTCCGGTCATTGTTTCAAATCGCCGGCATCGGGTCCAATCAGGTCGTGCATCAGTCGTAGTCGTCGAGCATCTGCCTTTTCAGGCGTCTTTCCTCGAGTACGTCGTCAAGGCGCCGACGTGCGTCCTTGTTGTCCCGGGACTCGAGCAGCGGCTGGTCCTCCTCATCGAGGTCATCCGTTTCGTCGTCTGTCCAGTCGTCTTCGGAATCGTCAAAGCCGGTCTTGTCGTTCATGGCGGATCACACCCCCACAGTCATGAAGGAAACGCTGAACGGTATCCGTTCCGCAGTCAGGGCTTCCCTGCCCGAGCTGATGCCCGCCCGGACAGGCCAGGCGAGCCACCCTTGCCGGTGATGTCCGTCGCGTCGCGGGCCGGTCATCACCTGAAAATCGGGCGCCGTTTTACCTGATTTGCCTGACGAGCGAAAGCATTTTCTGCAGCTGGTGATTCCCGGACGTGGCGCGGATGCAACCGCTGTGCCTTTGTGGTGTGTTGTTGCCCGTGAATTCATTACAGGTACCTGTTTTTAAATGGTTTTTATGAGTGTTCGCCGCTGCGGCCGGTCATGTGGCCTCTGCCGGGGTGGACCGCTGATCGCCTGCCCGGTGCGCGGAATCGGTCACGGTCGGCGCCGGAGGCGAATTTCAAATCGGCAGCGTGTTTTGTTTAAATGAATTCGTCACACGCCACCAAGTGCATGCCATGTCCGCTTCTTCGCGTGCCGTCAAGCTTTCGGTGCGAAACCTCTACAAGATATTCGGTGAGGTGCCGTCCGAGGCGTTGCGGATGAGTCGCGAGGGGATCGGCAAGGACGAGATTCTGGTCCGAACGGGCCATACCGTTGGGGTGCGCGACGCCACCTTCGACATCATGGAAGGTGAGATATTCGTGATCATGGGTCTGTCCGGTTCGGGCAAGTCCACCCTGGTCCGTTTGCTCAACCGCCTGATCGAACCCACCGCCGGGCAGGTCATACTCGACGGCGAGGACATCGCCTCTTTGAACGAGGCCGACCTGCGCACGGTCCGGCGCCGCAAGGTGGCCATGGTGTTCCAGAGCTTTGCGCTGATGCCGCACCTGAACGTGCTGGACAACGTGGCCTTTGGCCTGGAACTGGCGGGGCAGGGACGCGATGCCCGTCTGGCGCGCGCGCGCGAGGCCCTGGCCCAAGTCGGGCTCGAGGCATGGGAAAGTTCCTATCCGGACGAGTTGTCCGGTGGCATGCAGCAGCGGGTCGGTCTCGCCCGGGCACTGGCCAACGATCCCGGGGTGCTTCTGATGGACGAGGCCTTCTCGGCCCTCGATCCGCTGATCCGCAGCGAGATGCAGGATGAACTCCTGGCGTTGCAGGCGCATGATCGGCGCACCATCGTGTTTATCTCCCACGACCTTGACGAGGCGATGCGTATCGGGGACCGGATCGCCATCATGCAGGGGGGCGAAGTGGTCCAGGTGGGCTCGCCGGACGAAATTCTCAACCGCCCCGCGAACGACTATGTCCGGTCCTTCTTTCGCGGGGTGGACATGGCCGCGGTGTTCACGGCCGGTGATCTGGCCAGCCACCATCAGGTGACCGTGCTCGCCCGCGGGGGCGGTGGCATTGCCGCGGCGATGACGCATCTGAACGACTTTGACCGGGAATATGGCTATGTGGTTTCTCAGGACCGGCATTACCTCGGCGTGGTTTCCGTGGATTCGCTGACCCGGGCGCGCCGGGTCGGCAGCCGCGACCTGATGGATGCCCTGCTGCCGGAGGTGCCGGTGATTCGCGCCGAAGAGTCCATCAGAAATGTGCTCGGTCAGGTGGCGCAGACCCCCTGTGGTGTGCCGGTGGTTGATGAGCAGGGCATATATCGTGGTGTCCTGACCAAGTCGAGCCTGCTTCGAACGCTCGACGGGGAGGTGATGGCCAATGAGTGACAACCCCTGGGCTGCCGCCAGCGGTCAGCCGGCCGAGGACCCGGCGGATGCCGAAACACGCCCCGAGGCGGAAGCCCCTGCGGCCAACCCCTGGGCTTCGGCAAGCGAGTCCTCCGCCGCAGAGGATACGCCGGAGTCCGGTCCCCGGGGGCAGACTGAAAATGCGGGTGAGGAGACCGGCCTGTCCCCCGGTTCCAGCTGGCTGGACGATGCGGCCGCGCCGGCCGAGGAGCCCGCGTTCTCCTGGCTGCATCCATTCAACGAGGCGGTGATCCCGCTCGATGGCTGGATAGATCAGGGCCTCGGCCTGGTCGTGGACCACATGCGGCCGTTCTTCCAGGTGATCCGCTGGCCCGTGGATACCACCCTCACCGGCATTCAGGACCTGCTGCTGGCCACGCCGGCGCTGCTGTTCATCGTGCTGTTTGCCTTGCTCGCCTGGCAGTTTGGCGGGCGGCGCCTCGCGATCGGGTCCACGATCTCGTGGGTCGTTCTGGGGCTGATTGGCGTCTGGCAGGCGGCCATGGTGACCCTGGCGCTGGTGCTGACCTCGGTCGTTTTCTGTCTGCTGATCGGGATACCGACCGGCGTCTGGCTATCGCGCAGCGATCGGGCGTTGCAGGTGGCGCGGCCAATCCTCGATGCGATGCAGACTACCCCGGCATTCGTCTACCTCGTTCCCATCGTCATGCTGTTCGGCATCGGCAATGTGCCCGGGGTGGTGGTGACCATCATCTTTGCCCTCGCACCGGTCATTCGCCTGACCAATCTCGGTATCCGGCAGGTGCCTGCCGATCTGGTGGAGGCCGCCCGTGCCTACGGGGCCAGCCGGCGGCAGCTGTTGTACAAGGTCCAGTTGCCGCTGGCCATGCCGACCATTATGGCGGGCGTCAATCAGACCCTGATGATGGCGCTTTCCATGGTGGTGATCGCCTCGATGATCGCGGTGGGCGGCCTGGGCCAGATGGTGCTGCGCGGCATTGGCCGGCTGGACATGGGCCTGGCGACCGTGGGGGGTATCGGTATCGTGGTGCTGGCCATTTTGCTTGACCGGCTGACCCAGTCGTTTGGGCAGGAGGCGCGAAGTCGTCCTGCCCGTCACTGGTATCAGGCCGGGCCGGTCGGTGGCCTGATCCGCCTGCGCCAACGGTTCGCCGGGGGGCGTCAGTCGGCCGGCTGACCTGCCGGCGACCGATCGCGACCGATCGCCCGCTTCCTGCGTGCCGAAGGCCATCAGCACGTCTTCGACTGTCACGAACAATGGAAAACCGAAGGAGGTGATGCATGCGCATCCACAAGACGATTTTTCCTCTCGCGCTCGCCACCACCCTGGTCGCCGGGCCGGTGTCCGCCGACAGCCTGCCCGGTGCGGGCATCGAGGTCACCGCCGTCAAGAGCTCGGTCGCCGAAGAGAATTTCCAGACCCTGCTGGTGCTTCGGGCGCTTGAAGACCTGGGCTACGAGGCCAATCCGATTCAGGAAATCGAATATGCTGCCGGGCACCTGGCAATTGCCAGCGGCGATGCGACCTTTATCGCGGCGCATTGGGATCCGCTGCATATTGATTTTTACAATAATGCCGGTGGTGACGAGAAGCTCGTCAAGATTGGCCGATATGCCCCCGGTGCGATTCAGGGCTACCTGATTGATCGCAAGACCGCCGAGGAATACGACATTACCCGGATCGACCAGCTTTCCGATCCGGAACTTGCCCGGCTTTTCGATGCCAATGGCGATGGCAAGGCGGATCTTGCCGGCTGCAACCCCGGCTGGGGCTGCGAGGCGGTCGTCGAGCACCAGCTGACCGAATTCGGCCTGCGGGACACCGTGACGCACAACCAGGGTTCCTACGCGGCCATTATCGCGGACACCATCACGCGGTACGAACAGGGCAAGCCAGTGCTGTACTACACCTGGATGCCCTACTGGGTCAGCGGGGTGCTGGTACCCGGCGAGGATGTCGTGTTCCTCGAGGTGCCGTACTCTTCGCTGCCGGGGGCCCGACAGGGCGTGGACACCGAACTGCCCGGGGGCGAGAACTACGGCTTTGAGGTCAACGACCAGCGCATCGTCGCCAATCTCGAGTTCGCCCGCCAGAACCCGGCAGCCCGCAAGCTGTTCGAGGTCATGCAGATCGACACCAACGACATCAGTGCACAGAACCTGCGGATGCGTGATGGTGAAGACAGCGACGCGCAGATCAATCGCCACGTGGATGCCTGGATTCGGGCCAACCAGGAAACCTACGATCGCTGGATCGGGACGGCACTGGCAGCCAGCCAGTGAGGACTTCGGGAGCTTGCGCCTGCCGGAGGTCAAGCGTGTTGCCGTCCGGACGCGCGGGCCGTGCCGGTGTTTTCGGGCGTACAGGCCACAACGCGTGCGGCAAGCGCACAAACGACCTGCTCGCCGTGCGCGACGAGCGGGATCAGCAGATTCGGGGCAGGGGATCGTCGCGCAGGGGCATCAGCAGGCGTTCGCCCCCCAGTCCGGTGACAAGCCGGACGGGGGCCTGGCCCGGATCGGGAAAGACTTCCCCGATGAGGGCTGCCTGCTCGCCACCCGGGAGCCGTCTCCAGGCGTTGACGACATGCGCTGCCAGCTGCGGTTCCGCGACCGCGACTGCCCGGCCTTCGCAGGCAAGATAGAGCGGGTCAAGGCCCAGCATTTCACAGACCGCGCGAACCGGGTCGCGCAGCGGGATGCGCTCCTCGAACAGCCGGATTCCGAGACCGGTGGCATCAGCCACCTCGTGACAGACGGTGGCCAGTCCGCCCCGCGTCGGGTCCCGCATGAACCGCAAGCCCGGCAGATCGCGGATGCACCGGACCAGTTCCAGGATGCTCCCGGCGTCCGAGCGAAGCTCGGTACTCAACCCGAATGACTCCCGGGCGAGCATCACCGTGGTCCCGTGATCCCCGACCGGGCCGCTGACCATGACCTGATCGCCGGCCCGAATCTGCTCGATTCCAAGCGGCGGGCACTGCGGGTCGCGGGCGAGCCGTCCGACGGCCGTGGTGGCCAGATACAGCCCGCCGCCGTGGCCTGCCGGCAGAACCTTGGTGTCCGCGCAGATGACGGGCACCTCGCCGGCCGCCTCCGCCAGCGACCGGGCCAGGCGGCCGAGGCGTTCAATGCCGAAGCCTTCCTCGACCAGAACGTTCAGGGACAGGGCGAGCGGTTCCGCGCCCGAGACTGCCAGATCGTTGAAGCTGCCGTGTACCGCCAGGCTGCCGATGTCTCCTCCGGGAAACTCCAGCGGCTGGACCGTAAAGCTGTCGGTGGTCATCAGCAGGCGCGCGTTCGCGGCATCCGGCAGCAGTCCGGCATCCCGGCTTGAATCAGGCGCCTGGGCGCCCAGTGCGGCGCCAAAGATGGCGTCCACGAGGGCCCGGGTATGCAGGCCACCATTGCCGTGCGCGAGCGTGACCGGGCGGTCGCCTCCGGATTGCGTCATGCGTTCAGGCTTCCCGACCACCGGGGGCGACGCGCAGCACCTGGCCGGGACGCAGCGTGCCATCCGCGCCGAGCGCATTGAGCCGGCGCAGTTCCTCGATGCTGATGGCGAAGCGCCGGGAGAGGCCCCAGAGGGTGTCCCCGTTTCTGACCACGTAGGTCGAACCGGTCTGGACATTCGCGGTTTCGGGAACGGGTGCGGCATCGATCCCCACCACCAGCTTCTGGCCGACCCGGAGGGTATCCCCACGGTTCATGCCGTTCAGCGCAAGCAGCCGGTCGATGTCGGTGTCGTGACGGCGGGCGATCGACCACAGCGAATCCCCGGCGCGGACCTGATGGGTTCTTGCGGTGCCACGGGGCACTGCTCCCGGTGCGCCGCGGCGTGGAACCAGCAGGTCGTCCCCGGCGCGCAACGCCGCGTCCTGCAATCGATTGACCCGGCGCAGCTCCGAGGTGCTGCTGCCGAAGACCGCGGCGATGGCGGCCAGGCTGTCACCCCGGCGAACCCGGTAATGTGTCCAGCCCTGCGGGGACTCGTGGGCCTGGTCAAGGATCTCGTCGGTGAATCGGTAGGCCTTGTGATGCGGTACCAGAAGTCCCCGGCTGTCGGGGCCGGTGATCTGGCGGTTGTAGCCCGGGTTCAGCCGATAGAGGTCGTGCTCGTCCACGCCGGTCAGCTGTGCCAGCCGGCCCAGGTGGAGCGGCTGATCGATGTCGATCCGGGCCACGGCCGGGTAGAGGGGCGTCTCGGGCAGCGAAACCTGATAGCGCTCCGGTTCCGAGAAGATCCGGACCAGCGCGAAGAACCGCGCCGGGTACTTGCTGGTCTCGCTGCTGATCTGCGTCAGGTTCCAGAAATCCGTGGCCTTGCCGGCGCGCCGGTTCGCCTCGATTGCGCGAGAGAGGGTCCCTTCGCCGCCGTTGTAGGCGGCCACGACCACGGCCCAGTCATCCTCGAACATGTCGCGCAGGCGATTGAAGTAGCGGGTGGCCGCGTCGGTCGAGGCGACGATGTCGCGTCGCCCGTCGTACCAGGGGTTCTGGTCGAGCCCGAGATAGGTGCCGGTCGTGGGAATGAACTGCCAGATGCCGGCTGCCTGGCTGCGTGAGAGTGCTTCGGGCCGGTAGGCGCTCTCGACGATTGGCAGCAGCACCAGTTCCATGGGCAGATCGTTGTCCTCGAGCTGCTCGACGATCAGGCGCAGGTAGGGAATGGCGCGGCGGCTGACGAGCTCCAGGTACTCCGGATTGGCCGCGTACATTTCCAGTTCCCGGTCGATGCGCGGATTCTCCGGGATGGGGAGCGAGAACCGGGCCGTGACGTAGCTCCAGAGGTCCTCCGGCGCGTCGGGCGAATCGGGGTCGAGTTCATGGAGTGCCGGAAGGCGTTCCCAGCGGTCCGGGCCCAGTCCGTAATCGATCCGGCCGCCGTCCCCCCAGTGTTGTTCGGCCGGATTCGGGTCCGTGCCGGACTCCGGGACCGGGCGATCTCCCAGGCTGCTGCAGCCTGCAAGCAAAAGTCCCAGGAATGTCACCGCGACCGGGAACCTGAAAAACCGCATGGGGCCAATTGCACTCGATGGGTTCATAGCGGCGCCAGCCCGTCGAATTCATCCTTCCAGCGACGGATAACGCCCAGTGCGTCGGCATCATTTTCCAGAGGACGCCCGGCATGTCGTTCCGCGGCCGCCCGCAGCGCCGGGTCGCGCACGCGCAGGAACGGATTGGTTGCCTTTTCCAGCGCGATGGTGGCGGGTACGGTGGCCTCGCCCCGGGCCCGGGCGGCACGCACTTCCGACACCCGCCGCGCAGTGGCGTCGTTGTCGGGCTCGGCATGAGCCGCGAAGCGCAGGCTGTCCTCGGTGTACTCGTGGCCGCAGTAGACCAGCGTATCTTCCGGCAGGGCGGCGAGCTTTTCCAGCGAGGACTGCATTTGCGCCGCGGTGCCCTCGAACAGTCGACCGCTGCCCGCGGTGAACAGCGTGTCCCCGCAGAACAGCACGCCGGGACTGAAGAAGCTGACATGGCCCAAGGTATGGCCAGGGGTGTCCAGGACCTCGAAACGGCCGACGCCGGGCACATCGAAACGGTCCCCCTCGACGTGCGGCACGGTCACCCAGCGGTCTGCCTCGCGGGCCGGGCCGTGTACCGGCAGGTCGAAGTGCTCCAGCAGGGTCGGGATTCCCTGACTATGATCCGCGTGATGATGGGTCAGCAGGATGGCCGTCGGAATCAGGCCCAGGCGGTCGATCGCGGCCAGGACAGCCTGGGCATCGCCGGGATCGACGATCGCGCAGCGCGTTCCGTCCTCCCCGGTCGGCAGCCAGATGTAGTTGTCGCTGAAGGCTTCGACGCGGTGAACAATCATGGGAAAACTCACGAATGCTTGGTTAACCCTTGATCTTAAGCGCAATGTCATTCCATTGAAAGCGGATTTGGGCCTGTCCCGGCTCCGCAGTTGGGCGCGCTGACCGTGTGGCCGGCGCGATGGAGCATGGCCTGGCTCGGAGGAACGGGGGTGGCGCTGATGCTGCCTGCCGCCTGGGTCGGGTGGGGCTGGCTGATCGGCCTTGCGCTCTGCGCCGGCTGTCTCGCGGGCCTGCGGGGATGGCGCGTGCCGGCCGCGGCCTTGCTGGGCCTGGCCTGGGCGCTGGCTTCCCTGGCTTCGGTGCTTGATCAGCGGCTCGGGGCGCCCCTGGCAGGTTCGGATTTGCTTGTCGTGGGCGTGGTGGAGGGCCTGCCGGAACGCAGCGAGTTTGGGCAGCGATTCATGCTGCGTGTGCTGGAGAGCCAGGGCGGGGCGCTCCGGTCGGGGGCCCGCCTGCGACTCAACGACTACGGCGATCTGGCGCCCGGTCCCGGCGAACGCTGGCAGCTTCGCCTGCGGCTGCGTCCGCCCTCGGGACGCCTCAATCCTGCCGGATTCGACTACGAGCGCTGGCTGTTTCGACACCGAGTGGCGGCCACCGGCCATGTTCTGGAGGACGCGGCCAATCAGCGACTGGCGGCGGCCCCCTGGCATTGCCTGCACTGTGCGCGGGCCAATCTGCGTGAGCGGGTTCTCGCGGCCCTGGATGGTCATCCGGCAGCCGGGCTGGTGCTGGGTCTGGCCATCGGTGATCGCAGCGAAATGACCCCGGCGCACTGGGACGACCTGCTGGCCACGGGCACCAATCACCTGCTGGCGATTTCCGGCCTGCACGTCGGGATCGTCGCGGGGCTTGCCGCGCTGGTCATCCGCTTCGGATGGGCCCGGCTGCCGATGCTGGCCTTGCGGGTGCCGGCCGGGCAGGCCGCGGCCTGGGCGGCACTGGGCGCCGGATTTGGCTACGCGCTGCTGGCCGGCCTGTCGATCCCGACGCAGCGTGCCGTGCTGATGCTGGCCATCGGGCTGAGCGGCATCCTGCTGGCGCGGCGGTGGCGCCCGGTGGACCTGCTGGCACTTGCCGCACTGGTCGTGTCGGCAGTCGATCCCCTGGCCCTGCTCGATGCCGGTTTCTGGCTGTCCTTTGCGGCGGTGGCAGTCATTCTGCTGATGCTGGTCGGGCGGGACCGGCAGCCGGGCAAGCTGTCCGGGCTGGTCAGGTTGCAGCTGGGGCTGTTCGTCGGCCTGCTGCCCCTGACGGCCCTGCTGTTCGAGCGTGCCGCCTGGACCGCGCCGCTGGCCAATCTGGTCGCGGTACCGCTGGTCAGCCTGCTGGTCACGCCGCTGACGCTGCTCGGTACCGTGACGACCCTCGCCTGGCCAGGGCTCGGGGCGATCCTGCTGGAGTCCGCCGCCCAGATCATGCAGGGATTGATGGCTTTGCTGGGCTGGCTGGCGGACTGGCCGGTTTCCGGGCACTTGTCCGGGGTGCGTCCAATCGCCGCTGCACTGGCCTTGATGGGGATGGTGTGGCTGCTGGCACCGGTCGGCTGGCCGGCCCGCTGGCTTGGTGCCATTTTGCTGTTGCCGCTGCTCTGGCCGGCGAGCGATCGCCTGCCCGAGGGCCACTTTCGGCTGGTTGCGCTGGACGTGGGACAAGGCCTGGCCGTGCTGGTCCAGACCCGGGACCACGCGCTGCTGTACGACGCCGGGCCTTCCTGGCGCGGCAGCTCGGACGCAGGCGAGCGGCTTGTGGTTCCGGCCCTGCGGGGCCTTGGGCTTTCCCGCCTGGATACCTTGCTGATCAGCCACCGGCATGCCGATCATGCCGGCGGAGCGGAGTCGGTCATCAGGGCCATGAAGCCCCGGGAAGTGATTGCCGGCCAGCCTGGGGCGCATGACTTCGATTCGGTCGCCTGTCGTGACGGGCAGCAGTGGCATTGGGACGGTGTGACCTTCCAGACCTTCCAGGCTGAACGCGTTCGCGAGGACAACGACCGTTCCTGCGTCCTGCATGTCGGGGGACAGCCGCTTTCGGCCCTTTTGACCGGGGATATCGAGTGGCTGGCGGAGCGGCTGCTGGTGCTTGACGGGCTGCCTCGCGCCGAACTGCTGCTGGTGCCTCATCATGGCGCGGCGACCTCATCGGACCCCGAACTCCTCGACGCCGTGGCACCCCGCATCGGCTGGGTGTCAAGCGGCTATCTCAATCGGCTGAATCACCCGGATCCCGGAGTCATGGCCCGGTATCTCGCGCGAGACGTGCTGGTGTACGATACCGCCTGGTGTGGTGCCCTGCTGCTGGAACCGGACGGGCGGACCACCTGCCCGCGCCTGGAAGGATATCCCTGGGTCTGGCGGTACCGGCCATCGCCACCCCGGTGGGCCGCGCCGGAACTGGCCGGGCGCTGATACCCACCCCGGGCGGCTTCGTCACGCAAACGCGCACGCATGCTTTCCAGGAGCTCGTGCGGCTGGGCAACGGCTGATCTCATGTCCGGCCCGGCCCGTGCCGTGCGATCCGGTGACTTGCGCCCCGGGGTTTTCGGGCATCCTGGGCTTGCGCGGGAAAAATCTGCTTTGGTGCAGGGCATGTTCATTGTTTCCAGGGATGCCGAGACAATAAGGTGGTCCTGTTCCTGTTTCATGGCGCCACGTCCGGCAGGCCCCGGACGTGGCGATGAAGTGCACACACGGGGGTGTCCGGTTCGCGGCCGACGCGCGCCTGCCGCGCAGAGGCTGGCTGCGGCCCTCAAGACCTGCCTGGCCGGGGAATGTCATGGACTACCCGGTTTCAGCTGTCACGGGAGGAAGATGCTTGAACGGGTTGTCCGGTGGTCTGACGCTCTGTCGTGCGCTCGCGGCGGTCATGGTGATCGGCCCGCTGCTCGCTCTGGTGCTCTCGGCGGCCTTTTTGATTGGTCGCCCCGATCTGCCCGGCCAGGTGCTCCTGGGCTGGCTGTTGCTGCTGGTTCCGCTGGTGTTCGGGGTGCTGTTGTGGCGAGGGCAGCACTGGGCGATCTGGGTCTTGCGCGTGGTCGTGCTCGCCCTGATCGCGGGGGCCCTGTGGTTGCACCTGCGCCTCGGGATTCCGGTGCTCGCCGATCCCGAGGTGGCCATCCCGCTGCTGTGGTTCCTGCTTTTCTGGCTGGCCCTGTCGTTTCGTTGCCGTGCCGGCGAGCCGGACTGAGCTTGAGTGGACGACGGATTCGGTGCCTGGCGCTGGCGGCCCATGCCGCCGGCAGATGACGCATCAAATCGTGGCATCCGGCGCCGATTTGTCTTTGGCTGTTGCGCTCGCGCAACGGCCGAGGGCCCCTTGTGGCTGATCCGGCTTGGTGCGTGGGTTCGCTCAAGCGATATTTCAGGCGCTCTGCGGTATCGGTCTTGACCAGCGAATCGCTGTGCAAATGCTTGAGATTCCCGGTTGGCGCCTTCCATGCCCCAACACGCACTGGCGCAAGTCATTGAATCACCAAGCCCGGCCCGGGCGCTGCTGCCCGAGGCCGTGGATGGCTTCGGGCAGAGCTTCACCCGGGGCTGTACTGGTGAGTCTTCATATGTAAACTGTGAGCGATCGAACGGTTTTTCTGTGATTCCCTGCGCCGATCCGCTTGGCCGGTGATCGCCGGATTGACTGTCTGCTGAATGGGTTCCGGGTGGTGTACCTGGCAGCAGTCGGTGCGCCTGATAGTCATGCAAGAGACTTTGGAAATGAACGACGAAACCCGGCCAGAAAGTCCTGACGAATCAGTGCCCTTTGAAGGATATCTCGTGGCTATCGGCGCTTCGGCCGGTGGCCTTGAGGCGCTTGAGCAGTTTTTCCGCCACTGCCCGCAAGACACGGGTGCGGCATTCGTGGTGATCCAGCACCTCTCGCCGGATCACAAGAGCATCATGAATGATTTGCTGGCGCGCTACACGCAGATGGAAATTTCCGTGGCGCAGGAGGGCATGTCCCTGGCGCCCAACCGCGTGTACCTGATCCCGCCCGGCATGATCATGACCCTGCGAAACGGCAGACTGCACCTGAGCAGCAAGAGCCCGCACGGGCTGACACTCCCGATCGACATTTTCTTCAAGTCGGTGGCTTCGGAGTTCGAGAGTCGCTGCGTCGGCGTGATTCTCTCGGGTACCGGTTCGGACGGTTCGCGGGGGGCGGTGGCGATCAACGCGGCCGGCGGGTTTCTGGTGGCGCAGGACCCGGCACAGGCCAAGTTCGACGGCATGCCCAAAAGCGTGCTGTCCACCGGCGTGGTTGACGCGGTATTGCCGGCCGATCAGCTGCCGGAGCGGATAGTCCGGCATATCCGCAATCCGGCGGCATCCGCCGATCGGCAGGTGGTGAATGGTGCCGAGCCTCCGCCTGTCGAGGACGACGCCATGGACGGCGTGATGCAGATGCTGCTGCAAAGCGGCGGGATCGACTTTCGTGATTACAAGATTGCCACTTTTCTGCGGCGGGTCGAAAGGCGCATGCAGGTCCGGCAGGTCGGTTCGGTCCGGGATTACCTGTCCCTGCTCCAGGAAGATGCGACCGAGCTGGTCACGCTGCGTCGTGAACTGCTGATCCCGGTCACCAGTTTTTTCCGGGATACCGAGGCCTTTGACGAACTGGCCACCGTGGTCATCCCGCAGATCGTGGGCGAATCGGCCTCGGGAGCGATGATCCGGGCCTGGGTTGCGGGGACCTCGACCGGCGAGGAGGCCTATTCGCTGGCGATGCTCTTTCTGGAGGAGTTCGACCGCCGACGCCGCTGGCCCACGCTCAAGATCTTTGCCACCGACGTCAACCAGCAGTCCATCGAGTTTGCCGGCGCGGGCCAGTACACCCAGGCGGCGGCCGCGGAGCTCTCTCCCGAGCGGCTGGAGCGCTTTTTCAACAAGACCGGGACCAGCTACACCGTCAAGCCGGAGTTGCGCCAGTGCATCGTGTTCGCACGGCACAACCTGCTGACCGATCCCCCGTTCACCCGGATGGACCTGGTGACCTGCCGCAACACCCTGATCTACTTCAAGCCCGAGGCGCAGACCCGGGCGCTGCACCGGCTCCAGTACGCCACCCGTCCCGGAGGGTTCCTGTTTCTTGGCTCGAGCGAATCGATCAGCGGGGTGTCCAAGGGCTTCGAGGATCTCAACCCGCGCCTGAAGATCTACCGGCGCAACGCCACCAGCCTGCCCTTCGTGATCGAGGGCAATGCCGGCAAGGCCGGCAGCTATGTTCCGCCCGACCTGCGGCGGGGTGTTCAGGGGCAGCGCAGCGGTCGCGGCAGCAACCGGGAGGTGCCGGCCCTGGACGAGGCGACTGCGGTGCTGCTCGGGCAGTACGCCCCCCCGGCGATCCTGGTCAACGATGCGCACGAGGCAGTGCACCTGTTTGGCGACGTCCAGCCGTTTTTCCGGGTGCGTTCCGGAGCGGTCAGCATGCAGGTCGGACGCATCCTGCCCGAGCCATTGGCTCCCGTCGCCCAGGCCTTGCTGTTCAAGGCGGCAAAGGACTGGAAGGTGCTCCAGTCCGACTTCATCTCCGTGCCGTCCGAGCAGGATGCCAACCGCAGCGTCCGGTTGACCGTGCGGCCGGTGATCGTCAATGTGGAAGAGCGATTCTTGCTGCTGTGCTTCGAGAGTCCCGCCACGCAACGGCAGGCCGACGAACATGGCGGCGCGGCGTCCATCGATGTCAGTGCCGAGACCACCGCGCGCATCGAGGCGCTTCAGAGCGAGCTGGCAGCCACCCGGGAGAGCCTGCAGGCGACCATCGAGGAGCTGGAAACCTCCAACGAGGAACTGCAGGCCACCAACGAGGAACTGATGGCCGCCAACGAGGAACTGCAAAGCTCCAACGAAGAACTGCAATCGGTCAACGAGGAACTGAACACGGTCAACGCCGAATATCAGGAAAAGGTACTCCTGCTCAATCGGCTGAACGTGGATCTGGACACCATGGCCAAGGCTGTCGGCGTGGCGACCGTGTTCATGGACGAGAACCTGCGGCTGACCCGCTACAGTCCCGATGCGGTGTCGATCTTCAAGTTGCGCGATGGCGATGTCGGGCGTCCGCTGGACGAGATCACCCACCGTCTGCGTCATTCCAGTCTCATGGACGAGTTCGCCTACACCCTGGAAAGCGAGCGCTCGGTCGAGAAGGAGCTGCTCTCCGAGGACGGCCGCATCTACCTGATGCGCGTCATGTCCTACCGGGTGCCCTCCAGTGCCGCCCGGGGCGTCGTCGCGACCTTCGTGGACATTACGCACTTCCAGGATGCCGAGCGTCTCCAGGCCGTCATCGACGCGCTGCCCGAACACATCGCCGTACTGGAACAGGATGGCACCATCGGCATGGTCAATGCGGCCTGGAAGCGCTTTGCCAAGGCCAATGGTGATGCGCGCCTGGTGGCCACGGGGCCGGGATCAAATTATCTGGAGGCCTGTCGCCGGGCGGTCGAGGCCGGCGACGAGGAGACCGCCGGGCGCGCCTGGCGCGGCATCAAGTCCGTGCTCGAGGGCAGTCAGCCGATGTTCACCATGGTCTATCCCTGTCACTCGCCGGACGAGCGGCGCTGGTTCGTCCTGAATGTCGGGCTGATCCAGGGCGGGCACGAGTTCGGGGCCGTCGTCAGCCACAACAATGTCAGCGAATGGCACGAGCAGCAGTGCCAGGAAGCCGCCGGGAAACAAGCACCATGACCGAGGCGGATCGCCAGGCGATGGCAGAGCTGCGTCGCCGGGCCGAGGAGGCACTGGCCACCGGGGAAGTGCAGTTGCAGGAAGGTGGCGACCTGCTGGCCGACGAGCAGCGGCTCGAGGCCAGGCGTGTCCTGGAGGAGTTGCGGATCTACCAGGCCGAGCTGGAAATCCAGAACCAGCAGCTGCGCGAGTCGGAACTGCAGGCACAGCAGCACAGCGCCCGCTACGAGGCGCTTTTTGACAGCATGCCGGTCGCCGCGCTGGTGATCGACAGCTCCGGAGTGGTCGAGGCGGCCAACGAGGCGGCGGCCGCGTTGATGGGCTTTCGCGGTCCGCGCCGGTTGCGGCAGCATTCGGTGTTCCGGCTTTTCGATCAGGACGCCTCCCTGTGGCTGGCCGAGACCCTGACGACCGCCCGGGATCGGGACTCTGTGCAGACGCAGGAAGTCCTGCGCCTGGGACGTGACGAGGACCCGGTTCCCGTCAGTGTCTCTCTGGTCAGCCTGCCGGCAAACTACCAGATTGACCGTTACTACCTGCTGATGCTGCGTGACCTGCGGCCCGAGTACGAGCGGGACCGGGACCGGCGCCTGGTCCAGGCCATTCTCGAAAACAGCGACGCGCTGATCTACGCCTTCGATGAGCAGGGTCGCTGCATCTTGGCCAACCACAAGGTCGCGGAACTGATGGGCCGGCCGGTTGATGCGTTGCTTGGGCATCATCGCGAGGAATGGTTGTCCGAGCAGGAAGCGAGTCGACACCAGCAGAACGACCTGCAGGTCTTCTCGACCGGACGCGGTCTGATTTTCGAGGAGATTCACGAGGCGCCGGATGGCAGGCGGCATCATTTTCTCAGTCACAAGTTCCCGCTGCCGGACGAGAACGGCCGTGCCTACGCGGTGGGCGGCATCACGACCGACATTACCGAGTTCAGGCAGACCGAGATCCAGCTGCAGCTTGCCCTGCAGGTGTTCAGCCGCGGCAGCGAGGGAATCGTGATTACCGACAGGGACTGCCGCATCACCTCGGTCAACCGGGCCTTCGAGCGCATTACCGGCTACCAGGAGCAGGAGGTCATCGGCAAGAACCCCAGGCTGCTTGCCTCCGGGCGCCACGATGCCAAGTTCTGGGAGTCCTTCTGGGCCCGGGTCGAAAAGACCGGCCACTGGGAGGGCGAGCTTTGGAATCGTCGTCGCAGCGGCGAGGTGTATCCCCAGTGGCTGTCGGTTAGCCGGGTCGAGGGAGAGGGCCACCTGGAGCGTCACTACATCGGCGTGTTCAGTGATATCACCCGGCGCAAGATGGCCGAGGAGGAAATCGAGCAACTGGCCTTCTACGACGGGCTGACGGGCATGCCCAACCGGTACCTGCTGCGCGACCGGGTGCGCCAGGCAATCGGGGACGCACGGCGTCACGAAACCGGGTTCTCGCTGCTGTTCATCGACCTGGACCGGTTCAAGGACATCAATGACGTGTTCGGGCACGAGATGGGGGACCGCCTGCTGCAGGCGGTCTCCGAACGGATCAGCCAGCTTATCCGCGACAACGACACCCTCAGCCGGATCGGGGGGGACGAGTTCGTACTGCTGCTGAACGACATTGACCGCCCGCAGACCGAGCACAAGGCCAAGCAGCTGATCGAGTGGGTGGTGGCGCCCTACGTCATCGACGAGACCGAACTGAACATTTCCGCGTCGATCGGGATTGCCTTCTACCCCACCGACGGCGATGACTACGACACCCTGCTCAAGCATGCCGATGCAGCCATGTATGCGGCCAAGGCCCTGGGGCGCAACACCTACAGCTGCTTTGACATGACCATGGCCGAGCGCGTGCAGGAGCGGGTGACCTATGACCGGGCCCTGCGCCAGTCGTTGCGCAACGGCGACTTCCGGGTGGCCTACCAGCCGCAGGTGGATCTGAACACCGGCGAGATCATCGGCGTGGAGGCCCTGCTGCGCTGGAACCACCCGGAGCTGGGCGAGGTCCCGCCGGACACGTTCATCCCGGTGGCGGAGCAGTCCGACCTGATCAACGAGCTCGGTTACTGGGTTCTGGAACAATCCCTCGGGCAGCTGGCCCGGTGGCACAAGGCGGGTCGTCCCGGGCTGCGCATGGCCGTCAATGTCTCGGCGCGGCAGTTCTGGCAGGACGGCTTCGATGATCAGGTATTCCACGTGCTGGAGCGGACCGGCGTACCGCCGCATTGCCTGGAAATCGAGTTGACCGAACGCCTGGCCATGCAGGACCCCGAGCAATTCATTGCCGGCATGGCGCGCCTGCACAAGGCCGGGGTCCGCGTGGCCATTGACGATTTCGGCACCGGCTATTCCTCGCTGGTCTATCTCAAGAAACTGCCGATCCGGCTGCTCAAGATTGATCGCTCCTTCGTCCGGGATATCGGCCGGGATCACGACGACGAAATCATCTGTCGCTCGATCCTTGATCTGGCGCAGGCCATGGGCCTGGAAACCGTGGCCGAGGGGGTCGAGGAACCCGCGCACGCGGCCTTTCTTCGGGAAAACGGCTGCCGGCTCGGTCAGGGGTATCTGTTTGCCCGTCCCGGATCTGCCGAGGAAACCGAAGCCCTGCTCCAACGTGATGGGCTTGACCTGGGTCTGCCCGCGTCCTCGCCTGCGCCCTGACGGGGCGGGTCTTCCGGCCGGCCAGGCCTTCGTGCGCACTTCGCGGCGGATCAACCCCCTGCCGGGTGGTTGCCCGGTCGCGGGGCCGGTTTTCGATGCCCGCCGGTTCGGATGTTGGCCCGCGGCGAATTTCCCGGGGCCGTTTGTTAATATTTGCTAAAGCACTCCGTGCCTGTCCCCGGACTGGCCAGCCGATGGGGATCACCATTGCGTCTCGCTCGCCCGATGGAGCCGGCGTGAAAGACCTGAACCACTTTGCACGACCGCATGTATCCAAACCTCGACAGCCAGGGATCCGGCTTTTTTGCTGCTTCCTCCATGACCGTTTCCGCCATCGCCCGGACCGATGTGCTTTCCTGTGCTCCGGACACCCCGATCTGCGAAGCGGCCCGTCGCATGCGGGCACATGCCTGCGGCTCGATCCTGGTGGTCGAGGAGGGCCGCCCGGTCGGGATCTGGACCGAGCGGGACGCCGCGAGAATGGATTTCACGCGGCCCGAGCAGTTCGAGGCGCCGATCCGTTCGCGGATGAGTCGGCCAGTCCGGACGGTCACGACCGACACGACTCTGGACGATGCCTCGCTGCTGCTGCGTCGGGCAGGCATCCGGCATCTGGTCGTGCTGGACGCGCAGGGTGACCTGCACGGCGTCCTGTCCCAGACCGATCTGGTCCAGCGCTACGGCGTGGAGCCGTTCCTGAGGCTGCGCCCGGTCGCCGAGTGCCTGCCGCCGACCTGTGCCCGCCTGCCCGACAGGACCCCGGTGGGCGAGGCAGCCGGCCAGATGGCGGCCGAGGGGCTTGATGCCGTGGTGGTGACTTTCGAGGAGGGCCCGCCGGGGATCGTGACCGAGCGTGACTTGCTCAACCAGGTGGCGCAGCGACGCGCCGTGCAGACGCTGGGGCAGATTGCCAGCCGCCCATTGCGCTGCCTTCCGGTGGACAGCAGCCTGCTGGACGCGCGCCGGTTCCTGGTCGACGAGCAACTGCGCCATCTGGGCATCGAGTCGGCCGAGGGGCAGTTGGTGGGGTTGCTGTCGATGAGCGACATCCTCAACCTGATTCAGCGTGATTACCTCGCCAGCCTGACGGATGCACTCCGGGAGCGTGACGAGGCGCTGATTCGATCCCGGCAGGATCTCTGGCTTGCCCGGCAGGTGATCGACTCCTCGGTGAATGCGGTGATGGTGGTCGACGAATCCGGCCTGATCGAGTCGGTCAACCCGGCCTTCGTCCGGATCACCGGCAGGGCGCCGGAGTCCGTGATCGGGATGTTGCCCGATACCGTGCTGGCAAACAGGGTCGAGGATGCGGATCGGTTTGCCACGATTCCGGAACGCATGACCTCCGACGGAAGCTGGCGCGGCACGATCTGGTTTACCCATCCCGGCGGCGAGCAGCGGGCGCTGGCGGTCACCGTTCACGCGCTGGCCGGGGCCGGGCCCGAGGGGCAGGGTCGTCGCTACGCGGCCGCGTTCCATGATGCCACCGAGGAAATCCGCGCGGCGGAGGAGCGGCGGATCGCCGCGATGGCCTTCGATTCGGTCACCCCGATGATGCTCACCGACACCCAGGCCCGAATCGAGCGCGTGAACCGGGCCTTCGAGGACATGACCGGATTTTCCCGGGGCGAGGTCATCGGCCACACGCCCGCGATGCTCAAGAGTGGCCGGCATGACCGGACGTTCTACGAGCGCATGTGGTCCGTGCTGCAGGCGCAGGGGCATTGGCAGGGCGAGGTCTGGAACCGGCGCAAGAACGGCGAGATCTACCCCGAGTACCTGAGCATCAGCGCCGTCCGGGACGATGAGGGACAGGTCCATCACTACGTCGGCAGCCTGCTGGACCTGACCGAGCACAAGCAGGCGCTGCAGGCGCTGCACGACGAGCGTCGGCTGATCGATCAGAGCGCCATCGTGCTGTTCGAGATGCAGCTTGGATCCGGCTGGCCGATCTGTCATGTCTCGCGCAATGTGACGCGTACCTTCGGTCATGATCCGGTATCCATCGAGCACTACGCCCAGCCGATGGCCGAGTGGATTCATCCCGATGATCGCCCGGCGGTCGACAAGGCGGTGGCGGCCATGCTGGCGCAAGGGGGAGACCACTGCACGCAGCACTTCAGGTTTCGGGACTCCGGCGGGGAATGGTGCTGGGTGGATGCCCACCTCGGACTGGTCCGGTCTCTTGAGGGCGAGGCCCAGGGGTTGACGGCGCTGGTCGTCGACGTGACGGCCCGCCACCGGGCGGACGAGGCCCTGCGTGTCAGCGAGGAACGCTACCGTCTGGCGCAGTCGGCAAGCGGCGTCGGCATCTGGGACTGGGACGTGCAGGCCGACCGCATCGTCTGGGACGAATACTGCGCCGCCATGCTCGGGTTGCCTCCCGATGCCGCGCCGATGTGTTACGAGGCCTGGCGTCAGAGGGTCCACCCCGAAGACCTGCCGGGCATCGAATCAAAGCTCCACGCCCAGATGGCAAATGGTGGAAATTTTGTCATCGAATTTCGTTACTGTCGTGCGGACGGCGGCTTTCTGTGGGTTCAGAGTCGAGGTCAGGTGGTGGCAGGCGATTCCTGCGGTGACCCCGCCCGGCTGATCGGGACGCACACCGACATTACCGGGCGCAAGCGTGCCGAGGAACGCCAACGCCTGTTCGCCAGCGTGTTCGACAGCAGCCACGAGGCGGTGATGATCACCGACGCGGACAATCGCATCATCCAGGTCAACCCGGCCTTCACCCGGATCAGTGGCTACAGCGAAGACGAGGTCATGGGCCGGGATCCGGCGATGCTGTCCTCGGGACGTCAGGGGCCGGCTTTCTACGCAACCATGTGGGAGGCGCTTCGCGAAAAGGGCTCCTGGCGGGGCGAAGTCTGGAATCGCCGCAAGAATGGCGAGGCCTACGTGGTCCTGCTGTCGATCACCACGGTCCACGACGACCAGGGACAGTTGCAGTATCACGTCGCCGTGGCCTCGGACATCAGCCAGATCAAGGAACACGAGGCCCAGCTGGACCGGATCGCCCACTACGATTCCCTCACCGGGCTGCCGAACCGGCGTCTGCTCGACGACCGGCTGGCCCAGGCCGTGGCCCATGCCGACCAAAACGGGCGGCAGCTGGCCGTCTGCCTGATGGACCTTGACGGGTTCAAGCCGGTAAACGACACCCATGGACACGAGGTTGGGGACCGGCTGCTGATGGAGATCGCCGGGCGCCTGCGGGCCGAGTTGCGCTCCACCGATACCCTGGCGCGTCAGGGCGGTGACGAGTTCGTCCTGCTGCTTTCGGACATGGGCAGCTTCGAGCAGCTCAATCTGCTTCTTGGACGGGTGCTGGAGGCGGTCGGCCAGCCCCTGCGGCTCGATGACATCGAGGTGCGCGTCACGGCAAGCATCGGCGTCACGCTCTACCCCGTGGACAATGCCGACCCCGACCTGCTGCTGCGCCATGCCGACCAGGCCATGTATCGCGCCAAGGAGGCGGGCAAGAACCGTTTCCATCACTTTGATCCGATCCGGGACCGCGAGGTCCAGCTGCGCCAGCGCTACCTTCAGGACGTCCGTGCGGCCCTCGCCGAAAACCAGTTCCTGCTGCACTACCAGCCGAAGGTGAACCTCGACAACGGCGAGGTGATTGGCGTCGAGGCGCTGATTCGCTGGCAGCATCCCGAGCAGGGACTGATCGGGCCGGCGGCCTTTCTTGATGCGGTGGCCGGCAGCGACGCGGAAATGGCGATCGGCGAATGGGTCATCGACCATGCGCTGGGTGCCGCGACCCGCTGGCACCAAGCCGGTTTCGCGCTGTCGGTCAGCGTGAACATCAGCGCCAATCACCTGTTGCAGCCGGGTTTCGCGGATCGCCTCGCGGATTTGCTGGATGCGCATCCGACCCTGGCGCCTGAATTCCTTGAGCTGGAGATACTCGAGTCCACGGCCCTGGCCAGCCTGGACAACGCCGCAGGGGTGATCGGGGCCTGCCGTCAGCTGGGGGTGCGCTTTGCACTGGACGACTTCGGGACCGGGTATTCCTCGCTCAGTTACCTGCGCTCGCTGCCGGTGGATGTGCTCAAGATCGACCAGACCTTTGTGCGGGACATGATGGATGATCCCAACGACCTGAGCATCGTCGACGGGGTCGTCCGCCTGGGTGCGGCGTTCAATCGGGGCGTGATTGCCGAGGGGGTGGAAACTCTCGATCATGCCGGCATGCTGCTGGACCTGGGTTGCCACCATGCACAGGGTTACGGGATCGCCCGGCCGATGCCGGAATCGGCATTGCTGGACTGGATCCGCGACTGGCGGACCCGCAAGCCCCTGGCGACGCTGACCGCCGTTCCCGGCGGCCCGGCCGACCTGCCGCTTCATGTCGCCGCGCGCAGTTACCGTCAGTGGCTGGAGCAGGTGGATCGGTACCTGCGTGATCCTTTGCGCGCCCCCCGTCCGGAGCTTGACCCGCGTCATTGCGCCTTCGGCCGGTGGCATCAGGGGCCTGGCGTGGCGCGGATCGGGGCAGGTCCGGAGCACGCCCGAATCGAGAAAATGCATCGCCGCGTGCACATGCTGGCCGGTGATCTCGTGGATGCCGCCGAGCAGTCGCGCAGCGCGATGGTCCAGGCAAGGGAGGCCGAGTTCGAACAGGCCAGGGACATGCTGCTGGCCGCCCTCGATTCGCTGGCCGCCCGGAGCGGGCAGCCATGACCGGGCCGGCATGTTCCCGGCGCCTGTCTGCCGGTCGAATATGCCGCGGGACCGGGTTCGGTACCCGACTTGACTGGCGCCGGCGCGATCCACCGGAGGCATCCTCGCCGGGCCGATTGGATCGTGTTTCAGGCGTGCGGCGCGGCCTCGCCTCGGCCTGTCTTCTGGGCTGTTCCGCGGTGTCGGCTGCGGATGGTCCGGCATTCGGTTCGGTCGACAATCTCGCCTGGCCCTGGCTGGTCGGCGTGACGGCCCTGCTGCTGGGCGCCGCGGGTCTGTGGTGGAGCCAGCGACAGGCGCGTCGGGCCGCCGAGCGGGACCGGGACCTGCTGCGTAACCTGGTCGATGCCGTGGACGATCCGGGATTTGTTGTCTTCGACCGGCAGGGTGCCATCCGGCTGGTCAGCCGGGGCACCTGCTCGATCTTCGGTTTCGCGGACGGGGGGCCGGTTGGCCGGTCCGTCCTCACCCTGTTTGACCTGTCCGCCCTGCGGGCGCAGGAGCGCGCCGAGGGCGAGCCGGTGACTGACGAGCTGGCCGCGCTGTTCGGTACCCTGGAACCTGACGTCGGATCGACGATTGATCGGGTCGGCCTGCGGGCCGATGGCAGCCGCTTTGATGCCGAACTGTGCCTGCGTCCCATGCAGGGGCCGGCCGGCCGGGGTCAGTCGCTGCTGGCGATCCGTGATGTGACCGAGGCGCGTCGGACCAGGCGGCGGCTGGAGCGAAACCGGGTCGCCCTTGAGCGGGCGCGTCGCCGGCTGCGGGCAGCGAGCGCCGACGCGCGGCTCGGCCACTGGGAGCGCCTGGAGGACAGTGATTCGCTGATCTGGTCTGATGAGGTCTACGATCTGTTCGGCCTGTCCCGGGGGCGGCCGGTGCTCAGTGCCGACTTCATCGAGCGCGTCCATCCGGAGGATCGCGATGCGGTGATCGCGATGGAAAACCGCCTGACCGATTCGTCGGGTCGGCAGGTGGTGGAGTACCGTTTCCGGGCCCGGGATGGTCGGTGGCACTGGGCGCGGGAGGTGGCGTCGTTTGTCCGGGAGCCGGGCGAGCGCCTGGGTCGACTGGTCGGCACCGTGCAGGACATCACCGAGCTCAAGACCGCCGAGCTGGCAGCGCGTGAAAGCGAAATGCGGTTTCGCCGCCTGTTCGAGGATGCGCCGGTGGCCCTGATGATCTTCGACCCCGGGACGGCGGAGGTGATCGATGCCAACACGCGGGCTCTGGCCAGCTATGGCGTGCATTCACTCGATGACCTGCATGCCATGCCGATTTGGGACGGAGGCGACGCCTACGGACCCGTTCAGGCCCGTCGGCGCATGCAGGAGGCGGTCACGGCTGGTGCACAGGTGTTCGAATGGGCCAGCGCGAATGTCCGGGGCGAGGTGTTCTGGGAGTCGGTACACCTGAGTCCCATACAGGTCGACGGTCAGCTGCGGGTCATGTCCGCGGCCCTGGACATTACCGACCGCAAGCGGGCGGAGCGGGATCTGGAAGAGCTGCGCAATCGCTTGCAGGCAACGCTCGACGCCATTCCGGACATGCTGTTCGAGGTGTCCGCCGAGGGGCGCATCCTGCGGGTGCACACCGCCGACCCGGACGCCCTGTTGCACGAGCCGGGCGTCTTCCTCGATCGCCACTACCAGGACATTCTGCCCGCGGACGTTGCCGGGGTGATCGACAAGGCGCTTCGTCAGGCGGCCACGCAGGGGGTGGCCCAGGGTTGGCAATACGCGATGGCGGTCCATGGCGACTGGCGCCATTTCGACCTGTCCGTCTCGCGCAAGCCGCAGCCGGGAGACGGGGCCTGGGAGTATGTCTGCCTGGTGCGCGACGTCACCGACCGGGTGCGCGCCACCGAGGTGCTTGACCGGCGGACCCATGAGCTGGGCGAGCGCCTCAAGGAACTTCGCTGTCTGCTGGGGCTGGCCGAACAGGCGCGGGATGCACAGACCCCCCTGGCCGAGTTTCTGGCCCGGGTCGTCGGCCTGCTGCCGCCGGCCTGGCAGTATCCGGAACGGACCTGGGCCTGCCTGTACTGGCGGGGACAGGAATACGAGGCCGGCGCGCGCGAGGGCGAGATCTGCAACCGGCTGGAGCAGCCGATCCGGGCGGGCGAAGGGGCGCCCGGATCGCTGGTGGTCGCCTACCGCGGCCCGGGAGACTGCGCCTTCCTCGACGAGGAGCACGATCTGCTTGCGGCCTTTGCAGACCAGGTCTCGGTAGCTCTGGCCCGGCGTGAGGACGAATCGCGGATGCGCCTGCTGGCGCAGGTCGTGGCCAGCAGCTACGACGGGATCATGGTCACCGATGCCGACAACCGCATTATCGAGGTCAACCCGGCCCTGCTGCGCCTGAGCGGCTACGCGCGCGAGGAACTGCTCGGCCGGTCGCCCGCGGTGCTCTCTTCGGGACGACACGACCGGGCGTTCTATGCCCGCATGTGGTCATCGGTCGAGGCCAACGACTTCTGGCGCGGCGAGGTCTGGAACCGGCGCAAGGACGGCAGCCTGTATGCCCAGATGCTGTCGATCACCGTGATGCGTGACGAGGCCGGCCGGGTTACCCACCACATCGGCGTGTCCTCGGACATCAGCCAGCTCAAGGAGCACGAGAACGAACTGGCGCGGATCGCCAACCACGATGCGCTGACGGGCCTGCCCAATCGTCGCCTGCTTCAGGATCGGCTCCAGCAGGCGATCGAGCGGGCGCGACGTTACGGAAGCAGGCTGGCGGTCTGCTTTCTGGATCTTGACGGCTTCAAGCCGATCAACGACTGCCACGGTCACGAGATCGGCGACCAGTTGCTGGTGCGGATGAGTCACCGCCTCTCGGGAATGCTGCGTGCCAGCGACACGCTTGCCCGGCTGGGCGGCGACGAGTTCGTGCTGCTGATCGGGGACCTGCACGATGCCGACGAGATTGAGCCGGTTGCCAGCCGGCTGCTGGACCTGATCGCAACCCCGGTTTCGCTGACCGTGGACGAAGTGCGTGTTTCCGGAAGCGTGGGGGTCGCCCTGTATCCGGATGATGGCGAGGATTCGGATATTCTCCTGCGCCGTGCCGATCTTGCGATGTACCGCGCCAAGTCCGAGGGCAAGAACCGCTACTGCCGCTTTGCCTCCGACAAGACCGGGACGGCGCCTGGCCGCTTCGGGCGAGAGGTGCTGGCCGAGGCCATCGCCCAGTCACAGTTCCTGCTGTACTACCAGCCCAAGGTCGATCTGGATCGGGCAGTGGTTTTCGGGGCGGAGGCGCTGGTTCGCTGGCAGCATCCGCAGCAGGGGCTGCTCTCTCCCGCGCAGTTTCTCGACGAGATCGGCGCGGCCGATCTTGAGGTGGCCCTGGGCGAATGGGTCATTACCCGGGCGCTGGCGCAGCAGGCGCAATGGCGCGAGGCCGGCCTGGAGATCGACCTGAGCATCAATGTCAGTGCCCGGCACCTGCTTGACGAGCGCTTCGAGTCCTTCCTGGCCGAGGCGCTTGCGGCCCATCCTGCCGTGCCCCCCGAGTCGATCGAGCTGGAAATCCTCGAGACGGCCGCTCTGGCCAACGTCGAGGCGGCAGCCGCCACCCTGATCCGCTGTCGCAAGATGGGGGTGCGTTTTTCCCTGGACGACTTTGGCACCGGGTATTCGTCACTGAGCTACCTGCGCGCCCTGCCGGTGGACATGCTGAAGATCGACCAGAGCTTTGTCCGGGACATGCTGGATGATCCCTCGGACCTGAGCATCGTGGAGGGCGTGATCGGGCTGGGCGATGCCTTCAATCGGGGCGTTATCGCCGAAGGTGTGGAAACCGATCGTCATGCAGATACGCTTCAGGCCATGGGCTGCCCCCGCGTGCAGGGGTTTGGCATTGCCCGCCCCATGTCTGCCGAATCGCTGGTCGAGTGGCTCGCCGAATGGGGCGGTGTCCGGGTTGGGCAGGGTCAGCCTGCGACCGCTCATCGCGGGGTGCGGAACGAGACTGACCGGCTGGTCCTGAAAGTGGCCGAAGAGAGCTATCGACGCTGGATCGGACAGCTGTTTCGCTATCTGGAGTCGGGCGAAAACACGCTTCTGCCGAACCTGGACCCGCAGCAATGTTCCTTCGGACGCTGGTACCATGGCGCCGGCCAGGCGCGCTTCGGCTGGGACAAGGGCTTTCGCAAGATTGACGCGCTGCACGAACGGGTGCACCAACTGGCCAGTGACCTGGTGGCGGCCCACGCCGAAGGCCAGGCAGGAAAATGCCGGGATATTGAGAAACAGCTTCGCCGCACGCACCGGCGCGTGGTTTCCCGGTTGGCGACCATGCGCAAGAAACTGCAGCCGGCTGATGATGGGGCCGAGTGAAGGCGGCGGTGCGCCGGATGGCGGCAGCCGCTTCGGGATCGATCAAGCGGGCTGGCCATCCTGGTGGCGTCGCTTTGCACCGCACCGGGACACAACGATTCGGGATGCCAGCGCTGCGTTCCCGGGAGAGTGGGGATGAGTCAAGATCAGGATCGTTTGTCGGAGGCGGCCCGCAGCCTGGCAGAGCTTGGCTGGCTGTTTCGCTGGGTTATCCCGGTGGTCGGGGTGCTTCTGACGCTCGGCGCCGGTTCGGTGCTGTGGTACCTGCACAACGAGGTGCGCAGCCAGACCGAGACCATCGCAATCCAGGATTCGGACAACTTTGCCGCCTCGGTCACCCGGTTCCGTGATTTCTACACCCGCGTCATCGTGCCTCGCGCGCGCCTGGCCGACATTGAACTGACCCACGCCTACCGGGATCACCCCGAGGCCATGCCGCTGCCGGCGACCTTTACCCTGGATTTCGGCGAGTTCCTGACCACCCGTGACGAGAGCTTCCGCGTTTCCCTGTACAGCGACCTGCCGTTTCCCTGGCGCGCCGAGCGCCGGGTCCTGGACGACTTTCAGCAGGAGGCGTTGATTTTTCTGCGCGAAAACCCGGACGAGTCGTTCTACCGGATCGAACAGGTCGAGAACGAGCGCCACCTGCGCTATGCCGTGGCGGACCGGCTAGGGGCCGAATGCGTGGCCTGTCACAACAGCTATCCGGGAACGCCGAAGACCGACTGGGAAGCCGGCGACGTGCGGGGCGTGCTGGAGGTCCGCCGCCCCCTGGCGGATGTCTCGGCCAACGGCATGGGTGGCGTTCGGGCCGCTGCGATGATGTCGGCAGTTGCCATTGGCCTGGCGCTGATCCTGTTCTGGCTGGTGCTGCGGACCCTGCAGCGGGCGATGGCCGGGGTACGTGCCCAGGCGGAGCAGGCGCGGGTAGTCAACGAGCGGCTGACCGCGGAGATCACGGCGCGCGAGCATGTGGAGGAAGACCTGCGCTTTCACCAGGAAAAGCTGCGCGCCACCTTCGACGGGGTGCTCGAGGCCGTGATCGTCATCAATCATCAGGGGACGATCGTTCAGGCCAACCGGGTGGCGGCCGACATGTTCGACTACCGGCTCGGCGAACTGATCGGCAGGAACGTGTCCTGCCTGATGCCCCAACCTCATGCCGGCCAGCACGACATGTATCTCAGGCGTTACCTCGCCACCGGCAAGGCGCACATTATCGGGATGCAGCGCAAGGTGGAGGCGCGGGACCGCAATGGCCGGTTGTTCCCGGTCCAGCTGGGCGTCAACGAGATCATCTTCGGGCAGGAGCACTATTTTGTCGGGGTGATCGCGGACATCAGCCAGCAGAAGGCCTACGAGGAAGAGCTGCAGCGTGCCCGCGACATGGCCGTCGAGTCCGCCCGGCTCAAATCCGAGTTTCTGGCCAACATGAGCCACGAGATCCGCACGCCCATGAACGGCGTCATGGGCATGACCGAGCTGCTGCTGGACACGCCGCTGACCGACGAGCAGCGGGACATGGTGGAGACGGTGAGCCGCAGTTCCCAGGCGCTGCTGACGGTGATCAACGACATTCTGGATCTCTCGAAGATCGAGGCCGGCAAGCTTGATCTCGTCGAAGAGCAGTTCGACCCGGTGCGGACGGTTGAAGACGTGCTGGACCTGTTCCACGCGCGCGCCCAGCAGAAGGGCCTTGAACTGGGCTACTGGCTCGAGGGCCCGGTTGAGCGCTCGCTGATCGGCGATGAAGGGCGCTTCCGGCAGGTGCTCAACAATCTGGTCGGCAATGCCGTCAAGTTCACGGCAGAGGGTTGGGTTTCCCTTCGGGTTTCGGCCGGCGACCAGTCGGGCGAACTGCAGGTGGAAGTCTGCGATACCGGGCCGGGCATCGCCCGCGAGCAGCAGCCCCGGTTGTTCCAGCCCTTCGTGCAGGCCGATGGCTCCTCGACCCGGGCCTTTGGCGGGACCGGGCTGGGGTTGGCCATCAGCCGCCAGCTGGTCGAACTCATGGGTGGGGAGATCGGGCTGGACAGCGAGCCGGGCCGGGGCGCCTGCTTTCATTTTTCGGTGCGCATGAAACCTGCGGGCAAGCGGCAGACGCAGGCCGCCATTTTGCCCGGAACCCGGCTGTGCTACCTCGGACCCAGCGCCCTGGTGGCCCGGCAGCTGGCCGGCTGGGGGGCCGAGGTTGAACATCTGCGACTGGCTCCTGCCCGGCCCGAAAAAACGCTGGAGGATTACAACGCGATTCTGGTCGACGAGCGATTGCATTCAAGCGAGGAGGTCATTGCCTTGACAGGTGCACGCGGCGCGCTGCTCTGTGAGAGCCGGCAAGTTGACGGTGCCGCACCGGCCGAAGGGCCGCGTCGTCTGTTCCGTCCGCTGCGGGAACGGGTGGTGACGCAGTGGCTTCAGGCGCTTGGCACCGGCCCGGTCGCTGCCGGTCCCGCCGCGCCGGTGGCGCCGGCCCTGGCCTCGGAGCGGGCGACCGATCTCAGGGGGCTGCGGGTGCTGGTGGCGGAGGACAACGCCGTGAACCAGAAATTGGTACGGGCCTTGCTTGGAAGGCAGGGCATCGAGCCCGAGATCGTGGCAAATGGCGAGGAGGCGCTGCAGAAGCTCGCGTCCGAGTCCTTCGACCTGGTGCTCATGGATTGCCAGATGCCGGTCATGGATGGTTTCGAGGCCACGCGCCGGATCCGGGCGCGCGAGCGTTCCGCCGATGGACGGCGGGTGCCGGTGATCGCGCTGACAGCCAATGCGATGGAGGGGGACCGACAGCGCTGTCTGGATGCCGGGATGGACGATTACCTGGCCAAGCCGATCGTCATGGCCCGCCTGCTGGAATTGCTGCGGTACTGGGGAGCCAGCGAGGGCCGGGCCGCAGACGCCGCGGGACCGGGAGCCGCGGATTGAACTGATTCGCCGCTTCGTTCAGCGTAGCCGGTGCGTGCCCGCGCTGACCGGCCGTTTCAGTGGCGTGCCATCGAGGCGACGGGGCGTGTCCGGGGCGGGAATCTTGGCCTCGATCCGGATTTTGCCTGCGATTGCTGCTGCGTGGTTTCTTGTTTCGGGTGCCGATCGATATACAAGGTGTAGAGAGTCTTGTATATGATATGTATAATTTAAGACAACACTTATGTATCCCCGGGAGGACCCCCGATGCAGTTTTTGAAGCAGGCCAAGCTGGCACAGCAGTCGCTGGCCCAGTCCTCGATCGCGGTGGTCACGATCGACCCGGACAACAACGTGATCTTCTACAACGATGCGGCCGAGAAGCTGTGGGGCTACCGGCGAGACGAGGTCATCGGTCGCAATGTCAGGATGCTGGTGCCGCCCGAACATTCCGGTCGGCATGACAGCTATATCAACCGGCACCGCGAGACCCGGCAGGACAGGATCATCGGGGAGGCCGTGGAGCTGCCGCTCAAGCGCAAGGACGGCTCCTGGACCTGGATCAGCGTGACGTTCTCGGCCTTCGAGGTTGGCCGGAAGATGTACTACACCGCGTTTGCGCGTGACTGCAGCGAGGAGCGTCAGGCTCGCTCCATGGTCGAGCAGACCCTGGAGCAGACGCAAGACGCGGTCGTCACCATCGACGAGCACAACCACGTCAATTTCTTCAACGGGGCTGCCGAGGAATTGTGGGGCTATTCACGTGACGAGGTGCTGGGCAAGAACGTCAAGATGCTGGTCGCGCCCGAGCATCAACCCCAGCACGACGAGTACGTCAACCGCAATCGCCGCACCGGCAATGACCGGATCATCGGCAAGCCGGTCGAATTGCCAATCCACCGCAAGGACGGCGAAATGCGCTGGGGGCTGGTGACCCTGGCGAAGGTCGATCTGTCCGACCGGGTGCATTACACCGCGTTCATCAAGGACGTGACCGAGGAGGTCGCCCGGCGCGAGGAAATCGCCATGCTCTCGCTGGTCGCCAACGAGACCTCCAACGCCGTGGTCATCACCGACAGCAAGGGTCGGATCGAGTACGTCAACCGGGGCTTCGAGCGCATGAGCGGCTATCGGCTCGACGAGGTTCGTGGGCAGATTCCGGGCAAGGTGCTGCAGGGCAGGGACACCGATCCGGCGACCATTGAGCGGATTGCCGAAAAGCTGCGTCGCGGCGAGGCGTTCTACGAGGAGATCCTCAACTACACCAAGGACGGCAAGCCTTACTGGATCGCGATGTCGATCAACCCCGCCTTTGACGACGACGGGCGTATCGACCGGTTCGTCTCGGTGCAGGCGGACATTACCGAAACCAAGCAGTCCGCGCGGGACTCGATGGATCGCCTGAACCTGCTCAACGAGGCGCTGATGGTTCTCGAGTGGTCTCCGGAAGGCAAGCCGGTGACCCACAACGCCCTGTTCGAGGAAAAGGCCGGTAGCGCCGAGGCGGCGCGCCGGGCCAGCGAGTCGATCTGGAAGCAGGTGCACACCGGGCAGTCCGAGTCGATCGAAGGCTCCGAGCAGCTCAAGGTCAAGGTGGAGTTCCAGGACGAGTCCGGCCAGTTGCATGCCTTTGATGCACGCCTTTGTGCGCTCAAGGACTTCAGCGACAACATCACCCGGCACGTGCTGTTCGGGATCGATATTTCCGATCGCCAGTCCGCGGTGGCCGAAACCAATGCCGCGATGCAGGAACTGCTTGGTGTCTCGGAGCAGATCGGCAATATCGTCAGCAGTATCTCGGGCATTTCCGGGCAGACCAACCTGCTGGCCCTGAATGCGGCCATCGAGGCGGCGCGGGCCGGCGAGGCCGGTCGCGGGTTCGCGGTGGTGGCCGAGGAGGTTCGCCACCTGGCGGCGCGTTCCTCGGAGTCTGCCGAGCAGATTTCCGGTCTGGTCGAGGCCACCCGGGTACGCATCGACGATCTGGCCAAGTCGCTGGAGAAGATCCGGGACTGATCGCGAAGAACTCGCCGAAATCACGCGGTCTTGGTAAGGTTGTACCGCTTGATCAGAAAAAGTGATCTAGCCATGGATCTGGCCCGGCGACTCCCTGTTCCGGGTACATGCCCCAGGGCTGGGGAGCAAGGCTTTTTCTCCGGCCGGATGTGACTCCCGCTTCAGAAAATCCCTTGTGCGAACCGTATTGCCTGCGTTTTTCGTGGCCTCTCGGGCTGCATCCGGTCGGGCACGGGCGCCGGTGTGTTTGGTTAAAAAAACGACCTGCGGGCGGTTGACCCGCGGGCACTGACGGGAGTGGGTTCATGTTCAAGTCGCTGTCGCTCAAGCGCCGATTGGTGCTGGTGTCCTTGCTGGCCGGCCTGTTCTTTCTGGCGATCGGGCTGGTATATCTTCAGTCGATCAAGCGGTCCCTGTCGGCCGAGGTGACCCAGGATCAAAGGGCGCTCACCGGGCAGATTCTGGAAGAACGCTTGCAGGCCAAGGCGGACTTTGGCCTCGGGATGGCGCTGACCCTGGCCGCGAAGGATGGGCTGATCGAGGCGCTCAGCATGGATGACCGCGAGCGGGCGCAGGCGGAGCTGAAGCAGTTGCTGGATCGCTTTGTCGAGGAAACCAACTACCGGGGAATGCGCGTCCAGGTGCATACCCCCGACGGCCGTTCCTGGTTGCGCAGCTGGTGGCCCGACCGTTTCGGAGACGACATCACCTTCAGGGGAACGATCCGTCAGATGATGGATGAACAGGTCCCCTTCACGGATGATGGCGAGGTCGGCCGGGCGGGGTTTGCGATTCGTGCGCTTGCGCCGGTCATGCTGGGTGACCGCTATATCGGCAGCCTGGAGGTCCTGCAGGGGGTCGGCAGTGTCAGCCGGGTCTTCGAATCCGACGGCCAGGAATACATTCTGCTTCTGGATCAGGAGGTGGTGGGCAATTCCGCCACCATGGCCAACAACCGGCGGATCGGCGATTACGTGGTGGCCAACGACAAGTGGTTCAGCGATGAAGCGGTTGGCTTCGCCGAGGGCCTTGACCTGGTCGGCCTGGCCGAGTCGGGGATGCAGTTTTCCGGTGACTGGTTCGCCCTGGCCTGGCCGGTGCTGGACAACGCGGGCGAGCAGGTGGGGCTGCATGTCGTGGGAATACCGCGGGCCGTGATCGACGGGCGCATTTCCGATGCGACCGATGCCGCCTGGATGTTTCTGGGGCTGATCTTCCTGTTGATCGTGGGCATGGGCGCGGCGATCGTGTTTGCCGCCGAACGAAGCATCGTTCGGCCCATCCAGCGCAATGTGCGGCTCATCCGGCACATGGGTGATGACCTGTCGGTTCGGTTGGTGGCCCCGAACCGGGACGAGCTCGGAGAATTGTTTGGCGCTTTCAACGATTACCTGTCCACCCTGAACCGGATTGTCGGGGACGTTTCCGGCACGGCACACGAGCTGGCCGCCTCAGCCGAACAGTTGCGGGCAGATGGGTTTCGTGCAGACGAGCGGGCCCGGGCGCAGCAGGGCGAGACCGAGCAGGTCGCCTCCGCCAGCGCCGAGATGGCAGCGTCCTCGGGCGAGGTGGCACAGAACGCACAGGAAACGCTCGACGCGTCCGAGGATGCCAGCCGGCAGACCGAAAAGGGACGCGAGGTCGTGGACAACACCATTCGATCCATCGTGCAGCTTTCCGAGCGCATGAACGGGATGCTTGGGGTCATCGAGCGCCTGGATGACGGCAGTCGGGATATCGGCAAGGTGATCGACGCGATTTCCGAGATTGCCGAGCAGACCAACCTGCTGGCGCTCAACGCCGCCATCGAGGCGGCGCGCGCCGGCGAGCAGGGCCGTGGCTTTGCGGTGGTCGCCGACGAGGTCCGCAAGCTGGCCAAGCGAACCCAGGATTCGACTGGCGAGATCCAGGCGATCATCAAGTCGGTTCAAGGCGCCGCCAATGATGTCACCGGCGCGATCGAGGAGGGCACCGAAGCGGCCAACGGATGCGTGGCGCAGGCGCGCGAGGCAGGCGAGGCACTGCAGGCCATCGACGAAAGCGTCGACCGGGTCCGGGAGCGGGGTGTCCAGATCTCTCACGCGGCGCAGGAGCAAAGCCGTGTTGCCGAAGAGGTCAGTCGCAGCATGTCGCGAATCAGCGAGCTGGCCGAGGAAAACGCCCGGGCCATGCTCCAGACCCAGCAGGTCAATGATCGACTTGCCGAGCGTGCTCAGGAGCTCAAGCAGCTCGTTGCGCGCTTCCGATAGCTTCCGATGGTTCGGGCGTCGTGTACCGGCGCCGCCATCATCGGGAGATTTTCTTGCCAGGGCCTGCCCGCCAAGGGCGCGCCGGCGTTCTTGCCGGCCAGCTGCTGCCGATCCAGCCGTGACCATCCAGCCGTGACCATCCAGCCGTGACCGGGGCCAGCAGGGTACCGCCGCGTTTGAGGGGCACGGGGGCATGTCTCGTGCCTGCCGACGAACAGGCCGAGGCGGATGAGATGCGCCGGCGTTACAGTTACAGCGCGGCGCGAAGCGCGCGGTACAGGGCCTCGTCCGACAGCTCAATCGGGTTGCCGAGCATGCTGCCGGCGCGGCAGCTGTCGATGACAGGCTGGAGGTTGTCTGGGGTCAGGCCGTGGCGTGCCAGGCCCTGGGGGACGTATCGGTTGGTCATTTCCCGCAGGGTGGCGATCAGCGCATCAAGGTCGTCACGGCCGAGCATTAGCCGGGCAACCAGCCGGTAGCGGACCAGAGCCCTGGCGGCTTGCGGGTCGTCGGGCCGTGCGGCCAGCGCGGCAATGTTCTCGGCGGTGACCGGGGCCAGCAGGCGGGCGCAGACTTCGCCGTGGGGTGCCGCAAAATGCGCGCCGATCGGGCCGGCGAGTCCGTGGATGGCGCCGAGACCGGCATTCGCCAGGGTCATGCCGGAAAGGCTCGCCGCAAGCATCAGTCGTCCCAGGGCATCGCGACGCACGGTCTGGCTTTCGTCCTCGAGCGCTTCGAGCGCGCCCAGAAACAGCGAGAGCCCCTGCAGCGCGAGGGCGTCGGTCATCGGGTTGGCGCGGTGGGTCACGTAGGATTCGAGCAGCTGCGAGAAGGCGTCCATGGCCGTGGCATTGCGGGTCACTGTCGGGCAGCTTTCGAGCAGGGCTGGGTCCAGCCAGGCCTGGCGCGCCAGCAGTCGCTCGTCTCGGAAGGATTTCTTGAACGCGCCCAGCCGGGAAATTACCGCGTTCTTGGTGGTTTCGCTGCCGGTTCCGGCGGTGGTCGGCACGGCCAGGAAAGGCACCGGGTCGGCCTGGATCTTGCGTCCGCAACCGACGCCTTCAAGATAATCGACGATCGGGTGCCGCTCGCGCAGCAGGCCGGCAATGGCCTTGGCGGCATCAAGCACGCTCCCGCCTCCGAAGCCCACCACCCATTCGATGCCCTCCGGTGCCTCGGCGACGAGACGATCGATCAGCCCCGGCGAGGGCTCCTGGCGCACGATGACTCGGTGAACCCGCCGCTCAGCCAGGGTGCGGGTCAGGCGTTCGGGAATGAGCACGCGGTCGGCGTGACCGCCGGCCACCAGCATCAGGCGGTCCCTGACCAGATTGCAGAGCGTTTCGTCCAGCGATGCGCGGGTGATATCCCAGCCGAACCGGATCGCCGGCATCTGGGCGAAGGTGAAGGACTCCGGCAGCAGGGTGGTCGCTGGGTTCATGGGCTGTTTCTCCTCGTCTGTTCTGCCGGTCTTCAGTCGCCGGTGGCGAATTGTGGCATCAGGCCACGGTAGGGCACACCCTGACGCGGTTCGGCCATCATCCCGGCCACCTGCTCGCGCCAGGTCAGGTAGTGGGGCGTCTGCTTGTGCGCTGCCGCCTGTTCGGCGGTGTCGTAGGCTTCGTAGAGTACGAAGGCCGTCGGGTCTTCTGCGGATTGCAGCACGTCGAATCGCCGGTTGCCCGGTTCCTCGACCGATCCGAGGTGGTTCGGATGGCAGGCCCGGATGAAATCCTCGACACGGTCGGCTTTGACGCGTACATGGACGATGGTGACATGCATGGCTGACTCCTTGTGTTTTGCATTTGCTCGTTGGGGCATCCCGAACAACAGGTCGTGGTGCCCTGAAAGAATCTTTGCACGAAGCCGTCCGTGGCTTCCTGCCGCAACGCGCGGGCAGGTGACGGGCCTTCCCGCGCTCGCACAGGTCATGTGGCCGATGCGCTCCTGCGACCTGCGCCTTCAGGCAAACCGCGAATCGATCAGCTTGCGCCCAGCCGCATGAGGGTCTGCTTCAAAGCCGCCAGGTTCAGCGGCTTGGTGAGCATCTCGTCCATTCCCTCGGCCAGGAACCGTTCCCGGTCTCCCTTGAGCGCGTTGGCGGTCAGCGCCACGATCGGCGTATGCGACCACCCCCGTTTGGCTTCCAGCGCACGAATCCGGCGGGTGGCCTCCACACCGTCCATGACGGGCATGCTGATATCCATCAGGACGGCATCGAAGGGACTCTGCGTTGCCTGCTGCTCGAAGATCTCCAGTGCTTCCGCGCCGTTGCCGGCGAGTGCCTGCTCGAGGCCCATGCGCGTGAGTACGGCCTTCATCAGTTTCTGGTTGACCGGGTTGTCTTCGACCAGCAGGACGCGCTGCATCCCCGGTTCGGCGATTGCCCCCGCACGGGCGACAGGCTGTGGGGGCGCCACCTTCTCGGGTGATTTGGTGGTCCGCATCTGCAATTCGAATTCGAAGGTGGTTCCGACGCCCGGGCAGCTCTGGACCGTGAGTGTCCCCCCCATCAGCTCGATCAGTTGCTTGCAGATGGCCAGGCCCAGCCCCGAGCCGCCGTAACGGCGGGTGGTGGAACTGTCGGCCTGGGCAAAGGGCTGGCCGATCCGGTCGAGCATCTCCGGCGGCATGCCGATCCCGGTATCCCGGACCGAGAGCAGGAGCCGGCAGCAGTCCTCGTGCCGGTCGTCGGCGCAGTTCAGCCGGTCGACCCGGACCTCGACAGTGCCATTTTCGGTGAACTTGACGGCATTGCTCACCAGATTGCTGACGATCTGCTTGAGTCGCAGTGCGTCGCCGATGACCTGCGCGGGCAGGCGGGGGTCCAGGGTCAGGTAGAGCCGGGTCCCGTTTTCCTCGGCACGACTTCCGAACAGGCGGACAACCGCGGAGAGCGTGTCGCGCAGCGCCAGCGGTTCCTCCTCGAGTTTGAGCATGCCCGCATCGATCTTGGAGAAGTCCAGAATGTCGTTGATGATGCCGAGCAGGGAGCTTGAGCTGTGGCGAATGGTGTCCAGGTAGTCACGCTGCTGATCGGTCAGCGGGGTCTGCTCGAACAGGTCGAGAAAGCCGATGATGCCGTTGAGCGGCGTGCGGATCTCGTGAGACATGTTGGCGAGGAACTGGTCCCGGGCCGCCTGCGCTTCGCGCAGGGCGTCGAGCGTTCGGGCCAGGTCCTGCTCGTTCTCGATCAGCTGCTGGTTGGCTTCGCAGGAGCGCAGGGACGTCGAGAGTTTCTCGCAGATCGGCGCCAGCGCGCGCAGGGTCGTGTCGTCCAGCGGTTCGTGGCGGGTGAAGACCAGCCAGCCGCTGCCGGGCAGGTGGAAGAGGTAGCCGTGCCGGCCATCCTCCAGCCGCCGTTGCAAATGCAGGCCTGCCGGTTCCGCGGCCAGCGAATCCCCGCCTTCCAGAACCTGGGAGAGGCCGGCATCGAGCGCGTCGTTCAGGCTTCTTCGGGGGGTCAGGTACAACGGGTTCTGATCCCCGTAGGCGAACACGCCGGCCATCAGGCCATCGAGCTTGCGCAGCATGACCTTCAGGGATTCGGAGAGCAGCTTGCGCCGGTCCAGCGAGTTGCCGATGGCCATGGCCAGCTCATAGAGGATTCGGACCCGGATCTCGTCCTGCCGATTGTCGGCCGGCTTGAGTGCGCTGGCCTGACGGTCGGGGGGCAGGGTGTCCGGGCCGGTCTCCCTCACAGCAGGGCCACCACGGTGGTCTTGTTGTAGAACTCCAGGTAGCCCGTGCCCGAGTTGGCGATCTCGCCCAGCACCAGGGCGCCGCACACCGGTATGTCGCGCCCGACCACCGACTCGACGGCGTCGACTTCGGTGTGAAAATGGCTCTGCATGAACAGCGCACGCGAGATGCAGTCGAACAGCAGCGCGAGTTTCGGTTCGCCTTCGCCGGCTGCCTCGCGTGCCTTGGCCGCGGTCTCTCCGGCGGCCCGCACCAACTGGGTGGCGTCGGCGGTCAGCACGTCCACGAAATCGCCTTCGGAGAGCTCGCCAACACAAACCAGCGCGCCCTCCTCGGTGACGGCAATCGGGTCGCGGACGACCATCTCACCGGCCAGCTTGTTGATCCCGAACGGAAAGGCCTGTGCGATCTCGAAGAAGTTCTCCGGCGTGATGGCCGCGCCGGCGTGCTGATCGACAATGTCCCGGTAGACCTCGAAGGCATTGCGATCGTCGATTTCATGAATGACATTCCCGCTGACCCGCGTGATGCGATGATCGCGGTCGATGGTCTGCCAGCCATGACCGACACCGAGCGCGCTGCGGGTATTCAGCGTGCCGATCAAGGCTGCGTCCATCACCCGTCCCTGGTTGGTCAGCAGACAGGGCTTCTGTTCGAAGCTCAGCGAGCCGGCGCCGCCACCGAGGAAGTTGGTCGTCGCGCCAAAGACCGCGTAGACCGCGTCCACCAGCGCGGCGATGCGCCGGGCCAGCCCGTCGACGAGGACGATCATCGTGGCGCTTTCGTCGAGATGTGCGCAGGCGACGTCGATGCGCTCCTCGAAGTCCGCTTCCGGGTCGCTCAGCCCCTCGATCACGCAGGTGCTGAGTTCGTGGGGCAGGCCGATGACCACCGCCCCCTGCTCGTGACTGTGTGACTCGGCGACCACCTGGGGGAAGATTCCGCCCATCAGGGGGCGATCGATGTCGCGCAGCAGCGCATCGAGTGCCGCGCCGTCATAGTCGTTGGCGTCGGCGGTGAGGATGATCAGGCTCCGGACCGACGCGTCGGCGAGAACCTGGTCGATGCCCGAGGACAGATTGCTCAGGTCCGCAGATCGGGTGAAATGAACGACACTCATTGGGACACGGTCTCCCTGGCTTTTCGAGGATCATGTGACTGATGGAAGCGCGTGAGATCGTCGTGCTTCATGGGACGGCCGAGCAGGTAGCCCTGGATCTCGTCCACGCCGATGGCGTCAAGATAGTCCTGCTGGCGCTGGGTCTCGACCCCCTCGGCGATCGTTGCCAGGTTCATGCTTTGCGCCATGACGGTGATGGCACGCACGATGGCGCGGTCGCTCGGTTGCTCGACGATGTTTTTCACGAAGGCCCGGTCGATCTTGATGGTATCCAGCGGAAAGCGCAGCAGGTACTCAAGCGACGAGTAACCGATGCCGAAATCGTCGATCGCGATCTTGAAACCCTGCTCGCGCCACTCGTGCAGCTGGACAATCGTACCCTGCGGATCCTGCATGGCGATGCTCTCGGTAATCTCTAGCTTGACATGCCTGGCGGCGATTCCGGCGTCGTCGATGGCCGACTGCAGAATGTCCGGCAGCCGCGCATCCTGGAACTGCCGCGGCGACAGGTTGATGCCCATCAGCACCTCGATGCCGGCATCCAGCCAGGCACGCTGTTGCAGGCAGGCCGTACGCAGGATCCACTGGCCGAGCTCGTTGATCAGGCCCATTTCTTCAAGCAGCGGAATGAACTGCGGGGGCGGGATCAGCCCCAGTTCGGGATGCTCCCAGCGGATCAGGGCCTCCACGCCGACCAGCCGGTTGTCACACAGTTGCATTTGCGGCTGGTAGACCAGATGAAACTGGCCGAAGTCTTGTTGGACCGCCTCGCGCAGGGCAAATTCCAGCCTGAGTATCCGGGTTGCCCGATCATCCTGGCTGGTTTCGGCCACGGCCAACGGCTCGCCCGTCTGGCGGGCGCGCTGTTGCGCCTCCTGGGCAGCCTGCACCAGGCCCTCGGCATTGCCGGCATGGCCGGGTACCAGCGCAATGCCGCCGGTCATCGAGAGAAAGACGTTCTGGTTGGCCACGTTGGAAACCCGACCGATCTCGGCAAGGAACACCTCGGTTGCGCCGCGGATTCGTTCCAGGTCGTCATGCGGGAAGGTCAGGGCAAACTCGTCCCCGTCAAGGCGGGCAATGTCGACTTCCTCCGGCAGCACCTGCTTCATCCGGCCCGCGACGATCCTGAGAATCTGGTCGCCGGCCTGGATGCCGAGCGCGTCGTTGAGCCGGCCAAACCGGTTGATGTCCAGAATCACCAGCCCAAGTCCCCGGCCGCCCCTGCCGATCTGTTCATCGAGCTGGCGCAGCAGCATCTTGCGGTTCGGCAGGCCGGTGAGCTGATCGTGCAGGGCCATGTGTTGTATGCGGTTTTCCGTCTCCCGGACCGCGGTCAGGTCCTGAAACGCGCCCTCGTAGACCAGCGTGCCGGACCGGTCGGTGTCTGGCTCGGCGATCAGGTGCAGGATCAGTGGATTGAGCGCATCCAGGGCAAGGCCGATCTCGATATCGAAGCGTGTGCCGTTGTTCTCGGCCACCCGGAAGGCATCGCGCAGGCGTTCGGCATCCTCGCGGCAGGTCAGGGCGCAGAGCTTTTCCGGGGTGTCGAGGTTGGCCGGCGAGAGGCCGGTGAGCGTCTCCAGCGACTCGGACCACTCGATACGCCCCGAGTCGGTCCGCCAGGCCCAGAAGCCCAGGCGGGCGATTTTCTGCGCGTTGATCTGCTGGACCCGCGCCCGCTGCAGTGCCACGCTGTCGCACCGGGCGCGCCAGGCGTAGCGCAGTCGTGCCTCAAGCAGGGACCAGCTGATGGGCTTGATAATGAAGTCGGTCGCGCCCGAGTCAAAGGCGGTCGAGATATCATCGGAGGCGTCGGCAGCCGTGAGCATGATGATCGGGGTGCCCGGCACCGTCTCGATCCTGCGAATGGCCTGGCAAGCCTCGAAACCGTCCATCTCGGGCATCATCACGTCCATAAGCACCAGGTCGGGGACATGACGGACGAATGCCTCGACCCCTTCAAGCCCATTGGGTGCCGCGAACGTCTCGTAACCCTTCCTTTTCAGGATGCTCTGCGTGAGCATGCGGGTCGATTCGTCATCCTCGACGACGAGTACCTTGATCGGTTGTGGATGGTTTTCCGCCACGAGTCATCCTGCATGTTGGCGACGGCCGCCCCCGCACGGTGCCGTCGTTCGGCGTTCAGGGGTAACGCTTGGCAAGCAGCGCCTTGGTGTGCTCGGCCAGGGGCTTGAGTTGGGCGACGGTTTCTTCCTCGATCGGTTCGCCGTGCTGTGCGCGCAGCTCGATCTGGCGGGCCAGCTCCGAAATCCCCAGCGCCCCGAGGTTGCCGGCGCTGCCCTTGATCGCGTGGGCACGCCTGCGGATGGCATCGGTGTCCTGAGAGCGGATCGCCTGGTGCAAGTCCTCGATCTGCCCGTCCAGACTGTTGCGGAAGAACTCGACGATTTCGCGAATCTCGTCGCCGAGTGCTTCCTCCAGCCCCTCAAGCATGCTGGTGTCGATGACCTCGTCGTCCACGGGCAGATCTCCTGGTTCGCTGTGCACGCGCAATGCGTGCTCCTTGGTGGGCGTCTCGGTGCCGATCAGTTCGATGATCGCCGCCAGCAACTCTTCCCGATTGTAGGGTTTGCTCAAAACCGAGTCCATGCCGGCCGACAGGCAAACCGCCATCTGTTCGGTCCCGGCATGGGCGGTCAATGCGAGAATCGGCAGCCGGGCCAGATTCCGTGCCTGCTCGCGCGCGCGGATCCTGCGCGTCGCCTCCGGGCCATCCATCACCGGCATCTGGCAATCCATCAGGACCAGGTCGAAGTCCCGGTCCTCGTCGAGCCGTTCCAAGGCCTGAAGGCCGTCCGGGCAGTGTTCGACCCGGGCACCCTCGCGTTCGAGCAGCCGGCGGGCCAGCAGCTGGTTGACCGAGTTGTCCTCCACCACCAGGACCCGTCGTCCGGGCAGTTTCGGATCGGCTGACCGGCCAGTGTCGTCCTCGGTCTGCGCGGCCTGCTCGCGCGCGGTCATCCTCGGCTGCCCGTGCGGGCGCAGCAGGGTCACCAGCGCATGGGCGAGGGCGTCCTGGGTGGCCGGCTTGCCCAGAGCCTGGTCGACCAGGCCCTCGGACACCGCCTGGTGGTCACGCGAATCGCCTGCCGAGGACAGGATGACGAGCCGGATCGCGGGATCGATCCGGCGAATCTGTGCGGCCAGATCGAGGCCATCCATCTGGGGCATCATCCGGTCGATCACCGCGGCGGCCACGCGGCGGGCGTTGTTCTCGGTGCGCAGCCAGTCGAGGGCCTGCAAGGGGTTGGCGAAACCGTGCGGACGCATGCCCCAGGCGACGGCATGGCGCTCGATGATCAGGCGGTTGGTGTTCACGTCGTCCACCACCAGCAGTCCCTGGCCGGCGAGTGAGCGGGTATCCGGGTGCAGGTCTGCCTCGTTCGGGGCGTCCGCCGCCGGCTCCAGCGCAATGTCGAAGTGGAAGTCGCTGCCGCGTCCGGGCTCGGACTCCAGCTGCAGCTGTCCGCCCATGAGGTTGACCAGCCGCTGGCTCAGGGCCAGGCCAAGCCCGGTTCCGCCGTACTTGCGCGTGGTGGACTCGTCAGCCTGGCGGAAGGGCTCGAAGATGTGGGCCCTGGCCTGACCGGAAATGCCGATTCCGGTGTCGCGGACATGAAAGCGAATCCGGTCGCCGGCCTTTTTCGCGCTCAGGGTCACCTCGCCATGTTCGGTGAACTTGATGGCGTTGCCCAGCAGGTTGAGCAGCACCTGGCGAAGCCGCAGCGGGTCGCCCAGGAGCCGGCGCGGCAGCAAGGGGTCAATGTCCAGGTTCAGCTCAATGTGCTTCTGGTGCGCGCGGGCGGCCATCAGCTTGGCGGTGTGTTCGGTCATCTCGACCAGGTCGAAGGCCACATGCTCGATATCCAGATGCCCGGCGTCCACCTTGGACACGTCGAGGATGTCGTTCAGCAGGGCCAGCAGCAGCTCGCCGGAGCGCTGGGCAATTTCGAGATATTCGCGCTGCTCGGGATTGAGTTCGGTAGCCAGAGCCAGTTCCAGCATGCCCATGACGCCGTTCATGGGCGTGCGAATCTCGTGGCTCATGTTGGCCAGGAAGCTGGACTTCATTCGGGCGGCATGTTCTGCAGCCTCGCGGGCCTCCTCCTGGGCCCTCTGCATCTCGATGCGCTGGGTCATGTCCCGGAATACGGTGACGGAGCCAATGATCTGGCCATCGCGCACCATCGGCGCGCAGGTCACCTCGACCGGGAGGATGCGCCCGTCCGCCGTCCTGAAGCCCTCGTGCTCGGCGTGGTAGACATCGCCGCGCAGGGTGGTCAGCCGGATCGGGCAGCGTTCCATGGGCACCATGTCGCCCGCGTTGTCGTGGGCATGAATCAGGTCGTGGGCCCGGGCGTTTTCGAGCTGGTCGGCGGAAAAGCCGAGAATGTGCTCAAGCGCCGGATTCCAGTAGGTCATCCGCCCCGCGCGATCCTGAACGAACAGGCCCTCGAGCATGTTGTCCGTGATCGCCTTGAGTGTGTGCCGCTCGTTGGCCAGAACCCGTCGTCCCTCGCGCTGGCGGTAGACGAACCAGAAAAGCAGGGCCAGCAGCACGGCGGTGGCCAGTGCCATGGCCAGATAGTTGCGCGCGGCCTGACCCAGTTCCGGCAGGTCGGCATAGCTGACCAGGTAGCCGGCCTGGGCTCCGGCGATGTCGTGGATCGGCATGAACTGGATCGCGGCGTACTCCAGTCCATCGAGCCGGACGGGGATCGAGAAGGCTCGGTCCTCGGCCATCGCGGCCCGAATGTCGTCCCAGCGTGACTGGGCCAGCCGTTCCAGCGCGACCTGGCGTTCAGGCCGGACTATCTCGGCCGACGGGGACAGCCGCGCCTGCAGGTCCTCGATCACGTAGTCCGGATTCACCTGCACCGGGTGCAGCAGGTCGTCTGTGTGCTCGCCGATCCGGGCATCGAGGTTGCCGCGCCGCAACCAGAAACTGAACTGGTGGTCGGGCATGACCTCGATCAGTCCCTGGCGAATCGCCTCGAAGTCGATGCTGGTCTCGACCGAGCCGATCAGGCGTTCTTCGACGATGATCGGGAACACAAAGCGATAGCCATGAAAGAGCTTGCCATTCTCGAAGCCCCGTGCGGGCTCACCCGTCTCCAGTACCATGCGCACGCTCGGGCGTGCGGCCAGCAGGCTGTCACCGGAAACCTCGGGCCGGTGGAATCGCAGGTAGCTGAGCCCCTCGGCCGTGTGGAAGTGCAACTGGACCAGGTTGTACCGGGTCATGTGCTCGTAATCGTCCCAGAGCAGGCGCAGCAGTCGTCCGCGCAGGATCGCCTGATCCGCTTGCCGGGCATCCACGCCCTCCAGGAACAGATGGCGAACGCCGGGTCGCGAGAAGATCGTGTCGTGCATCAGGTCCGCGACCTGGCCGTAGGTCTGGGTAATGGCGGTGTAGGCTCCGAGGGTTTCCCGGCTCTTGGCCAGGAGCATGCTCTCGGCACTTTTCGACCAGACCGCGTGCATGCCGGCCAGCAGCAGACCCTCAAGCACCAGCAGAACGCCGATGAAGGGCCATTTCATGGTCCTGTCCCCGGTTCGGTTCGCCCGGCGGGCGTGGGCTCCCCGGCCGTGCCGCCGGACGCCTCGGGAAAGCGGACGCGGGCAAATTCGCCTCGAATGCGGTCGTAGTCGGCATCCGTGGCCGGCATGGTGCCGTTGATCATGTTGGCCGGCCAGTTTCCCGAGCGGGCCGCCTCCTCGGAGTTGATGCCCAAAAAGCCCTCCCGCAACTGCGCCCGGGTCGTTTCGTCCAGGGTCCGGGTATTGGCCACCAGGGTGAAACCGGGCAGGGGCATGGTGTGGGCCAGCGGCACCAGTCCGACCGAGGCAAAGCGTTCCGCCAGGTGGTCCTTGACGATGCCGATGTCGTACCGACCCGCCACCACGTTGATGGCGATGCTGTCGTGGCGCCCGATGAATTCGAAGTCGGTGGCGGCGACGTCGATCCCGGCCTGTTCGAGAATGGTCGCCGCGGCGAAGTAGCCGCAAGTGGAGTAGGGTTGCGTCAGTGCCAGCCTGGCGCCGGCATGGTCGGCCAGTGGCATGCGGTTGTCGGCAAAGGCGACCAGCGTGCAGTGGTAGTGGTCCCGGCCGTCCGTGTCCCGAAAGCGCACCAGTGGTTCGATCTGCGGGTACCGCTGGCTCAGCCGCACGTAGGGCAGCGGGCCGAGGATGGCCAGGTCGATCTCGCCGTTTTCGAAGCCCTCGATCACCCGCTCGTAGCGCAGGATGTTCTCGACCGACACGGGCTGGTTGAGCAGGGACTCGACGAAGGCCGCCGGGCCGACCTGGCTGCGAATGGCATCGGCGCGCGAATCGAAAAGGGTCGGAGCCAGCACGAGCGTCTCGCGCTCCGCCGCCGCGAGCGAGGGGGCGGTCAAGGTCAGCAGCAAGACCGCCCTGGCGAGCCGGCGGGGCGATCGCGTCTTTTGAGTTCGCTCATGCGGCATTGATGATCACTTCTTGCCCGTCGCCCAGGAGTCGCGCAGCGTCACGCATCGATTGTAGACCGGATGGCCAGATCCGTGATCGTGCAGGTCCGCCACGAAATAGCCGTTGCGCTCGAACTGGAAGCAGGATTCCGGCGCGGCCCCGGCGAGCGCCGGCTCCATGTGGCAGCGGCGCACCGCCTTGCTGTCGGGATTGAGGTCTTCGATGAAGTCGCGCCGAAGCTCCTCGGGATCGCCTGCGCGCCGGGCGCCCGGTGCCGGCACCCGGAACAGGCGGTCATAGATGCGGACCGTGCCTTCCACCGCGTGTTCGGTGCTGAGCCAGTGGATATTGCCCTTGACCTTGCGGCTTTCGGCCCCCGGCGTGCCGGACTTGGTGTCCGGGTCATACTCGGCGTAGATGGTGGTTACCTGGCCCTGTTCGTCCTTCTCAAAGCCGGTACAGCGGATGATGTAGCCATAGCGCAGCCGGACCTCGCCGTCGGGCCTGAGCCGGAAGAACTTCTTCGGCGGGTCTTCCATGAAGTCCTCGCGCTCGATCCACAGCTCGCGGGTCAGCGGCACCACCCGCGTACCCAGTTCAGGCTTCTGCGGGTGATTGGGCGCGTGGCAGTCCTCGCTCTGTCCTTCCGGGTAGTTGGTGAGCACCAGCCGGACCGGGTCGAGGATCGCGATGCGCCGCTCGGCGCGCTCGTTGAGATCCTCGCGCATGCAGTCCTCGAGCACGCCCATGTCGATCAGGCTGTCGGAACGGGATACCCCGATCCGCTCGGAGAACAGCCGCAGGCCCGACGGGGTGAAGCCACGGCGCCGTGCACCCTTGATGGTCGGCATCCGCGGGTCGTCCCAGCCGTCCACGTGACCGTCCTGAACCAGCTGGATCAACTTGCGCTTGGACAGCACGGTGTAGGTCAGGTTGAGGCGGGCAAACTCCGTCTGGCGCGGCAGGTTCTCCCGGTCGAAGTGGCCCAGCTCGGCCAGGCGGTGCAAAAACCAGTCGTAAAGGGCGCGGTGATCCTCGAACTCCAGCGTGCACAGTGAGTGGGTGATCCCCTCGATGGCATCCGACAGACAGTGTGCGTAGTCGTACATCGGATAGATGCACCAGGCATCGCCGGTGCGATGGTGGCTGGCCCGGCGGATGCGGTAGATCGTCGGGTCGCGCATGTTCATGTTGGGCGAGGCCATGTCGATCCTTGCACGCAGCACGTGGCTGCCGTCCGGAAACTCGCCGTCGCGCATTCGGCGCAGCAGGTCGAGGTTCTCCGCGACCGGTCGGTCGCGGTAGGGACTGTTGCGCCCCGGTTCGGTAAGCGTGCCGCGGTTCTCCCGCATCTGCTCGGGGGTCTGCGAGTCGACGTAGGCCAGGCCGGCCTCGACCAGGGACTCGGCGCACTCGTAAAGCTTGTGGAAGTAGTTGGAAGTGAAGTCGGTCGGCTTCGGCCAGTCGAAGCCCAGCCAGGCGACGTCCTGCTCGATGGCGCGGACATACTCGTCGTCCTCCTTGACCGGGTTGGTGTCGTCGAACCGAAGATGACAGGTCCCGCGGTAGTCCCGGGCCAGGCCGAAATTCAGGAAGATGCTTTTGGCATGGCCCAGATGCAGGTAGCCGTTGGGCTCGGGCGGGAAACGGGTTTCGACCCGGCCGTTCCAGTTGCCTGCCTTGCGGTCGGCGTCGATGAGGTTTCGAATGAAGTGGACCGGGGTATTGCTTTCTTGGGCACTCATGGATTTCTCGGTGCGTCTTTTCTGTCGATGGATCGGGGCAGACTCAGGCCGATTCGGTTTCGGTCTGGTCCGTGCAGGGCGTCTCGGAGGCATCGGCTGCGGCGGCCGGGTCCCGGGTGGGCCAGGCGTTCAGGACGGCCGCGACCAGGGTGGCCAGGGGGATGGCGAAGAATACCCCCCACAGTCCCCAAAGGCCGCCGAAGATGATGACCGCCGCGATGATCGCGACGGGGTGGAGGTTGACCACCTCCGAGAACAGCAGTGGAACCAGGACATTGCCGTCGAGAAACTGGATGACCGTGTAGGCGACGACAATCCACCAGAACATCGGCTCCAGGCCGAACTGGAAATAGGCGACGACCGCTACCGGCAGGGCCACCACAAAGGCGCCGATGTACGGAATGATCACCGAGACGCCCGTCAGGAAGGACAGGAGCATGGCGTATTCCAGTCCCAGGAGCGCAAAGGTGACATAGCTGACGGACCAGACGATCAGGATCTCGATGAACTTGCCCCGCACATAGGAGCCGATGCCGGCATTGACATCCGCCCAGACCAGGTTGGCCAGTCCCCGTTCCTGGGGCAGGAACGACAGTGCCCAGGCCAGAATCACGTCCTTGTCCTTGAGCATGAAGAACACCAGCAGCGGAACCAGCACCAGGTACACCAGGAAGGTGACCAGGTGGACCACCGAGTTGAGCGAGAACATCACCACCTGCTGGCCGATGCTGGTGATCTGGGCGCGAATCGTTCCGATGACTTCCCGAATCTGCTGTTCGGAAACCAGCTGGGGATAGTTCTCCGGCAGTTGCAGCAGGACCTCCTGGCCCTTGGAGATCATCGCCGGCGCTTCCCGGAACAGCTGGGCGAGCTGCTGGACCATCAGCGGGGCCAGCAGGAAGATCGAGGCGATGAATACCGACAGGAACACCATGAATACCAGCATGACTGCCGGCATTCGGGGCAGTCCCCAGCCGCGCAGCATGCGCACGGCGCCTTCGAGCAGGTAGGCAACCACCACGCTGGCGATCAGCGGAGCCAGCAGCTTGCCGGCATAGAGCACCACCACGGAGCCGAGGATCAGCAGAAGCGCGAGAATCACGACCTGCGGATCGGAAAAGTGGCGGTCGAACCAGTCTTTGAGATAGCTGAGCATTGGTGCGTGTCTTTCTGGGCAGGAAGCCGCAATGGGTATGACCGAAGGCACCTTGTCCCGAGCAGGCGCGCAGGCTGTTTGTCCTTCGGGGCGGGAATCTCGAGGACCGCCTCGGCCCCTTGTCGGGCCCGGCCGTCACGCGCACTGGCCAGCGCCGGCGCGTTTCGATGCCGGTGGCGATCCGGCGCGGGTCGGTGCCGCGTCCGCGGCAACGGCGTGCCGACCGTCAACCTGCCAAATGTACCAGAAATCCCCGCCTGACAGACCCCTGTCCGGCGTCAGCCTTCGGCGGGACCGGATCGTAACACGCCATGGCGCGCCAGGATGCCCAGCAGCCGTTCGGCGTTGGCGGCTATCCGTGCTGGCCGCTGCTCGACGGACACGCGGTCCAGGCCGATCTCGCCGGCCAGCGACGGGTGATCGGCCGCGATTGCGACCAGGGTTTCGACCAGCGCCTCGAAACTGTCGCATCGGGCGAGCACGCCGAGCAGGGCATGAGCAAAGGCGTCCAGCTCGACCGGGGCATGAGTGCTCAGGCTGGTGACGAAGTCCTGTCCTGCCTCCAGTTCCGCCTGTGCCAGCGGGGTCAGCCGCGGCGAGATCCGGCCAGGCGGACCCAGCGCGCTGCGTGTCGGGCGCAGCATTCCGGCCTGCGCCAGCCCCAGCAGGCGCCCGATCCGTAGTTGATATTCCTCCGGGCCGTGCGGGTCGTCGAGCAGCGCGGCGGTGCTGCAACTGGCGGGAAAGGTCTCGACGAGCCGATTCAGGGCTTCGGCCAGCCAGGGACTGTCCGGCACCAGGGTCCGGCCGCGGGTGTCCATCCAGCCGTCCGCTGTTGCGAACAGTTCCGCCTGCCAGTGCAGGCTGCCTGCAACCCCCAGCGGATCGGGTGCCCGCCGGGCCCTTGCGTGACAAAGCAGGCTCTGCCTGAAGGGGCGAAGCCCTGTCTGGTCGGACCAGGTCTCGGCGGCCAGCAGTGCTTGGGTATCAAGCGCCTCCTGCCCGGAACCGAGTGCCAGCAGCGACAGGGTGGAGAGGTCCGCTTCCCCCAGGTGGACCAGCCCCCGCGCGGAAGCATCCTCGGCGAACGCCCGGATCGAGAAGGGTTGGTTGCAGTCGGCCAGGTACTCGTGCAGCAGGTAGCTGTCCCGGGCGGTCTGCAACTCGTCGACTTCGCGGCGCAGCAACGCCGCTTCGGGGTCGTCGCGGCCATTGAGGGTGACTGCCAGGTCATCGAGCAGGGCGCGCGCGGCGGCCAGTCGTTGCGCCGGCGGGTCGTCTGAACGGTCCCCGTCGCGCAGGATGTCGCGGGTCATCGCGCGCAGGTGAAAGCCGGGCAGCACATTGAAACTGACGAATGCCACCCCCTGCGGCGAGAGCTTCTGCGCGCACAGATCAAGAATCCGTGCCCGTACCGGCTCGGGCACCCAGCTGTAGACCCCGTGCGCGATGATGTAGTCGAACGCCCCGGCCGGTGGCGTCCAGTCGAGGATGTCCGCGTGCTCCAGCTGGAGATTGTCCACGCCCAGTGCCGCGATCCGCGCCCGTCCGTCGGCAACCTGCCGCTCGGACAGATCGACGCCGACGAATCGCGCCCCGGGAAAGACCAGTGCCATCGGCAGCAGGTTGCCGCCGCTGGCGCAGCCAAGTTCAAGCACCCGCGCGTTCTGCACGGCGGGCGGGTCGGCGCCGAGCAGCGCCGCGCGCGCTGCCAGGGTGTCGATTCGTGTCAGGGCAACGGGGCGGCTGTCATAGGGCAGCGCATCGTAGGTCGGGAGCGTTCGGGCCATGTCGGGAGTGCCTGGGCAGTGCTGTGTGCAGGTGGCGGACCGGCTCATGATACAACGCGGACCCGAATGATTCGCTCGCGGCGCCCTGCGGGGTTCCCGGAGCCATGACTTGCGGGTCGAAAGGGAGTGCGGACAGGACATGCGCCGAGGGACGGCGTCTCGTGCCGCGTCGGGAGTTTTGGGCTGGCCGGCCGGGTTCAGTGCGCGTCGTCGTGCGCGTCGATGAGCTGTTCGTAGCGCCGCGCGAGCTGGGCCGCCTTTTCGCGCTCGTCCCAGTCCTGGACGTAGGCCTGGGCCGAATCGCCAAGCCGTGCGCGCCATGCCGGGTCGTCCAGCAGACGGCAGACCTTGTCCGCGAAATCGCGGGGATCGTCCTCGGCCACCAGGCAGCCGGCACCATCGCGGAGCACGTCCCGGGTGCCCATGACCGCGGTGGAAACGACCGGCGTGCCCAGCGCCATGGCTTCGAGCAGCACCAGCCCCTGGGTTTCCGTGCGCGAGGCGAACACAAACAGGTCGGCGGCCCGGTAGGCATCCTGGAGCTGGCCATCCCGGCGCATGTAGCCGACGAAGCGCACGGAGTCCTGAAGCCTGGTTTTCCTGACCTGTGTGGCCAGCGCCTCGCGTGCCGGCCCCTCGCCGGCAATCACCAGCAGGGCCTCGGGGTGGCGTGCCAGGATCGCCGGCATGATGTCGATCAGGAAGCCGATATTCTTTTCGTGGGCGGCCCGCCCGACAAACAGCAGAACGGGGCGGTCCGGGGCAATCTCATGGGTTGCCCTGAAATCGGAAACCGGCGGTGTGCGGAAGCGGTCGAGGGCGATGCCGGTGGGAATGACCGACATGCCGGTGCGTACGCCGTAGCGCGTCAGCACCGCCTGCATGGGACTGGAGGGGACCACCAGCGCATCGACGGCATTGCACTGGCTCGCCGAGAAGCGCCGCGCCGCCCAGCGCAGCAGGCCGCTCGGCAGCCAGGGCAGGTAGTGGTAGAGGTACTCCTCGAAGAACGTGTGATAGCTCTCGATGACCGGCAGGCCGAGGCGGCGAGCCAGCGCCAGGCCGGCGTAGTGCGCGACGAACGGCGTGTGCACATGCACGATGTCGAACTGTCGAGATGCCAGCTCGTCGCTCAAGGCCAGAATCCGGCGGTAGTGCATCATCCGGTCTTCCGGATCGGAGATCACGCCGCGCGAGGGGATGCGGATGATCTGCGGGTCTTCCTCGTCGCCGACCGGGTAGGCCGGACAGATCAGCGTCACGCGATGCCCTTCGGCCACCAGGGCGCGCCGAAAGCTTTCGATCGATGTCGAGACACCGTTGATCCTCGGAAAATACACGTCCGAGATCATCAGGATATTCATGTCGGGCTCCGGCCTCGCCGCCTGGTCATGGGGTGCGCGAGCGCAAATGACCGAAGCGTAGGCCGCGGTCATGACATCTGCATGAAGGCTTGCCCTTGCGCCTGCCGCGCCTGGCTTCACTAGGGCCGGCCAGCCTGTGTGCGCGCCGAACGACGCCCGGGCCCGGCGTGCTGCCGGCCGCGGCGCCCGCCCGGTGTCACTCCGTCAGGGCTGCGCCGTCATGACGCGGATCGGTCGCCGCGTGCCAGTACCCGTCGCGTCGTTCGAAGCCGTGCAGTCCCCCGGCCATGGGCAGGATACGGGGTCGGTGGCCCAGGTCCGAGAATTCGTGGGCTCTTTCGGCGAGCGCACTGCCCTGTTCGATTTCCAGTCGCTTCCCCCGGTGGACCAGGTTTGACAGCGCAATCGCCGACTGCAGGTCCAGGCCCCAGTCGAGCGTGGCCACCAGCACCCGCGTGACGTGGCCGATGATGCGGCTGCCGCCCCGGGCGCCGATCACCAGCCGCACGTTTCCGCGCGCGTCCAGCACGATCGTGGGACTCATCGAGCCGCTGGGGCGCTTGCCGCCCGCCACCGCGTTGGGGTTGGTCCGACCGTCCGGCAGCAGCGGCTCGAAGTCGAAATCGGTCAGCTGGTTGTTCAGCAGCATTCCGGCCGCGCGCATCCGGCTGCCGAAGGGCATCTCGATCGAGCTGGTCATGCTGACGACATTGCCTTGCCCATCGACAATCGAAAAATGGGCGGTGCCTGCCGACAGGGGGCCAAAGCGGGCGACGCGGCCGCTGTCCGCGCGGCCCCGGATCGGGTCACCGACCGGCACCCTGTCGCGCGCCCGGTCCGGGCTGATCAGGGCGGCTCGCCTTGCCAGGTAGCCTCGGTCCAGCAGGCCCTCGACGGGAACCGGCACAAAGTCCGGATCGCCTACCCAGGCGTTCAGGTCGGCGAAGGCCAGGCGCCCGGCCTCCGCCAGCAGGTGCCAGCCGGTCACCGAATCCGGCCCGTGGGCCTGCATGTCGAAGTGCTCCAGCACCCCGAGGATCTGCAGGGTGGCCAGCCCGCCTGCCGTGGGGGGCGGGGCGCCGCAGACGGTCCATTCGCGATAGGGCCGGCACAGCGGTTCGCGCTCGACGGCGCGGTAGCGGGCCAGATCCTGCCGGGTCAGGTCGGAGGGCAGCCAGGCGGCCCGACGCACCCGCTGCAGGAGTGCTTCGGCGATCGGACCCTCGTAGAAGGCCCTCGGGCCCTCGGCTGCCAGCGTGTCCAGCGTCTGCGCGTATGCCGGGTCGGCAAGACGGGGCGCGACCGGCAGGTAGCGACGGATCAGGTCGGGGAACAGCCAGAGGCTGGGATCGTCACGCAACTGGCGCTGAAGGCGCGCCGGCATCGGGACGCCCTCGCGGGCCCGGAGCACCGCCGGAGCCAGCGCCGTGGCCCAGTCCATCCGGCCATGCCGGGCGTGGGCCAGCCCGAGAAGATCCACCATCCCCGGCACGCCCACGGATCGGCCCGCGGGGACCGCCGCCCAGAGCGGCAGCGTCAGCGGGCCGATCCGGAAGCGGTCGGCGGTTGCGGCCGCCGGAGCCGTTTCCCGGCCATCGTAGAAGAAGAGCCGCCCGGTGGTCCCCTCCCGGTACAGCAGGAACCCGCCGCCGCCCAGGCCGCTCTCGGCCGGCTCGACCAGGCCAAGCGTTGCCTGGACCGCGACCGCGGCGTCCATGGCGTTGCCGCCCGCACGCAGCACTTCGCGGCCGGCTTCGGCGGCCTGGGGATCGGGTGCCGAGACCACGAACGTGCGGCCAGGCGGGATGGCGTCCTGCGCCGGTGGCGGTGGCGCCGGAGGGCGCAGGACCAGAAACAGGCCTGTTGCGACGACCGCAAGGGCCGACGCGACAAGCAGCAGGATCCCCAGGGATCGGGCGACGATACCCAAGGAAGCGGACTCAGGCGTGGGTATCGGCGAGTCGCTGCAGGTAGTTGTTGATATGGAACATCGCCTCGCCGGTTTCGCCCTTGAACGCCACCAGCTTGATCTGGTCGATGATGCCCCGGAACAGCACTTCTTCCTCGCGCTGTTCGGCGATGAAGTACTGCAGCATGTTGAAGGTGTTGAAGTCGTTGTGGGCAAGCGCCAGTTCGGCGATGTCGTTGATCATGCCGGTGATCTTCTGCTCGTGCCCGTAGGCGGCGTGGATCACCTCGACCAGGCTGTCGAATCGCGTGGGCGGTGCCTCGATCGGGCCGACGATCACCTCGGCGTCACATTCGATCAGGTAATCGACGAACTTGTCCCGGTGCATGATCTCCTCGGGGACATGCTTGCGGAAAAAGGCCGCCGCGCCGGCGAGCCCCTGGGTCTCGCACCAGGCGGACATCTGCAGGTACAGGTTCGACGCGTACATTTCGGCGCCGATCTGGGTGTTGAGCTTGTCGATGATTTCCTGCTTGAGCATCGGGTTGTCTCCTGAAAAATCTGTCTGTGGGTTGGGCGGCCGTGCATGAGCGGTTCACGGGTACTTCGAATAACCAGGGGAAAGCGGTTCTCTCGAAGTGCGCTCGGCGACGGCACGCCGGCGTCATTGTAAGCCATGCCGCGCCGGGCGTCCGTCGGTCAGTCCGTCGGGCGCGCGCCGTGACCGGGCAAAAGCGCCTCCAGGGCCCGTCCGGCGCGGGTCGGGGTCACCTCGCGGTGCCTGGCCAGACCGAGCTGGCGCATCGGCGGCGGCCGCCCGAAATCCAGTACCTGCAGCCCCGGACCCAGCAGTGCCCGGGGCAGGGCGCTCCAGCCCAGCCCGATGCGGACCAGGGTGGCAATGGTTTCCAGGTAATTGACCTCCATCACGTCGGCCGCGTGGCTTCCGGCCTGCTCGAGCCAGTGGTCGATGCGTCGCCGGGTCACGGTGTGTCGTGCCGGCAGGATCGCCCGGTATCGCGCCAGCGTCGTCGGATCGGGCGGTGCCGTTCGGGCCAGTGGGTGGTCTTCCGAGACCACGATGGCCAGCGGGTCCTCCCAGAGCAGGCGCACGGTCAGTGCCGGGGGGACCTGTTCGGGCAGGGTCACGATGGCCAGTTCGTAACTGCCCTGTTCGACGGCCCGGAAGGCTTGCTCGGAATCCTTGAACGCCAGATCCGGGCGGACGCCGGGATGGCGGCGCACATACTCCAGCAGGATGTCCGGCAGTCGATGCAGGCCAATGTGATGGCTGGTGACCAGCGCCAGGCGTCCGCGCACCGGGCCGGTGGTGTCGGAAACCACCTGTCGGGCTTCTTCAAGATCCTGTCGCAGCCGCCGGGCAACGGGCAGCAGTGCCGCGCCGGCCTCGGTCAGCCGGACCCGGTGCCCGATGCGGTCGAACAGCGCCTGCCCGAGGACCGCTTCAATCTGTCGGACGCGCTTGCTGACGGCCGGCTGGCTCAGATGCAGCTCGCGGGCGGCCGCGGAAAACGAGCCGCAGTCGGCGACTGCGAGAAATGCAAGGATCTGGGCGGTGTCGGGCGTCATGAACGTCTCGGCCGGCCCGGTGCGGCCGGCGCCTCGAAAGGGCGCGCGCGTCCGGGCTTCGTGGTGGACTCTGGATGGCCTGATTATAACCAAAGGTAATAGTCAGGATGAGAAAATGCCATTTTCGTTTTCGCACGTCGACGGCTATGCTCTGGGCCATGAATGCTTTGCAGGAGAAAGTGGCATGAGCGCCAAGACACTGTACGACAAGCTCTGGGATGCCCACGTGGTGCGCGAGGAGGCCGACGGTACGGCCTTGCTCTACATCGACCGGCATCTGGTGCATGAGGTCACTTCGCCGCAGGCCTTCGAGGGCTTGCGTCTGGCCGGTCGCAAGCCGTGGCGCCGCGAGGCGATGCTGGCGGTGCCGGATCACAACGTGCCGACGATCCATCGCGAACGGGGCATCGAGGACCCGGTGTCCCGGGAACAGGTCGCCACGCTCGACAACAACTGCCAGGTGTTCGAGATCACCGAATTTCGCATGAATGACATTCGGCAGGGCATCGTGCACGTGATCGGCCCGGAGGAGGGGTTCACCCTGCCGGGTACCACCATCGTCTGCGGGGATTCGCACACCTCCACGCATGGAGCCTTCGGGGCACTGGCCTTCGGCATCGGGACCTCCGAGGTCGAGCATGTGATGGCGACCCAGTGCCTGCTCCAGAAGAAGTCCCGCGCCATGCAGGTGCGGGTCGAGGGCAAGGTCGGTCCGGGCGTGACCGCCAAGGACATCGTGCTCGCGATCATCGGGAAGATCGGCACCGCCGGCGGGACCGGCTATGCCATCGAGTTTGCCGGGGAGGCCATCGAGGCGCTCTCCATCGAGGGCCGCATGACGGTCTGCAACATGGCGATCGAGGCCGGCGCGCGGGCGGGCATGGTCGCCGTGGACGAGAAGACCATCGAGTACTTCCGGGGCCGACCCTTCGCGCCGCGCGGTGCGCTTTTCGAGCAAGCCGCGTCGGCCTGGCGCGAACTGCGTTCCGATCCCGGTGCCGCCTTTGACAAGATCGTCACCCTCGACGCGGCCGAGATCGTGCCCCAGGTGACCTGGGGGACCTCGCCGGAGATGGTGGCGCCGGTCAGCGATCGCGTGCCCGACCCGGCAATGATCGGCGACGAGGTCAAGGCCAGCGGCGTGCGCAAGGCCCTCGACTACATGGGGTTGCAGGCGGGACAGCCGATTTCGGAGATTGCCATCGACAAGGTGTTTATCGGCTCCTGCACCAACTCGCGGATCGAGGACCTGCGTGCCGCCGCCGAGGTGGTTCGGGGTCGGCGGGTCGCGGACAACGTGCAGCTTGCGATGGTGGTGCCCGGCTCCGGACTGGTGCGCCAGCAGGCCGAGCAGGAAGGTCTGGACAAGATCTTCCTGGAGGCCGGCTTCCAGTGGCGCGAGCCGGGCTGTTCCATGTGCCTGGCGATGAACGCCGACCGGCTCGAACCGGGTGAACGCTGCGCGTCCACTTCCAACCGCAACTTCGAGGGGCGCCAGGGGCAGGGTGGCCGGACGCACCTGGTGAGTCCGGCGATGGCGGCTGCCGCAGCCGTCGCCGGTCACTTCGTCGATGTCCGCAACTTCTGAGGGAAACAAACATGCAGGCATTCACGCAGCACACCGGGATCGTCGCGCCGCTCGACCGCTCCAACGTCGACACCGACGCGATCATCCCGAAGCAGTATCTCAAGTCGGTCAAGCGGACCGGCTTCGGTCCGACCGCCTTCGACGACTGGCGCTACCTGGAGCCGGGCGAGCCAGGCATGGATCACAGCCAGCGGCGCAAGAATCCGGATTTCGTGCTCAACCGGCCGCCCTATGACACCGCCACCATCCTGCTGGCCCGGGAGAACTTCGGTTGCGGGTCTTCCCGGGAGCACGCGGTCTGGGCACTGACCGACTTCGGGTTTCGCGCGGTGATCGCGCCGAGCTTTGCCGACATTTTCTTCAACAACAGCTTCAAGAACGGGCTGCTGCCGATTGTTCTGGACGCTCAGACCGTCGATTCCCTGTTCCGCGAGACGCAGGACGCGCCGGGATACCGGCTCACGGTGGATCTCGAGCGTTGCGTGGTTTGCCGGCCGGATGGCAGCGAGCATCCGTTCACGGTCGATCCCTTCCGCCGCAAGTGCCTGCTTGAGGGGCTTGATGACATTGCCCTGACCTTGCAGCACGCCGACGACATCCGCGCCTACGAGCGCCGGCGCCAGCAGGAGGCGCCCTGGCTGTTTGCCGGCTGAGGTGCGGTTTTGTGCCACAATGGGGCCTGTTGCCCGCAGGCCGCGCCGGTGAAGAACCGGGCTCGGTCCATGGCCGGAAGGCCGCGCGCATGATCCCCGGAAACCTGCCCGGGCCGGGGGATTCGGTGCCCGCCAGATACTGACAACCCAAGGTGATGAGTCGAACAACATGAGCAAGCGAATTCTGGTGCTTCCGGGGGACGGCATCGGCCCCGAGATTGTCAACGAGGCCGTCAAGGTCCTGGATGCCCTGGCCGGCGAGCACGGCCTGGACGTGGAGCTGGACGAGGGCCTGATCGGCGGGGCCGGCTTTGACGGCGCCGGCCACCCCTACCCGGAAGCCACGCGCTCGATGGCGCGCGAAGCGGATGCCATCCTGCTCGGGGCCGTCGGCGGTCCGCGTTACGACCAGCTCGAACGGGACCTGCGCCCGGAGCGGGGGCTTTTGGGCATCCGCGCGGATCTGGGTCTGTTCGCCAACCTGCGCCCGGCGATGCTTTATCCCCAGCTGGCCTCCGCCTCCTCGCTGCGCCCCGAGATCGTCGCCGGGCTGGATATCCTCATCGTCCGCGAGCTGACCGGCGGCATCTACTTCGGGCAGCCGCGGGGGCAGCACCGGCGCGACAACGGCGAGCGCGAGGGCTTCAATACGATGCGCTATGCCGAGCACGAGATCGAGCGCATCGGCCGCGCCGCCTTCGAGGCGGCGATGAAACGGGACAGGCGCCTGTGTTCGGTGGACAAGGCCAACGTCCTGGAAACCTCCGAGCTGTGGCGCGAGGTCATGGAGCGGATCGGTCGCGAGTACCCCGAGGTCGAGTTGTCGCACATGTACGTCGACAACGCCGCGATGCAGCTGGTGCGCGCGCCCAAGCAGTTCGACGTGATCGTGACCGAGAACATGTTCGGCGACATTCTCTCCGATGCCGCGGCGATGCTGACCGGCTCGATCGGCATGCTGCCCTCCGCGTCCCTCAATGCCCGGGGCAGCGGGATGTACGAGCCGATTCACGGATCGGCGCCGGATATCGCCGGGCAGGGTATTGCCAACCCGATTGCCACCATCCTGTCGGTGGGCATGATGCTGCGCCACAGCCTCGGTCGTGCCGATCTCGCCCTGCGGGTGGAGCAGGCCGTCGGCAAGGTCCTGGACGACGGGCTGCGCACCGCCGACATCGCCCTGCCTGGCGAAAAGCCGGTAGGCACCACCGAGATGGGTGACGCCATCGTGGCAGCACTGGCCGGCTGACCGGCAGGCGGGTCAGCCGCGTCGGGGTCGGGGCGGCCTGCGATCCACCAATCCACAAGCAAAAGGTTTGACCATGAGCAGAACATTCGATGTCGCGGTCGTTGGTGCCACCGGTGCCGTCGGCGAGACCATGCTGTCCATCCTGGCCGAGCGCAGCTTCCCGGTCGGCCGGATTCACGCCCTGGCGAGCGAGCGTTCCGCCGGCAAGCGGATTGCGTTTGGAGACAGGTACGTCGAGGTCGAGAACCTGGCGACCTTCGACTTTTCGACGGTGCAGATCGGCCTGTTCTCCGCCGGGGCCTCGATCTCGCGCGAGTATGCCCCGAAGGCGGCCGAGGCCGGTTGCGTCGTCATCGACAACACCAGCGAATTCCGCTACGACGACGAGATTCCGCTGGTGGTGCCGGAAGTCAATCCGCATGCGATTGCCCGGTACAAGGACCGGGGCATCATCGCCAATCCCAACTGCTCCACAATCCAGATGCTAATGGCGCTCAAGCCGATTCATGACGCGGTCGGTATCGAGCGGATCAACGTGGCGACCTACCAGGCGGTTTCCGGTTCCGGGGCCGAGGCCATCGAGGAGCTGGCCAGCCAGACTGCCGCCCTGCTCAATGGCAAGCCGGTCGACCCGCAGGTCTATCCCAAGCAGATCGCCTTCAACTGTCTTCCCCACATCGACGTGTTCAAGGATAACGGCTACACGAAGGAAGAAATGAAGATGGTTTGGGAAACCCGCAAGATCATGGAGGACGACCGGATTCGCGTGAATCCCACGGCCGTGCGCGTTCCCGTCTTCTACGGCCATTCGGAGGCCGTGCACATCGAGACCCGCGACAAGATCACCGCCGAGCGGGTCCGCGAGCTGCTGGCTGCCGCGCCGGGCATCGAGATCATCGATGATCGGCGCGACGGCGGATATCCCACCGCGGTGACCGAGGCGGCGGGGCATGACCCGGTCTATGTGGGCCGCATCCGTGAAGACATCTCCCATCCGCAGGGGATCAATCTGTGGGTGGTGTCTGACAACGTGCGCAAGGGAGCCGCGCTCAACAGCGTCCAGATCGCCGAGCGGTTGATTGCCGAGCATCTCTGAGGGTGCTGGTTTGCAGTTGCGGATCAGCGTGTATCCATTTTGCAACAGCAAGTGACCGACCGGTCGGGTGATGTCGCGTGATCGCTGCACACCCTGCCTGATGCGCGTGATAATGTTTCATTCTTGGTACCAGGCTCCGGGGGCGTTCGTGGTCCGAGCCGACTGGTCACCGGGCGGGGTGCCTGCGACGCACGCCAAATCAGCCGCTTGCGCGGGTATGGTGTCGCAATCCCCTGGCTTTAAAAGGGATACGCCCTGGAGGCCGCGCCTGTCGTGGCATTCGCGCAGCAACCGCCCGAGGGCACAGGACAGCGACGCGGCCATTCCGGGCGGCACCGGGTGCAGACCAGGGACCCGTCGGGGCATCAATGCGCCAAGAGGGACCTTACAAAGGTTTTTCGAGGTACCCTGTTTGACGGCACAATCTGCGCCGGGCACCACAGTTCGCGGGAAGCTGAATGTGGACCAGCAGTTCGATCACGGAGAACCACAGACATGCGGAAGTTGAGTTGGGTCATGGCCGGGGCGGTCGCGGCCATTCCGGCCGGCACGCTTGCGACCGATCTCGGGCAGGCAAGAGTGGAGTCCTATCTGGCGCAACCCCTCAGGGCGGTGATTCCACTCGTGAATCTCGACGCTGACGAGATCGAGTCGGTTTCGGTCCGGCTGGCCGACCAGTCGCGTTTCGAGGCCACCGGGCTGGACTGGCACTCGGTTGCGGGCAACATTGAATTCGAACTGCTGCCTGACGACTCGGGTGCCACCGTCGAAGTGACGTCCCGTCGGGAGATGCGCGAGCCGATCGTCAGCTTCCTGGTCGAACTCAAGTCGCCGGACGGCATTGTCGTCCGCGAGTACAACCTGCTTCTGGACCCGCCGGACCGGGCCCCGACCCGGGTCCGCCCCGCGGCCGAGCCACCAGCCCCGGCTGCGCCATCCATCCAGATGGGCGCGACCTATGGACCGATCCCCAGGGGCGCGACGCTCTATGGCCTCGCCGAGGCAGCCCGCGCCGGGACCGACCTGACGCAGCAGCAGATGATGCGCGCACTGGTGGCGTCCAATCCGCAGGCCTTCGTCGAGGGCAATCCCGAGCGCATGCTCGCCGGGGTCATGCTCAAGGTGCCTGGCGAGGAATCTGTTGCCGCCCTGGAGCGGCGCGCGGCCTCGGACAGTGCAGCCGAAGTCGGGCGTGCCGATGAAAAGCCGGCTGCCGAAGAAGTTGAAGTTGCAGACGCGCCACGCGTTCAGGTCATGGACCCGCTCGGCGACGCCCTCGCCTCTCCGGAACCCGAGCAGGATGAGCCCGCTGCCGAAGCGGCCAGCAAGACTGCCGACGAGACGGCAGAGGATGCCGAGGACCAGGCGCGCGAAAAAACCGCCGGGGACGCACCCGCAGACCAGGCGGATTCGCAGCCGGCTGATCGGGCACCCCAGGCGGCCGCTCCGCTCCTGCCGGCCATCGATCTGCCGATGGATGCCCTGGGCGGCACTGCGGGCAACGACGAGGCCCTGAGCCTGGCCCGGGCGGAAAACGACCGTCTGTCCGAACAGCTTGATTCGGTCCGCTCACAGATTGCCCGGGTCGAGGAGCTGCTCACCTTGCGGGACGAGCAGGTCGACCGGCTGGAGAAAATGCTTGAGGAGGAAGAAGCGCGCGCCGAAACCATGCGCGAGCAGCTGCGGGCGATCCAGCAGGATCTGCTGTATTTCTGGGGACCCTACCTGCTTGCCGCGGCGGGATTGCTCATTCTTCTGCTCCTGCTGCTGCTGTGGCGCAGTGGCCGACGGGCACGCCGGGCAGAGTCTTCGGAGCGCCACGAACCGGCGCTCGACTCAGCAGTCCCTGCGGCGGCCGTGGTGGCACCGGTGGTCGCATCGGCGCCGCCCGACGAGCGCGCGACTGGTGACTCGTCCGACGAGGCGGGCCGTGAACCCGAACTGGCACCGGATGTCCCGGTTCCGCCGGCGCCGGCGGTCGACCTGTCGGGCGAGACGGCAGAAGGGGACGAGGTCCAGGAATGCATCCAGGAGGCTGAAGTGCTCACGGCCTACGGATTGACCGGCCAGGCCGGTCAGCTCATGAGCGATATGCTTG
>JBKHDT010000003.1:0-74457 GCA_046541195.1 Halothiobacillaceae bacterium | reverse complement strand
ATGGGTGGGTCGAAACTAATGACCGCTGGTGGGTCACTTCTGATGGCCATTGACAGCGAAGGCCGGCGCGGGGCCCTGCCAGCGCGCGCGTTGCCCCACCAGGCGAAAAAACGGCTGCACGAAGCGTTTTTCAAAGGGCGCGAGGAAACGTCCCGAGCGGCGTTACTTTCTGCCGAGCACGACCTTCTTGAGCTGGTACTGCCAGATGAACCCCGGCACGGAGAAGACCGAGAACAGCACCAGCATGACCGCGTAAAACTCCCAGTCCTGGGGATGAATGCTGCCGACCTGGTTTTCGAAGATCAAACCCAGGCCCAACGCGACCAGAAAGCAGACGAACCATTCCACCGCGCGCACTGCGAAAGGCTTGCCCCCCGCACGGAACGAGGCCACCGGCACCACCGCAAACAGCCTGTGGTTGACGAAGGGCAGCGTCGCGAGCAAAAGCATCACGAACAGGTACAGGTTGACGACGACGGGGTTGAGCATCAGGACCTCATTGCAACAGGAACACGCCGTTGGACACGGCAATCAGCCAGCTGGGGTACAAGCCCATCACCGCGACAATCAGGCCGCCGACGGCGAGCAACCACCGCACCTCGGCGCCTGCCAGCACCGCGTCGGACTCCGGCTTGTCGAAATACACCAGCTTGACCGCCCGCAGGTAGTAGAAGGCACCGATCACGGCCAGCACGACCGCGAACAGGGCAAGCCACCACATGTCTACCTGTACGACCGCCTGCAACACCCCAAGTTTCGCCCAGAACCCGAGCGTGAACGGGATTCCAGCCATGGAAAACATCAGGACAAGGAATACGAACGCCATCACCGGGCTGCGATCATTCAACCCCTTGAGGTCGTCAAGCTGGTCCCCCTCGAATCCCTTGCGCGCCAGAAGCACCACCATGCCGAATCCCGCCAGGGTCATGATCGAATAGGCGATGGTATAAAACAGCGCGGCGCCATACCCCTCCTGCGTTCCGGCCAGCAGGGCCATCAGGATGAAGCCGACATGGCTGATCGACGAGTAGGTCAGCATCCGCTTGAAACTGGTCTGGGCGATCGCGATGAGATTGCCGACCAGCAACGACAGCATCACCACCACCACCAGCATGGGCTGCCAGTCGGAAAGCATCGGACCGAGGCCCTCCACCAGCACCCGGATCAGCACGGCCAGCCCGGCTATCTTGGGCGCGGCAGCCAGATAGAGCGTGATCCCGGTGGGCGCACCGTCGTACACGTCCGGCAGCCACATGTGGAAGGGCGCCGCACCGAGCTTGAACACCAGACCGACCACGATCATGACCAGGGCAAGCTTGAGTGCCGCGCTTTCTCCGTCCAGGGCGACCGCCGTGGCGATCTCGCTCAGATACAGGGTTCCGGTGACGCCATAGAGGATCGACATGCCGTACAGCAGCAGCCCCGAAGCCAGCGCCCCGAGCACGAAGTATTTCATGGCGGCCTCGGAGGCCCGGCCGTCATCGCGCCTGAAGGCCACCATGGCGTACAAGGACAGCGACATCAGCTCGAGGCCCAGGTAAACCAGCAGCAGGTGGTTGGCGGAGATCATGATCATCATGCCCAGGATGCCGAACAGCCCGAGCATGTAGAACTCGCCCTTGTCGATGCCGCGGTCACGCAGGTAGCCGCGCGCCATGACAAATACCGCGGCCGACAGCAGGTAGACCACCAGCTTCATGACGTCTGCCATCGGGTCATTGACCACCATGTCCGAGAAGCTCAGCCGAACAGTGCCGTCCATGTTCACCAGCGTGATCAGGAACAGCACCGCCAGGGTACCGAGAGAAAGCGCGAAGCTCACCTTTCGGCCGTTCTTCGGCATGAACGGGTCGATCAGGAGGATGATGCAGGCCATCGCGGCCAGCACGATCTCGGGCAGGACAGGCGTGATGTTGAGACTGGCGAAGGTCATGGGTTCACCATCAAAGCTTGGAGGTCAGCGCTTGTTGCGCCAGGTTTTCGATCGTCGGGTGCATGACCTCGATCAGGGGATTCGGCCAGACGCCAACCAGAATCACCAGGGCGACCAGCACCCCGAGGATCCAGGCCTCGCGGGCGTTCACGTCCTTCAGGCCGGCGACCTGCTCGTTCGCGACCGCGCCGAAGATTACCCGCTTGACCAGCCACAGCGTGTAGGCTGCGCCGATGATCAGGGTCAGTGCCGCCAGGAAGGCCAGCCAGAAGTTGGCCTTGAAGGTGGCCAGGATCACCATGAACTCCCCGACGAATCCCGAGGTCCCCGGCAGGCCGGAGTTGGCCATCGCAAACACCACGAACATGGCCCCGAACCACGGCATGGTGTTGACCACGCCGCCATAGGCGGAGATTTCACGGGTATGAAGCCGGTCGTAGAGTACGCCGATCGACAGGAACATGGCGGCGGAAATCAGCCCGTGCGAGATCATCTGGATCATCGCACCCTCGAGGGCCATCACGGCCCCGACCCCACCCTGATTGGCCGGGTTGGCCGCGATCATGTAGATCACGAAGATACCGAGCGTGACGAAGCCCATGTGCGAGATCGACGAGTAGGCCACGAGCTTCTTCATGTCCGACTGGATCAGGGCCACAAAGCCGATATACACGATCGCGACCAGTGACATCAGGATCAGCAGCCAATCGAGGGCGAGGGAGGCATCCGGGGTGATCGGAAGCGAGAAGCGCAAAAACCCGTAGCCCCCGATCTTCAGCATGATCGCCGCAAGGATGACCGACCCCCCGGTTGGCGCCTCGACGTGGGCATCGGGCAACCAGGTGTGCACCGGCCACATGGGGATCTTGACCGCGAAGGCGATCAGGAAGGCCAGGAAGATCAGGATCTGCTCGGTCATCCCCAGCTGCAGCCCGTGCAGTTCGGGAATCGCGAAACTGCCGCCCTGGAAATACATGTAGATCAGCGCGACCAGCATGAACACCGAGCCGAGGAAGGTGTACAGGAAGAACTTGATCGTCGCGTAGACCCGCCGTGCGCCGCCCCAGATACCGATCACGATAAACATCGGGATCAGCATGCCCTCGAAGAAGAAATAGAACAGGATCGAATCGAGCGCCGCGAAGGTGCCGTTCATCATCCCTTCCATAATCAGGAAGGCCGCCATGTACTGGTGCGCCTTTTCCCGGATCACCTCCCAGGCCGCCGCCACCACCAGGATGGTGGTAAAGGTCGTCAGCACGATCAGCGGCATGGAGATCCCGTCAACCCCGAGGTGGTAGTTGACGTTGAAGGTCGAAATCCAGGGCAGGAACTCCTGGAACTGGAACTCGTGGGTGCCCCGATCGAAGGCGAAGAACAGCGGCAGGCTGAGCAGGAACACCACCACGCTGACCGCCAGCGAAAAGCGGCGGACCAGCCGGGGATTGTCACCCAGCAGCATGACCACGAGGCCAGCCGCGATGGGCAGCCAGACGACCAGGCTCAGGAGGGGCCAGGATGAGAACATCGAGAGCGTTTCCTAATTCCGAATTGATGGATGCGTCAACGCAGGAAGATGATCCAGGTCATCAGGCCGATCAGGCCGACGATCATCACGAATGCGTAGTGATAGAGAAAACCGGTCTGCATGCCCCGCCAGTAGCGGGCGGCGCGGCCGATGGACCGGGCCGTTCCGTTGACCAGCCAGCCATCGATCACGCGCACGTCGCCCACACGCCACAACCCGGTGCCCAGCAGCCGACTGCCGCGTGCAAATACCGCATTGTTGAAGTCGTCAAACCCGTAGGCGTTGTCGAGCATCCGCTTCGGTCCCGCCAGCACGCGTGCAGCGACATCGGCAAGCGCAGGCTTGAACAGATACATCACCGCCGCAAGCCCGACCCCGGCCATCGCCAGCCAGAACACCGGCGACACGAACCCGTGCATCATGAACGAGAAGCTGCCCTCGAAGTGCTGCCGGAACTGGCCGATCACGTCGTTGGCCGGCGCGACCTCGATCGCGTCACCGAAAAACCCGCCGAACAGCAATGGCTGGATGGCCAGGTACCCGATGACCACCGAGGGCACCGCCAGCAGGATCAGCGGCACGGTGACCACCTTCGGGGATTCGTGCGGCGGCCCGCCGTGATGACCGTGGTCGTCGTGGCCGTGCGCGTCGTGGTCCGCGTGCCCGTGGCCCGACGTATCAAAGCGCTCCTTGCCAAAGAACACCATGAAGAACATGCGGAACGTGTAGAAGGCCGTCACGAACACGCCCGCCAGCACCAGCCAGTAAGCGAAGCTGGCACCCGGCAGCTCGGAGAAACTGACCGCGTAGATGATCGCATCCTTGGAGAAGAACCCGGCAAAGCCCGGAAAGCCGATCAGTGCCAGGGAACCGATCAGGAAGGTGACGAAGGTAATCGGCGTGTACTTCCACAGTCCGCCCATCTTGCGCATGTCCTGCTCGTGGTGCATGGCGATGATGACCGAGCCGGCCGCCAGGAACAGCAGAGCCTTGAAAAACGCATGCGTCATCAGGTGGAAGATCGCCGCGGAGTAAGCCGAAACGCCAAGCGCCACCGTCATGTAACCGAGCTGCGAAAGCGTCGAATAGGCAATGACCCGCTTGATGTCGTTCTGCACCAGGCCGAGCAGGCCCATAAAGAACGCCGTGATCGCCCCGATGATGAGAATGAACGCCAGCGCCGTGGTCGTCAGCTCGTACATCGGCGACAGCCGCGCCACCATGAAGATGCCGGCGGTCACCATGGTCGCCGCGTGGATCAGGGCCGAGATCGGGGTCGGGCCTTCCATCGAGTCAGGCAGCCACACATGCAGGGGCACCTGCGCGGACTTGCCCATGGCCCCGATGAACAGCAGGATCCCGATCACCGTCAGCAGTGACCACTCGGTACCCGGAATGATCGACACCTGCATCGTCGACAGCCCGTCGAGCTTGCCGAAGAACGTCTCGTAATCGAGGGTTCCGGCGTACATCAGCACTGCGGCGATCCCGAGCAGGAACCCGAAATCACCGACCCGGTTGACCAGAAAGGCCTTCAGGTTGGCAAAGATCGCCGTCTCCCGCTTGTACCAGAACCCGATCAGCAGATAGGACACCAGGCCAACCGCCTCCCAGCCGAAGAACAGCTGCAGGAAGTTGTTCGCCATCACCAGCATGAGCATCGAGAAGGTGAACAGCGAGATGTAGCTGAAAAAGCGCTGGTACCCCGGGTCGTCCTTCATGTAACCGATGGTGTAGATGTGCACCATCAGCGACACGCCGGTCACCACCACCATCATCAGGGCAGTCAGCTTGTCCACGAGGAACCCGATCTCGAACCGGAACCCGTCGGTGATCAGCCAGGTATAGACCGCCTCGTTGAACACCTCGCCCCCGTCGAAGACCAGATGCTTGAAGGTCACCAGCGAGAGGAGGAAGGCGATTCCGACGCCGACAATGGTGACGGTGTGCGCACCCCTGCGCCCGATCTGTCGCCCGAACAGGCCGGCGATGACCGAACCGATCAGGGGCGCGAGGACCACCGCAAGATAGAGTGTCTTCATGGTTTCAGCCCTTCATCGCCGTCAGGTCTTCGACGTTGATGGTGCCGCGGTTGCGGAACAACGTCACGAGAATCGCCAGACCGATGGCCGCCTCGGCGGCAGCCACCGTCAGGATGAAGAACACGAAGACCTGCCCGTCGATATCCCCCAGAAAGTGGGAAAATGCGACAAAGTTGACGCTGACCGACAGCAGCATCAGCTCGATGGCCATCAGCAGGATCAGCACGTTCTTCCTGTTGAGGAAGATACCGGCCACGCTGATGGCGAACAGGATGGCACCGAATATCAGAAATTCGGACAGGCCTATCATTGACGTTCCTCCTGAAGGGCGAAGGGTGTTTTCATCGCCCGCTTTCTAGTTATCCGTTCATCGTACGCGGCCGCTGCAGCGCGCCGAGAACTACCCGGTTGTTGCCGGGGTAATCACGCCCGCATCGAACTGCAACCCCACAGCGCGCGTCCCAGCCTTCGGGGAGCTTCGGCCTGCCCGGGCACGCAGCAAACCGGACGCCCACCGGCTCAGTTGTCCTTTTGCTGGTCCGTTTCGGATGCTTCAGGCGCCTGCGCACCGTTTCGCTCTGCGCCCTCGGCCTCCATCCGCACCAGCCGGACCCGGTCCTCGCGGCGTACGCGGACCTGCTCGTCGATATTCTGGTACAGGGCGCCCTGCCGACGCCGATGCGTCAGGGTGATCGCCGCCACGATCGCCACGAGCAGGATGAACGCCGCGATCTCGAAGGGATAGACGAACTTGGTGTACAGCACCTCGCCGATGGCCTGGGTGTTGCTCGTTCCGGCCTCTGCCGGCTCCGGCGCCGGGATCACCTCAAGGCCGAAGGTGGCCGGCCCGAGAACCAGCGCCAGCTCGATGACCATCACCAGTGCCACGAAGACCCCCACCGGCAGGTTGCGCACGAAGCCTTCGCGCAGCGGCGCCAGGTTGACATCGATCATCATGACCACGAACAGGAACAGCACCATCACCGCCCCGACATAGACCAGGATCAGCACGATTCCCAGGAACTCCGCCTCCATCAGCACCCAGACGAGCGCCGTGGAGAAGAATGTCAGGACGAGGAACAGGGCCGCGTGGACCGGGTTCTTGACAGTAATCACCCGGATGGCCGACAGGACCGCGACGGAAGCGAATACGTAAAACAGGAATTGGTAGAGCGTCATGCCGTGTCCTTAACGATAGCGGGCGTCCGCGAGACGATCCGCAGCAATCTGGGCCTCGTACTTGTCTCCGATCGCCAGCAGCTTGTCCTTGGTCATGATCTGCTCGCCGCGATTCTCGAAGTGATACTCGAACTCCCGCGTCTCGACAATCGAGTCGACCGGGCAGGCCTCTTCGCAGAAGCCACAGTAGATGCACTTGAACAGATCGATGTCGTAGCGGGTGGTCCGCCGCGTTCCGTCGTCGCGCTGCTCCGACTCGATGGTAATGGCCAGCGCCGGGCAGACCGCCTCGCACAGCTTGCAGGCAATGCAGCGCTCCTCGCCGTTGGCGTAGCGCCGCAGTGCATGCAGGCCACGGAAGCGGGGCGACTGGGGCGTTTTCTCCTCCGGATACTGCACCGTGAACTTGCGGCCGAAGAAATAGCGGCCGGTCACGGACATCCCGAGGAACAGCTCCCAGAGAAACCAGGTCTTGAAAAACTGCTTGACGGTCTGCATGAAGGACTCCCGAATCAGCCGAACCAGGGGCCGACGCCGAAATAGACGAACAGTCCCTCGACGAAGATCCAAACGATGGTCAGGGGTATGAACACCTTCCAGCCCAGTCGCATGATCTGATCATACCGGAACCGGGGGAAAGTCGCCCGGAACCAGAGAAAGAGAAACAGCAGCAGTGCCACCTTGAGCAGGAACCAGACGATTCCCGGCACGAAGTCGAACACGGCCTCCAGGGGCGTTCCCTGAAACGGCGAAAGCCAGCCCCCAAGAAACAGCACGGCCGTCAGCGCCGAAATGAGGATCATGCTCGCGTACTCGGCCAGCATGAAGAGCGCGAAACCGATCCCGGAATACTCGACGTGGAAACCGGCCACCAGCTCCGCCTCGCCCTCCGCCACGTCAAACGGGGCGCGGTTGGTCTCGGCCACCCCGGAGATGAAATAGACGGCAAACATCGGCAGAAGTGGCAGCCAGTACCAGTGCAGGATCGACCCGTCCTGCGCGCGGACGATCTCGGAAAGATTGAGCGACTGGGAAGCCATCAGCACGCCGACCAGCGCAAACCCCATGGCCAGCTCGTAGGCCACCTTGTGCGCGGCGGAACGCATGCCGCCAAGCAGCGCATACTTCGAGTTGGAAGCCCAGCCGGCCAGGATCACCCCGTAGATGCCTGCCGCGCCAACGGCCAGAACATACAGCAGCCCGGCGTTGATGTCGGCCAGAACCCAGCCATCATCGAAGGGAATCACCGCCCAGGCCACCAGTGCCGCCACCAGGATCAGGACCGGCGCCAGGTAGAAAACGAACTTGTTGGCCACCTGCGGGGTGATGATCTCCTTGAAAAGGAGCTTGATCACGTCGGCAAAAGGCTGGAATGCGCCCCTCGGCCCCACCCGGTTCGGCCCGATGCGCACCTGCATGTAGCCGATGACCTTGCGCTCGGCCAGCGTCAGGTAGGCGACGGCCAGCGTCAGCGGAATCACGATCAGCAGGATCAGCACCAAGTGAACCAGCAGGTACTGCAGGGACTCCGGCAGCCAGCCGATCAGCGGCGAGAGAAATTCGGTCATGACGCCACCTTTCTCAATTCAACGGGTCCGGACACTGCCGGCAACGAATCGCTCGCCCCGGTGCCGGCACACAGCCGGACCGTGCCGGGCACCACGGATTCATCCAGTCGCACCGGGACGCCCCGGGCGTGGTGCCCATCCTGGATGACGTCCACCTCGTCCCCTTCAGCCAGCCCCTGCGTCGAGGCGTCCGCGGGGTTGATGGCCAGGGCGCGCTCCTCGATCGACACCTCGGTCTGCTGCAGGGGTGCGGCACGACGCTGCAGGGGGTCCGCACCGTACATTGCCACGGGCGCATGCCGCCAGAGCGCGTCGGCCGGAATGTTCAGCGCCTCGGTCCGCAGTGACGCGGCGGCCCGGGTGCGGTTGTCAAGTGCGACGGAGGCACAGGCCTGCTCGAGTTCCTTGCGGATCTCCTCGACGGAAAGATATTCGAAGCCTTCAAGCTCCATCAGGTTTCCGAGGACGCGGAGAATCTTCCAGCCCGGGCGGGCCTCGCCCACCGATGTGGCTGCGCCCTGCACCGACTGCCAGCGTCCCTCGGCATTCACCCAGGTACCTGCGGTTTCCACGTGGGTGCCCATCGGCAGCAGCACGGTCGCGTAGCGCCGCATGCTGTCGGTGACGAAGCTGGTGGCAACCACCACCGAATCGCAGCCGGCCAGTCGACGCGCGGCGTCCGGTCCGGCGGCGGTATCGCATTCGGCCTCCAGGCCGAAGAGCAGCATGGCCGGCGCCGGGTTTTCCAGGATCTCGGCGGCGTTGCGCCCGTGCGTCGTCTCGGACCCGGCGGGACCGCGACCGGGAACGGTACCGGCAAGCCAGGCTCCGCAGGCATTGCCTCCGGCAGCCATGAAGCCCATGACCGAACCGGCAGCCTCGGCAATGGCCGAGGCGAGCACCTGCAGCATGCCGTAACGCGGGTGCGACTGCGCCACCGCGCCCAGGATGATCGCCGTCGACTCGCCATCACGCAAGTCGGCCGCGACCGCCTGATGACGGGCATCCGGCCGGACAGCAGCCGCCCGATCCTGCAGGACATCCGGCAGTTCCGCTCCGAGCGCCTTCGCCACGCCGATCAGGTCATCGACCATGCCGTCCGCGCCACCGACAAGCTGGTCGCGCGCCTCGAAGGTCAGGTTCTGCGTCCAGGGGTGCACCAGCGTGATCCGGGCGCCATGCTCGAGACTCGCCATGCGCAGGCGATGCCCGAACAACGGCGCTTCCTTGCGCACGTCACAGCCGACGATCACCGCGGCATCGAGGAACGGGATCTGAGCGATGTCCAGACCCAGCCACGGCATCACCGGCGCGGCCGAATCGTTGCTGAAGTCCACCTGCCGCAGCCGGTGGTCGACATGACCGCTCCCCAGCGCCCGCATGAACTTCTGGACCAGGTAATGTTCCTCGGTGCTCGCGCTTGGCGAGACCAGCGCGGCCATGCCGCCGCCCCCGTGGACCTCGTGCACGTGCCGCCACTGGCGGGCAGCTTCGGCCAGCGCCGTCTCCCAGTCGACGACACGCCACTGGTCGCCCTCGCGAATCATGGGCTGCTCGAGCCGGTCTTCGGCATACAGGCCGGTGTAGCTGTAGCGGTCGCGGTCCGACAGCCAGGTTTCGTTGACGGCTTCGTTGTCACGCGGAACCACGCGCATCACGCGCCCGCTCCGGGTGTGCAGGTAAAGGTTGGAACCAATGCCGTCGTGCACGGCCACACCACGGTGCTGGATGATTTCCCAGGGACGAAGCGTGTAGCGTGACGGCTTGGCCGTCAGCGCACCCACCGGGCAGAGGTCGATCACGTTGCCGGACAGCTCGGAGGTGACGCTCTTGGAAATGTAGGTGCCGATCTCCATGTGCTCGGACCGCCCGGTCGCCCCCAGCTCCCGCAGGCCGGCAATCTCCTCGCCGAAGCGCACACAGCGCGTGCAGTGGATGCAGCGGGTCATGTCGGTCGCGATCAGCGGACCGATGTCCTTGTCCTTGACCACCCGCTTGGTTTCACTGTACTGCCCAACACCCTCGCCGTAGCCCATCGCGACGTCCTGGAGCTCGCATTCGCCCCCCTGGTCACAGATCGGACAGTCCAGCGGATGGTTGATCAGCAGGAACTCCATGGTCGAGCGCTGGGCCAGGATCGCCTTGGGGCTCTTGGTGAACACCCGCATCCCGTCGCTGATGGGGGTGGAGCACGCCGGCAGGGGCTTGGGCGCGCGCTCCACTTCCACGAGGCACATGCGGCAGTTGGCGGCGATGGAGAGCTTGCGGTGGTAACAGAAGCGCGGAATCGTGATCCCGGCGGCGTCGGTCACCTCGATCAGCATGTCACCCTTCCGGCCCTGGAGGGTGATGCCGTCGACTTCAAAGGTGATCAGATCGTCACTCATGCCGTTTTCCCGTGCTTCTTGTATCAGACGGCCGCGACGTCGTCGCCGACCATGCTACGCCCGTGCTCGATGTAGTACTCGAACTCGTGCCGGAAGTGCTTGATGAAACTGCGCACCGGCATGGCGGCCGCGTCTCCCAGGGCGCAGATCGTGCGGCCCTCGATCTTGCTGGCCACATCGTCCAGCTTGTCCAGGTCCGATACCGTACCCTTGCCCTCGACGATCCGCGTGAGCATCCGGTAGAGCCAGCCGGTTCCTTCACGACAGGGCGTGCACTGGCCACAGGACTCGGAATAGTAGAACCGCGAGATGCGCTGGAGCGCCCGGACCATGTCGGTTGTCTCGTCCATGACCACCACCGCGCCGGAGCCCAGTGCAGAACCGGCCTTGGCGATCGAGTCGTAGTCCATGTTGGTCTGCATCATCACATGCCCCGGGATCACCATCGTCGACGTTCCACCGGGGATGACCGCCTTGATGGCATTGCCGTCACGCACGCCGCCGGCCATTTCGAGAAGCTCGACGAAGGGCGTGCCCATCGGGATCTCGAAGTTGTCCGGGTTGTTGACATGACCGGAGACCGAGAACAGCTTGGTTCCCCCGCTGTTCGGCACACCCAGATCGGCAAACCACTGCCCGCCGTTGCGCATGATCGCCGGCACCGAGGAAAGCGTCTCGGTATTGTTGACCGTCGTCGGGCGCCCGTACAGCCCGAAGTTCGCGGGAAACGGCGGCTTGAACCGGGGCTGGCCCTTCTTGCCTTCCAGCGACTCAAGCAGCGCGGTTTCCTCGCCGCAGATGTACGCGCCGGCACCGAGCGATCCGTACAGGTCGAAATCGACGCCGCTGCCGAGAATGTTCGCGCCCAGCAGCCCGGCCTCGTAGGCTTCCCGGACCGCCTGCTCGAAGCGCTGCGAGGGCAGGTCCATGAACTCGCCGCGCATGTAGTTGTAGCCGGCGGTCGCGCCGATGGTGTAGCCGGCAATCGCCATGCCCTCGACCAGCGCATGCGGGTTGTTCAGCAGGATCTGGCGATCCTTGCAGGTGCCCGGCTCGGACTCGTCCGAGTTGCACACGATGTATTTCTGGCCCGGGGCATTGCGCGGCATGAAGCTCCACTTCAGGCCGGTCGGGAAACCTGCCCCGCCGCGTCCGCGCAGGTTGGAGGTCTTGAGCTCCTCGATGATCAGCGCCGGATCGGTCTTTTCCTGGAGAATCTTGCGCCAGGCCTCGTAGCCGCCGACCTTCAGATAGTTCTCGAAGGTCCAGGGCTCGTCGAAGTGACGGGTCGCGAAACAAACCTGCTCGGTCATGCGCTTACTCCAGCTTGTCGAGAATCTCGTCCACCTTCTCCGGGGTGAGCTTCTCGTGGTAGACGTGGTTGACCTGCATCATCGGTCCGCCATCGCAGGCTGCAAGGCATTCCTCTTCTTTTTTCAGGTAGATTCGCCCGTCCGGCGTGCTCTCGCCGAGCTTGATCCCAAGCTTCTTCTCGCAGTGTTCGACAATCCGGTCCGAACCCATCAGCCAGCAGGAGATGTTCGTGCAGATGGCCACGTGATTGCGCCCGCAGGGCTTGGTCTCGAGGACCGAATAAAAGGTCGCCACTTCATAGACGGCAATCGGCGGCAACTCGAGGTATTCCGCCACCGCGTCCATCAGCTCGGTCGTGAGGTAACCCTCGTTCTGGTGCTGCACCTCGCGCAGCGCGGCAAGAAGCGCCGACTGCTTGCGATCTTCGGGATATTTCGACAGCCAGTGGTCGATCTGCTCGCGGGTGTGCTCGCTGAGCAGGTGAATCTTGCTTTCTTTCATCAGCGGTCGACCTCTCCGAATACGATGTCCTGCGTGCCGATGATGGCGACCACATCGGCCAGCATGTGCCCGCGAGACATCTCGTCCAGCCCCGACAGGTGGGCAAAACCGGGCGCGCGAATCTTGCAGCGATAGGGCTTGTTGGCCCCGTCGGAAACCAGATAGATCCCAAACTCGCCCTTGGGATGCTCGACGGCGGCATAGGTCTCGCCTTCCGGCAGGCAGTACCCCTCGGTGAACAGCTTGAAGTGGTGGATCAGGGCTTCCATGTCGGCCTTGGCCTCCTCGCGCCGGGGCGGGGAAACCTTGTGGTTCTCGACCATCACCGGCCCGGGATTGCGGCGCAGCCAGTCGATGCACTGCCGGACGATGCGATTGGACTGCCTCATCTCCTCGACCCGCACCAGGTACCGGTCGTAGCAGTCGCCGCCGGCACCCACGGGAATGTCGAAGTCCAGCCGGTCATACACGGCGTAGGGTTGCTTCTTGCGCAGATCCCACTCGACACCGGAGCCGCGGAGCATCGGCCCGGTGAAGCCCATCTGCATGGCCCGTTCCGGCGAGACGACACCAATGCCGACCGTCCGCTGCTTCCAGATCCGGTTGTCGGTCAGCAGGGTCTCGTACTCGTCCACATAACGGGGAAAGCGCTCGGTGAAGTCTTCCAGGAAGTCGAGCATCGACCCCTGGCGCGCCTCGTTCATCTTGCGGACCTCGCGCTCCGAGTGCCACTTGGAGGCCTGGTACTGCGGCATTTGGTCCGGCAGGTCCCGGGCCACGCCGCCCGGTCGATAGTAGGTCGCGTGCAGGCGGGCACCGGAGACCGCCTCGTAGCAGTCCATCAGGTCCTCGCGCTCGCGGAAGCAATACAGGAACACCGTCATGGCCCCGATATCGAGCGCGTGCGCTCCCAGCCAGAGCAGATGGTTGAGTATCCGGGTGATCTCGTCGAACATCACCCGGATGTATTGCGCACGCTCGGGAATCTCGATCCCGACCAGCTGCTCGATCGCGCGCACGTAGGCATGCTCGTTGCACATCATCGAGACGTAGTCGAGCCGGTCCATGTAGCCGATGGACTGGTTGTAGGGCTTGGATTCGGCCAGTTTTTCGGTGCCGCGGTGCAGCAGCCCGATATGCGGGTCCGCCCGCACCACGGTTTCGCCGTCGAGCTCGAGCACGAGACGCAGAACCCCGTGGGCAGAAGGGTGCTGCGGACCGAAGTTCAGCGTGTAGTTCTGGATTTCAGGCATCGTCTTCTCACTTGTCGCTCGGCTCGACATACCGGCTGTCCTGCCGGATCACCCGCGGGACCAGGACCCGGGGCTCGATGGAAACCGGTTCGTACACCACCCGCTCCCGCTCCGGATCGTACCGCACCTCGACGTGCCCGATCAGAGGAAAGTCCTTGCGGAAGGGATGCCCGACAAAACCGTAGTCGGTGAGGATCCGGCGCAGATCCGGGTGCCCGTCGAAAATGATCCCGAACAGGTCAAATGCCTCGCGCTCGAACCAGTTGGCGCCGTTCCAGATGGCGCACACCGACGGCACCGAGGGTGCCTGTTCATCCGGGCAGTAGACACGCACCCGCAGGCGCGCATTGTGCGCGTAGGAAAGGAGATGGTAGACCACCGCGAACCGGGGCCGGTCGGTGGCCCGGCCCTCGTGCGCATCGCCAAACTTGAGCCGGCCGGCCGTGGACGGTTCGACCCCGCGGCTGTATCCCTCGCGAAAACCGCTCTCCTGCCCCGCCCATTCGTCGAGCCGGTAACCGGAGTAGTCCATGCCGCAGAGATCGATCAGCGACTCGAAGGAAAACTGCCCATCTTCGGCAAGCACGGAGGCGACTGCCAACCACTCCTCGGCGGGGACCTCGATGGTCAATTCCCCGAGGGCGATGCGCGCGCTCGCGATACGGGCACCGAAGCGCGCCTGCAGCGCGTCTTTCAGCGTCTCCAAGGTCTGTGCCATGTTGTCTCCCCAGGGTCGGTCCGACCGGTCGTTATTGCGCGAACGCCGCATCGAGGCGGCGCCGCGATCGCGTCATGAGCGCGCGATGGTATTGGTTCGCCGAATCTTGTTCTGCAACTGGATAATGCCGTACAGCAAGGCCTCGGCAGTCGGCGGGCAGCCGGGCACGTAGATGTCCACGGGCACGATCCGGTCGCAACCACGCACCACGGCGTAGGAATAATGGTAGTAGCCGCCCCCGTTGGCGCATGAGCCCATCGAAATTACCCAGCGCGGCTCGGCCATCTGGTCGTACACCTTGCGCAGCGCCGGCGCCATCTTGTTGACCAGCGTGCCCGCCACGATCATGACATCCGATTGCCGGGGGCTGGGCCGGAAGACCACCCCGAAACGGTCCAGATCGTAGCGCGCGGCGCCCGCGTGCATCATCTCCACGGCGCAGCAGGCCAGGCCGAAGGTCATGGGCCACAGCGAACCCGTGCGCGCCCAGTTGATCAGCTTGTCGGCACTGGTCGTGACGAAGCCCTTTTCCAGAACGCCTTCTACTCCCATTCCAGAGCCCCTTTCTTCCACTCGTAGATGAAGCCGATGACCAGCACGCCCAGAAAGATCGCCATGGCGACCAGGCCGAAGGTCCCGATGGCATCCAGGGAAACCGCCCACGGAAACAGGAAAGCGATCTCGAGATCGAAAATGATAAACAGAATCGCAACGAGGTAGAACCGGATGTCAAACTTCATCCGGGCGTCCTCGAACGCAGTGAAGCCGCACTCGTAGGCCGCTGTCTTGACCTTGTCCGGCTTGCGGGGAGAGAGAACCGAACCGACGGCCAGCATGCCCAGCGAGAACAGCGTGGCCACCACCAGGAAGATCAGAATCGGCAGATAACCTTCAAGCATTGGCCACCCTCATTGCCTGTGGACGGGCCGCGGAGCACCTGGCTGGGTTCGACCGAGACGTGCGTGTCCGGTTCGCGGGCAAGCCCCGCAATCTGGCGGGGCTTGCTGCGCCTGGGTACGGCGGGCCACTGTAGGTTCGGTTTGTCCGGTGCCGACCGCCTCGGGCGGTCGGCACCGGAAGGATTTGGTGCGGATGGTGGGACTCGAACCCACACGACTTTCGTCACTACCCCCTCAAGATAGCGTGTCTACCAATTCCACCACATCCGCGAATTATTCTGATTGCGCCGGCTCGCGGCGCGCCCGGGCATCAGCGTGACGACGGCACGTCGTCTGTGCTTTCACCAGGAGCTGCCGGCGCAGGCACGTCGGCCGGCTGGTCCGGGCGAGCCGGCACGTCCGCCTGCTCAACCGGGGCACGAGAATCTACCACGCTGCCGCCATCGTGGGAAGCGTTGATTACATAGGCCAACAGCAGGCTGGTACCGAAGAACGCAGCGATCAGCCAGCTGGTCAGCTTCTGGAGAAAGGTCGTCGCGCCACGGGCGCCAAATACCGTGCCCGAGGAGCCGCTTCCGAACGCGGCCCCGGCATCGGCCCCCTTGCCGTGCTGGATGAGCACCAGCCCGACCAGGGTCAGCCCGAGCAGCACATGAACGAATATGATGAGTGTGGTCATGGAATGTCAATCTTTCACGGAAGAGGCGGCAGCCCGACAAATGGCAAGAAAGTCCTCGGCCTTGAGAGAAGCACCGCCAATCAGCCCGCCGTCGATATCCGGCTGGGCGATCAGGTCGGCCGCGTTGCCCGGCTTCATGCTTCCGCCGTACTGGATGCGCAACCGGTCCGCCACGGCAGCATCCCGACTGGCGACCAGGCCCCGGATGAATGCGTGCACGGCCTGCGCCTTCTCGGGCGTCGCGGTCTTGCCCGTCCCGATTGCCCAGACCGGCTCGTAGGCGATCACCAGATTGTCGAAAGCCTCGACCCCCAGCCCGTCCAGCGCCGCCTCGACCTGGCGCCCGACCACCTCCTCGGTCTGGTCGGACTCACGCTCCTCAAGCGTTTCGCCCACGCACAGGACGGGCGTGATTCCGCCCTCCATGACGGCCCGAACCTTGTTCACGGCCACCTGGTCATCCTCCGCGAAGAGGGCGCGACGCTCGGAATGCCCGAGAATGACGTACTTCACGCCGAACTCGGCCAGCATGCAGGCCGAAACCTCGCCGGTGTAGGCGCCCTGCTGGTACTCGGAGCAGTCCTGTGCACCCAGGCCGATCCGGTCCTGGCCGCGCAGCAACTCACCGACCTGCGGCAGGTAGACGAACGGGGGGCATATGCCGATCTCGACGCCGTCCAGGCCCTCCAGACCCGCGTGCAGGCCATCGACGACCTCCGCGTTCCGCGAGAGCGAGCCATTCATCTTCCAATTGCCCAAAACGATCGGTTTGCGCATCCAGTAATACCCAGGTCGGTTTGATTTTGTCGTTATTCGGGAGGCGGTCCATGCCGGACCTTGCCCGCATCTTCAGCCGGCAGGCAAAAAACGGCCTGTAAGGGTACTTGCCCGCCGGACTTAAATCAACTTGTCACATCGCGCTCCGCCAGGGCAAGCACCTCGTCGGCCAGCGAACTGGCAATGGCGCGAACCAGCGGCTCGTCGGCACCCTCCACCATCACGCGCACTACCGGCTCGGTACCCGAGGCGCGCAACAGCACCCGACCACGATCGCCAAGCCGCCTTTCCGCCGCCTGGACTGCCTCGACCAGGGTCGGATGCGTGATATCGAGCGGACTCTCGACCCGCACGTTGATCAGGACCTGCGGATGCATGACCATGCCGGCGCACAGCTCGGACAGGGACGCGTCCGCCCGCCGCATGGCGGCCAGAACCTGCAATGCCGCCACGATGCCGTCCCCGGTCGTGGTCCGATCCAGACAGACGACATGACCGGAGGACTCGCCACCGAGCAGCCAGCCACGCGCCCGAAGCTCCTCGAGCACGTGCCGGTCGCCGACGCGGGCCCGCTCGAACGCAACACCCTCGTCCGCCAGCGCCCGCTCGAGGCCGAAGTTGCTCATCAGGGTGCCAACCACGCCCCCCCGGTACCCGTCGCGCTGAACACGGTCCCGGGCAATCACGTACAGTACGCAGTCGCCGTCACGCAGGACGCCGTTCTCGTCGGACAGCACGACCCGATCCCCGTCCCCGTCGAGGGCGATCCCGAGGTCGGCACGGGTTTCGAGAACCTTCCGGCGCATGGCTTCCGGCGCGGTCGAACCGACCGAGTCGTTGATATTGAATCCATCCGGCTCGTTGCCCAGCGCGATGACCTCGGCGCCCAGCTCGCGCAGGACGCGCGGCGCAACGTGATAGGTCGCCCCATGGGCGCTGTCGACCACGATGCGCAGCCCGGCCAGGCTCATGCCCAGCGGGATGGTGCTCTTGCAAAACTCGATGTAGCGACCGGGCGCGTCGTCGACCCGTTGCGCCTTGCCAAGCTGATCCGAGGGCACGACGACCAGTGGTTCGTTCATGGCCGACGCGATGGCCGACTCGACCTCGTCGGGAAGCTTCTCGCCGCCCGCGGAAAAGAACTTGACGCCATTGTCCTCGAACGGGTTGTGGCTCGCGCTGATGACCACGCCTGCGGAGGCCCGGAAGGTCCGGGTCAGATAGGCAATCGCCGGCGTGGGCATGGGGCCGAGCAGCCGCACGTCAGCCCCGGCGGCGGAAAAACCGGCCTCCAGCGCGGACTCGAACATGTAACCGGACACCCGCGTGTCCTTGCCGATCAGCACCCGCTTGCGCCCCGAGCTGGCCAGGACACGACCTGCGGCCCAGCCCAGCTTGAGGATGCGTTCGGGCGTCATCGGCTCCTGACCAACCCGACCACGAACACCGTCCGTGCCAAAAAAATTCCGTTCGCTCATGCCTTTCAACCTTCCGATACCGCCTGCAGGATTCGCAGCACATCCACGGTTTCGGGCACGTCATGTACCCGGATGATCCTTGCGCCCCGCTGGGCAGCCAGCAAGGCCAGGGCGAGACTGCCGGCCAGCCGAGCGCCCACCGGCCTGCCGGTCAACGCACCGATCAGCCGCTTGCGCGAGAGTCCGACCAGCAGGGGCAACCCGTCCACCCCGACCGCACTCAGCTCGCGCAGCAGCTGCAGGTTGTGTTCGGTCGTCTTGCCGAACCCGAAACCCGGGTCGAGAATCAACCGCTGGCGCTCGATGCCCGCGGCCAGCGCACGGTCCGCGGCGCCGGCCAGAAAGGACCGGACCTCCGCGACCACGCTGCCATAGGCCGGCGCATCCTGCATGGAGCCCGGCTCGCCCTGCATGTGCATGAGGCAGACCATCGCATCAGTCCGGGCAGCCGCCTGCAATGCGCCGGGCCGGCGCAACGCGCGCACGTCGTTGATCAGCGACGCGCCCGCCGCCACGCCGTCACGCATCACCGAGGGTGTGCTGGTATCCAGGGAGATGACCACGTCAAAACGCGCCGCCACGGCTTCGACGATCGGGAGGACCCGGTCCCGCTCGACCGACTCCGCAACCGGCTCGGCGCCCGGACGGGTGGACTCACCGCCCACATCGACCAGGTCCACCCCGGCCGCGATCATGTCTTCCACAGCACGCAGGGCCGCATCCCTGGACATGAAACGACCCCCGTCCGAGAAGGAGTCGGGGGTCACGTTGAGCACGCCCATCACCAGCGGACGGGACGTGCCTTCCAGCAGGGAACGCAGGTGCATGGGCGGGTCAGTGCTGCCCGGCCGGCCCGCCGATCGGCTTGTCGCGGCCGGCCGGCGATTCGTCATCCGCACCCTCGGCGTCGGATGCTGCCTCGGCCTGCTCGGACTCGGCCCCGGCCCCGCCGGATGGTGTCTGCCCATCGCCGGCATCCCCGCTCCAGTCCGCCGGCTCGCGGACCGAACGCCGCGCCATCAGGTCATCGATCTGGTCGCTGTCGATGGTTTCGAACTTCATGAGCGCCTCGGCCATCGAGTGCAGGATATCCATGTTGTCGATCAGGATCTGCTTGGCCCGGTCGTAGTTGCGATCGACGATGGCCCGAACCTCCGAGTCAATGTCGCTGATGGTCCCGTCCGACAGATTCTTGTGGTTCTGCATGCTGCGACCGAGGAAGACCTCGCCCTCCTCCTCGCTGTAGGCCAGGAGCCCGACCTTCTCGGACATGCCCCACTTGGTGACCATGTTGCGGGCGATATCGGTCACCCGCTCGATGTCATTCGACGCCCCGGTGGTCACAGCCTCCTCGCCGAAGATCAGCTCCTCGGCGATCCGTCCCCCGAAGAGACTGGAGATGTTGGACTCAAGCTTGCGCTTGGAATAGCTGTAGCGGTCCTGGTCCGGCAGGAACATGGTCACGCCCAGCGCCCGGCCGCGCGGGATGATGCTGACCTTGTACACGGGATCATGCTCCGGCACCAGCCGGCCCACGATCGCATGTCCGGCCTCGTGATAGGCGGTGAGTTTCTTCTCGGCGTCCGACATCACCATCGACTTGCGCTCGGCGCCCATCATGATCTTGTCCTTGGCGCGCTCCAGGTCCGCCATGGTGATCTCGCCCTTGCTGGCCCGCGCCGCGAACAGCGCCGCCTCGTTGACCAGGTTGGCCAGATCCGCCCCCGAAAAGCCGGGCGTCCCGCGCGCAATCAGGGCCGGCTTGACATCATCCGCAGCCGGCACCTTGCGCAGGTGGACCTTGAGGATCTGCTCCCGACCCCGCACGTCGGGCAGGCCGACCACGACCTGCCGGTCAAATCGACCTGGGCGCAGCAGGGCCGGGTCCAGCACGTCGGGCCGGTTGGTGGCCGCGATCACGATGACCCCCTCGTTGCCCTCGAAGCCGTCCATCTCGACCAGCAACTGGTTGAGCGTCTGCTCGCGCTCGTCGTGACCACCGCCCATGCCGGCACCACGATGGCGACCCACCGCGTCAATCTCGTCGATGAAGATGATGCAGGGCGACTGCTTCTTGGCCTGCTCGAACATGTCGCGCACCCGGGAGGCGCCCACACCGACGAACATTTCCACGAAGTCCGAGCCGGAAATCGTGAAGAACGGCACCTTGGCTTCGCCAGCAATGGCCCGAGCGAGCAGGGTCTTGCCGGTGCCCGGCGGACCGACCATCAGAACCCCGCGGGGAATCCGGCCACCGAGACGCTGGAACTTGCCCGGATCCCGGAGGAAGTCCACCAGTTCCTTGACATCCTCCTTGGCCTCCTCGGCCCCGGCCACGTCATTGAAGGTTACCTTGACCTGGTCCTCGCCGAGCAGGCGGGCCTTGGACTTGCCAAAGCTCATGGCTCCGCGTCCGCCGGCGCCCTGCATCTGCCGCATGAAGAAAATCCAGATCGCAATCAGCAGCAGGAACGGGAACCACTGAATGAAGATGGTCATCAGCAGCGACGGCCGCTCCGGCGGCTTGCCCTGGATCTCGACTCCGTTGTCGAGCAGGTCGCCAATGAGCGCACGGTTGTCCGTCTCCGGCGAATAGGTCTGGAACTCACTGCCAGCGGCCGTACGGCCACGGATATTGTTCCCCTCGATGGTCACCCCCGCGATCTGGCCACTCTCCACGTCCTCGAGAAACTTGGAGTAGGAGAGCGGCTGCGCCGTCGTGGTACCGGAGTTGAAGCTGTTGAAGATCGTCATCAGGACGATGGCGATCACCAGCCAGACCAGAATGTTCTTTGCCAAATCGTTCACTAACCACCTCGGAAAATCGCTCGCCGGGACGCGGCGGCCAACCGTGACACCGCAGGGCGTCACGCAATTGCGGACATCAGGTCGACATCATCCGCACCGCCCCCAGCCGACACCATATCACAGCCCGGGACGACGCCCCTGCGCGAGCAGGTAGACTTCCCTCGACCTGGAACGCGAAGCGTCCGGCTTGCGCACCACCACCCGGACGAAACGGGCGCGCAAGGCGCGCAGGTACTCGTCGAAGCCCTCGCCCTGGAATACCTTGACCAGAAAACCGCCCTTTTCGTTCAAAACCCGGTCGCAAAAATCCAGCGCAAGCTCCGCCAGGTACATGCTTCGCGGAATGTCGACCGACTCGACACCGCTCATGTTCGGAGCCATGTCGCTGAGCACGAAGTCGACCGGCTCATCACCGAGCAACTCGAACAGACGAGCGAGCACCTGATCGTCCGTGAAGTCCCCCTGGATGAAATCCACGTCCGGGAAGCTGTCGACCGGCAGCAGGTCAAGGGCATATACCCGCCCGCTGCTGCCGACGATGGACGCGGCATACTGGGTCCAGCCGCCTGGCGCGGCACCGAGGTCCACCACCCGCATGCCCGGCTTGAGCATGCGGTCCCGTTCCTGGATCTCGATGAGCTTGTAGACCGCGCGCGACCGGAAGCCCTCGCGCTGGGCGCGCTGTACGTAGCTGTCTGAAAAGTGTTCCTTCAGCCAGCGCTGGCTGCTGCGACTGCGCGCCATTGACGATCCATCCCGAAACCCGGCGCGCACGCGGCGCGCGAAATCACCCGCAAGACCCAGGCCAGGGCCTGTACGCATGCAGACCTTCCGTTGCAGGGCACGGATGCCCTGCCGCGCCACGGCGCAAGCCATGACATCGCGGAACCCAGGCCGAGCGTTGCTGCGCGAAGACTTGCGGATGACCCCGTCCGGCGCCTTGCCCGACAAGGCGCTCCCCGCAAGCGCGCACAACGGCCAGCCGACCATAAGCTCGGATGATATCACCGGCCCCTGTCGAATGTGACACAAGCGGACGTGACACCAGGTCGACACGACCGGCCAGCAGGTGCCGCAGACGCGCCCGGTGCGGCAGGGCAGGACGGGCCTGGCCGATGCCATCGGGAAACGGGCTGATTGCGCCGGGGACCGGTGCCTGCCGGTCGGGCCGCGATGGGCGCGACCAGCAGGCGACGTTTGCGGCGGGCATGGACGGTGGAGACGGTGGATGCGGCCCGTCAGTGCCCGGCGTGGCCACCCATGTGTCCGCGCTTCATCTGATCACGCCGGCGAACCTCGGCATCAACCTGCATGACCGACCCATCGGAGAAATGAAGCGTGATCGGCACCACATCCCCTGCGGCGAGGGGGGTTTGCGGTCCGATCAACATGACGTGATACCCACCGGGCTGCAGCAGCGTCTGGCCAGCCGGGGGAATCTCGATTTCCGACATTTCGATCATCCGGTGCATTCCGTCGACGTTGACCGATTCGTGCAGTTCGATCTTCGAGAATCCGGGTGCCTCGGCACGAACCAGAGACACCACCTCGTCATCCGGGTTCTCCAGGACCATGAAGGCTCCGTAGGCATGCGCGCCGGGGGGCATTTCCGGCACCCAGGCGCCGGACACCGCCGGCGCAGCCTGCAAGGGGTTCGCCAGAACCAGGCCGAGGGCGACCAGTGCCGAAGTGAAATGATGCTTTCTCATCCGGAAACCTCCTCGATGAAGGACTGAAGCACCGGCGTCATGACCGGCGCCTCGTGGGGTGAAGGAAACACGCCAACCATGCGTCCATCCGGCGCGATCAGCCGGAAGGACGTGTCATGATCGACCAGGTAATACTGCTGACCACCCACCTCGCCACGCGAGGCCTCGTCGATCCGGTAGTCGGCGCGCACGCTGTCTGCCAGCGCACGAATCGCCTCGGGGGCACCCGTGACCCCGATCACCGCCGGGTCGAAATACTCGACATAAGTGGCCAGGTGCTCCGGGCTGTCCCGATCCGGATCGACCGAAACGAACACGATCTGCCAGTCGAAATCCGCGCCGGATTCGCGCAGCATGCGCGCCACCCGCGCCAGTTCACCCATTTCCACCGGGCAGACGTCCGGGCAGTAGGTATAGCCGAAGTACAGCAGGGTCCATTGGCCCTCGAACAGATCTGTGGTGCTCAGGTCGCCATCAGCGGAAGCCAGCGTGACCTCAGCCGTCGGCATCGGCGGCGTCACCGTGCGGAACACCAGCCGATCCGGCGTCTGGTACTCGGCCACCCGGTCGTCGAGCCCGCCACAGCCGGCCAGCCCCACCAGGACCAGCGCCATCAGCAGGGCGGACAGGACCCACGACCGGCGCCGTGCTTGAACCGACCAGGGAACGGGCGTCATGACAGGACCTCCTCGCTGCGCTTGCCGACCCGGCGGACCGGGTCAATCATTTCAGGATGCGCTAACATTGCGGCAATTCCCGGGGCGGCGCAATTGGTCATTTGCCACGCTCCGTGGCAAATGACCCAGCCGACGGCGCAAGACGCCGCAACCAGGCAGACGTCCGCAGCGATCACCCGGAGCGACCGATGACACTCACCCGCGACCAGCAGAAGTTTCTCAAGGCACAAGCCCATCACCTCAAGCCCGTCGTGCTGCTCGGTCAGCACGGGCTGACCGACGCGGTCCTCGCGGAAATCAACGAGGCCCTGCGCGTGCACGAACTGATCAAGGTGCGCATCCCCGGCCAGAGCCGCGAGGACAAGCAGGCGATCGCGGCGCAAATTGCCCGCGACTGCGACGCCGAGACTGTGCAGACCGTCGGGCATGTACTCACCCTGTACCGCCGGAATCCGGATCGGCAACGCCTGCAACTGCCGCGCTGAGCCATGCCGATCTACAGTCTGGGCAACCGGCCGGACCTGTTCCCCGACCCACGCAAGGTGACAATTGAATCCAGCGGCCTGATCGCGGTCGGCGGCGACCTGTCCACCAGGCGCCTGATTGCCGCCTACCGGCAGTGCATCTTTCCGTGGTATTCCCGGGGCGACCCGATCCTCTGGTGGTGTCCGGACCCGCGCACGGTCATCGTGCCGGAGCGGTTCCATCTCTCCCGCTCTCTACGAAAATGGCGCCGGCAGGGCCGCTACCGGGTGACGGTGGACGAGGATTTTGCATCGGTCATCAGGGGCTGCGCCGCACCCAGACCGGAATCGGCCGGGAGCTGGATCGTCCCGGAGATGCAGGCCGCGTTTACCGCACTGCACGCCGAGGGACATGCCCGGTCGATCGAGGTCTACAGGGGGAACGAGCTGGTCGGCGGGCTCTACGGGGTACTGATCGGGCGGATGTTCTTCGCCGAATCGATGTTCAGCCGCGCGGCCAACGCCTCCAAGTTTGCGCTCGCCGCGCTCCTGGTCGACGACTGTCTCGGTCCGCTGGCCCTGCTGGACTGCCAGTTCGCCACCGAGCACCTGCTGAGACTCGGCGCCGAGGAGCTTCCCCGACAGCGGTTTCTCGACCTCGCCCAGGCGGCCATGCAAGAAACCATGCCCGGCTGAGCAGGGCAGACTCGCCCTGCCGCGCCATGGCGCAATCCATTCAATCGCACCGTGCGGACAGAACATCATTTGACCCCAACGTCGCGGCATGGGGCCATCGAGGGCTTCGTGCCGCATTTTCCCGGGTCACAGGAGACAGCAGCAAATGGGTGAACACCTGATTACGAGCATTATGGTGCTCATGGCACTCTCGGTGCTCACGGTCCTGATCCTTCAGCGCCTGTCCCTGCCGGCCATCGTCGCGTATCTCGTGGTCGGGATGATCGCCGGACCACATGGCGTCGGACTGGTGGCAGACTCGGAAATCGTCCGTCAGATCGCGGAATTCGGGGTGGTATTCCTGCTGTTCACGCTGGGGCTGGAGTTCTCGTTCCCCCGGCTCGTGTCCATGCGCCGGGCCGTGATCGGCCTCGGTGGACTCCAGGTGCTGGCCACTTCCGGGCTGGTGGCCGCCATCACGATCATCCTGGGCCACCCGATCGCGCTGGCGGTGGTCCTGGCCGGGGTCGCCGCCGTCTCGTCCACCGCCGTGGTCATCAAGCAGCTGGCCGAACAGATGGAGATCAACAGCCGGCATGGCAGCAACGCGGTCGGAGTCCTGCTGTTTCAGGATCTTGCCGTCATCCCCTTCCTGATCGTGATTCCCCTGCTCAGCGCCGAGGGCAACACCGGCAACGGAGCAATCGGCCTGGAGGTCCTGCGGACCTTTGCGCTTGGCGCGATCGTGGCGGTGGGCCTGTTTCTCTCGGGACGCTGGTTGCTTCGGCCGCTGTTCCACCACATTCTCGGCACCGGCTCCGTCGAGCTGTTCACCCTCGGCATTCTGCTGGTGGTGATGCTCTTCGCCGATGCGACCCACTCGATCGGACTTTCCTACGAACTGGGCGCATTTCTGGCCGGGCTGGCCCTGTCGGAAACCCGGTACCGCGACCAGATCGAGGCGGAAATCCGGCCATTCCGGGACGTTCTGCTCGGGCTGTTCTTCATCACCATCGGGATGCTGCTGCATATTGGTGCGCTGGGGGAGATCATCGGCTGGGTGCTGCTGCTGCTCGCCCTGCTCATGTCCCTGAAGATGCTGGTCGTTTTCCTGCTCTGTCGCCTCTTCGGCGACGATTCGCAGGTCGCGTTGCGGTCGGCAATCATCCTTGCACAAGGGGGCGAGTTCGGCTTCGTGCTCCTGGCATTGGCCGGCCCCGAAATCCTGCCCGGCGACCAGATGCAGATCGTTCTGGCCACGGTGATCTTCAGCATGCTCCTGACCCCGCTGCTGGTGCGACACAACGAGAAACTGGCCGAACTGCTCGCCGGGCCGGCCCGACCGGCGCCCGGCTCGGCCATGACGGATGCCACCCGGACGCTGCAGCGCGCTTGCGTGGACTGCCGGGACCATGTGGTCCTCTGCGGGTTTGGTCACGCGGGCCAAACCGTCGCGGACCTGATCGAACGCGAGGGCTTTGACTACATCGCGCTCGACCGTGACCCCGAGGTCGTGCGCGCGGCGGCCGCGCGGACCCTCCCCGTGCACCTGGGCAACGGGACCGATCCCGCCGTGCTGGCCGCTGCCGGCATCGAGCGTGCCCGGGTACTGGTGATCTGTCATGACGACACCTCGGCCGCGATCAAGACCATCGAATCGGCACGCGCGCAGGTCCCCGAACTGACGATCATCGTCCGGACCCGCAGCGAGGCCCATCTTGGTGAGCTGCTGGCCGCCGGCGCCTCGGAAGTCATTCCCGCCGAACTGGAGTCCGCCCTGGTGCTGGCCGGCTACGTGCTGCACGAGTTCGCGGTGCCGATGAACGACTTTCTGCGCCAGATTGCCCAGATCCGACGTGAACACTATGCCCGTCTGGTTTCGGAAGTCCCCTCGGCCGGAACCCCGCGCAAGGTTCATCACGCCACGACGCCGACCAAAACCATGCAAAGTCTGGCGGTCCGCGAAGGCGACGCGGCCGTGGGCAGGCGTCTCGACGAGATCCTGCCCCCCGACAGCACTCTCGAAATCAACGCACTTCGGCGCAACGGCATTCGCGGAGGGGCACCGGAACCGGGCACGCGGCTGCGCGCCGGTGACGTGCTGGTGCTGTTCGGCTCCACGACACAAATCGAGCAGGTTCGGCAACGAATCAGCCAGCCAGCGCGGCATGACCGTTCATCCGACGAGGGGAACAAATCCGGACGGGATGATCTAAACTGATACCAGGAAAGGGAAAAGTCCGCGCCACCGTGCGCGGTACGCCCGAAAGGCAATGGCAGATCAAGCCCGGAGGTGATCACAATGGCTGAAAGCATCAACAACGCAGCACTCGGCAATCCGATGGCGTCCATGGGTGGCGCCCGTCAGGCAGATGACGTGCTGAACCAGCGCTCTGCACCGGCCGCCCAGGCCAGCAGCGCGCAGGAAAACAACAGCACCCGCACCACGCCGACCGAGTACGTTGCCTCTCCCGAAGTGGTCCAGCAGGCGGTCGAAAGTCGCCAGCAGGACGACAGTGGCAGCGGCGGCAGCGGTGGCAGCGGTGGCAGCGTCGGGACGCTGCTCAACACCATGGCCTGATTCCCCGGCATGTGGCCGGCCCGCAGTGGCCGGCCCTGACGCCGGGAGGACAGGAGGTGCGATATGGACTTTGGGGCTCTGAGTGGATTTTCCACACACCCGACACCGTACAACCCCGAGGCCGCGGAAACCATCAAGCGGGCTGCTGCCGGCAATGCCCGCAGCAGTGACGGGGTCACGCCGAGTGAATACGAGCGTGGCGTAGTCCGGGGCGAGGCGGCTGCAAACGACGACATTCGCAGTCGCAATCGCGACGAGACGCTTGATGAGCGCGAACAGGCCGAGGTTGAGCAACTCGCCAAGCGCGAGCGCGAGGTCGTCGCCCACGAGAACGCGCATCGCGCGGCGGGTGCCGGGCTGGTGCGTGGCGGGAGTTACGACTACGAGTCCGGCCCGGACGGCAAGCGCTATATCGTGGGGGGCGAGGTCCGGATTGACACCAGCCCGGTGCCGGACGACCCGGCCGCCACGATCCGAAAGGCCGATCAGATCATCAAGGCAGCACTGGCTCCGGCCGACCCGTCGCCGGCTGACCGCGCGGCGGCATCCGACGCCCGGGCCATGCGGGCCGAGGCGCAGCGGGAGTTGCGGGAGCTTCGGCAGCAAGGTTATCAGGACGCAAGCGGGGATGACCCGGCTGGCGCACCGGGCGCCCAGGTCGATTACCGGGTGTAATCGGCTGCAGGGTGTCCGGGATCGACAACCCGGCCCGACAACAGACGCCTTGAACAGGCCCCGCCGAGGCGGGGCCTTTGCATGTACCTGCCTTCGGCCCGACGCGGGCCCAGCCGGATCGCCCTGAGCCAAGCGGTGCAATCTGGTTTAAACTGTCGCGCACCCATGCCGGCTGCGCATGCCCATCCGACGCGCCCGACCGCGTCCTCCGGCCGCACCTGAAACCATCGACTCGACCATGTCCCGCTCCACGCTACCGATTCCCCGAAGCGCCAAAGATCCGGTCTACTGGCGGGTGCCCGCCCATGCGGCCACCGCACTGGCCATCGCAAGACTGATCGATTCCAGATCCGCCCCGTTGCTCCTGGTGGTGCCGGACGCCTTTTCCGCCAGCCGCCTGCAGGACGAACTGGCGGCCTTTGGCCAGGAGGCGGAGCTTTTCCCGGACTGGGAAACGCTGCCCTACGACCGTTTCTCACCGCACCAGGACATCATCTCCGACCGGCTGTCCCGACTCTGGCACCTGCCGCGGCGCACAACCGGCGCCGTCATCGTGGCCGCGCCGACGCTGGCTCAGCGGCTTCCGCCTCCCGAGTACATCGCGAGCCGCAGTCTGATCCTGACAGTCGGTGAACGCCTTGATATCGACCGATTCCGCCAGCAGCTCGAGTCGGCCGGCTACCGGGCGGTTTCGCAGGTCTTCGAGCACGGGGAGTATGCTGTACGCGGATCGATTGTGGACCTGTTTCCGATGGGGCTGGAGCAGCCGTTGCGCATCGACCTGTTCGACGACGTGATCGACTCGCTGCGCCCCTTCGAACCGGAAACCCAGCGCTCCATCGACCGGATCGATCGCGTCGAGCTGCTGCCCGCCCGCGAGATGCCCATCGACGAACAGGGCATCGCCACGTTCCGGCGCAATTACCGAAACCGGTTCGAGGGCGACCCGGCACGCTCGCTGGTCTACCGGCAGATGAGCGACGGCCTGCTGCCGGCAGGTATCGAGTCCTACCTGCCACTGTTCTTCGACCAGACCGCGACGCTGTTCGACTACCTGCCGCCAGAAACCGTCGCCGTGACACTGCCCGGGGCACTGACCGCCTGTGACCGGTTTTTCGAGGAAGCCTCGGAACGCTACGCGCAACGCCGGCACGACCCGGAGCGTCCCATTCTCTCCCCCGAGGAAATCTACCTGCCCCGATCCCGGATCGACGCGGGAATCGGCGCCCTTCCCCGTCTTCTTGGCATCGACCCCGACGATCCGTCCCTGCCCCAGGCGATCCGGTTGCCCGGTGATCCGCTCCCCGACCTGTCCGTGGACAGCCGCAGGGACAACCCGTTTGGCGCCCTCGCGCAGTTTCTTGGCGATTTTTCCGGCCGGACATTGATTGCAGCCGAGTCCGCCGGTCGCCGCGAAGCGCTGATCGAATCGCTGGGTTCGGCAGGTCTGCCGGTTGGCACGATTTCGGGCTGGCCGGCATTCGAGCAGGACGACACGCTGCGTCTGGCCATCACCGTGGCACCGATCGAGCAAGGCGCGGTGCTCGACGGAGGCGAGCTGGCCCTGGTGGCAGAGACCGACCTGTTCGCGGAACGGGTCGGGCAGCGTCGGCGTCCGACGACGCGCACGCGTGATGCGGATGCGCTGATTCACAATCTCACCGAGCTGGCGGAGGGCGCGCCGGTCGTCCACGAGGACCACGGGGTCGGCCGCTATCGCGGGCTGGTCACCCTGGACATGAACGGCATCGAGCAGGAGTTCCTGCTGCTCGAGTACGCCAACGACGACCGGCTTTACGTGCCGGTTTCCGCCCTGCACCTGATTTCTCGGTACACCGGGGCGGGCGACGAGGCGGCCCCCCTGCACCGCCTGGGCAGCAACCAGTGGGAAAAGGCGCGCCGCAAGGCAGCGGAGCAGGTCCGGGACGTGGCGGCCGAACTGCTGGACATCCATGCCCGGCGCGCAGCCCGCAAGGGCCATTCATTCGGCACCCCGGACGAGGACTACCGCCGTTTTGCCGAGGAGTTTCCCTTCGAGACCACGACCGACCAGCAAGCGGCGATCGACTCGGTACTCCTGGACATGCGCGCCCCCCGGCCCATGGATCGGGTGGTCTGCGGGGATGTCGGCTTCGGCAAGACCGAGGTCGCCATGCGTGCCGCGTTCGTCGCGGTCCGCGATGGCATGCAGGTCGCGGTCCTGGTGCCAACGACGCTGCTGGCCGAACAGCACCTGCGCAATTTCCGGGACCGCTTCGCCAACTGGCCGGTCCGCATTGAGGGGCTTTCGAGACTGAGCGGGTCCGGCAAGGCCAACACCGTGCTGGCGGACGTCGAGGCGGGCAAGGTCGATATCATCATCGGCACCCACAAGCTGCTGCAGGGTCAGACCCGGTTCAAGCGCCTGGGATTGATGATCATCGACGAGGAACACCGTTTCGGAGTGCGCGACAAAGAGCGACTCAAGGCGCTGCGGGCCGAAGTGGACCTGCTGACCCTGACCGCCACACCGATTCCGCGCACGCTCAACATGGCGCTCTCCGGAATACGGGAGCTGTCGATCATCGCCACGCCGCCTCGCGAACGGCTTGCCGTAAAAACCCTGGTTACCGAGTGGGACGGCGCCCTGGTTCGGGAGGCGGTGCTGCGGGAGCTCAAGCGTGGCGGACAGATCTACTTTCTGCACAACGAGGTCCGCAGCATCGAGCGGGTGGCGCGGGAGCTCGAGGAACTGGTGCCCGAGGCGCGAGCGCGCGTCGCCCACGGCCGAATGCCCGAGCGGGCGCTCGAACAGGTCATGGCCGACTTTTATCACCAACGGTTCAACGTGCTGGTGGCCACCACGATCATCGAGTCGGGCATCGACGTCCCGACCGCCAATACCATCCTGATCAACCGGGCGGACAAGCTGGGCCTGGCCCAGCTGCACCAGATCCGTGGCCGGGTGGGCCGCTCGCATCATCGGGCGTATGCCTACCTCATCGTCCCGGACCGGCGCACGTTGACGGCCGATGCCAGCAAGCGGCTGGAGGCCATCGAGCAGCTTGAGGATCTGGGCGTGGGCTTCACGCTCGCGACGCATGATCTGGAAATTCGCGGGGCCGGCGAACTGCTCGGAGAAAACCAGAGCGGCCAGATGCATGAAGTCGGGTTCACCCTGTACATGGAGCTGCTCGAGCGCACGGTCAAGGCGCTCAAGTCCGGCAACACCCCCCAGCTGGACAAGCCATTGCACCACGGGGCCGAAATCGACCTGGGGCTTCCGGCCCTGATACCGGCCGACTACGTGCCCGACGTGCATACGCGACTGATCCTGTACAAGCGCATCGCGAATACCGAAACCCCGTCCGCCCTTGACGAGATGCGCGTGGAGCTGATCGACCGCTTCGGCCTGCTGCCCGAGCCGGTCCGCACCCTGATGACGGTCACCGGCCTGCGCCAGCGGGCCACGCCGATGGGCATCGTCAAGATGGAATTCGCGGCCGGTGGCGGACGAATCCTGTTCACGGAGCGCCCGCAAATCGAGCCGATGCGCATTATCGAACTGGTGCAGCAGCATCCGCAGACCTACCGCCTGACCGGCGAGACACTCCGGATTCAGCAGGATCTGTCCGACCCGGCCAGACGAGTAGCCACCGCCCACGAGTTGCTGGACCATCTCGGCGGCCCGGACGGGCGGGGGGGCGCGTGATGCCCACTCCCGCGCCCATCTGGCGCCGGTTCGCCGCCTTCGCCTACGATGCCATGCTGGTCATCGCCGTCTGGATGATCGCAACCTTGATGCTGCTGCCATTCACCGGTGGCGAAGCCGTACCGGCCACCGGCCCCTGGCACTTGGCCTACCAGACTTACCTGACGGCCCTGGCGGCGCTGTACTTCATCGGATTCTGGAGCCGGACCGGCCAGACCCCCGGCATGCGCGCGTGGGGCATTGCACTGACCGACACGGCGGGCAAACCACCCAAACTGCGCGCCGCGGTCATCCACTTCGCGGTTGGCGTGCCGGTCATGGCCACGGGCGGGCTGCTGCTGGCACTTGCCCGGCTGGACCCCGAGAGACGCGCACTGCACGAAAAGGCCGCGCACACCCGGACTGTCCTCAGGCCCCTGAAGGGACCCCGAACCTGAACAGGAGACCAAGTTCATGATGACGATCTGGGTCGATGCGGACGCCTGCCCGGTGGTCATCCGGGAAATCCTCTATCGCGCCGCGCGCCGCACCGGCATTTCGCTGACGCTGGTCGCCAACCACGACATCCCGGTGCCAAGAGCCGCCAACATCCGCATGATCCGCGTCGGAGCGGGTTTCGACGCTGCCGACGACCTGATCCTCGAGCAGATCGGGACCGGCGACCTGCTGGTCAGCGCAGATATTCCGCTGGTCGCCGAGGCAATGGCCAGGGGCGTCCAGGCGCTGCACCCCCGCGGAGAAACCTTTTCGCCGGACACCATCCGCGCCAGGCTGAACATGCGGGACTTCATGGAAACCATGCGCTCCAGCGGCCTGCACGGCGGGGGGCCGCCGCCCCTTGGTCCACGCGAAAGGCAGGCCTTTGCCGCGCAGCTCGACCGCGTGCTCGCCCACCGCGGCCAGCAGCGGACACCACCCGCCCCGTCCGGACGCTCTCGCGGATGAGCAATCGGGTTCGTCCAGGAATCTGAATCCACCACCGGCGCCATCACCCCGGGCTGAAGCGCACTCCGGGCGTTACCGCGCCCAGCCAGGGAAGACTTTCTGCCGGGCTTACCTGGCGTTCCGGTTGGTTACATCATGTCCAGTTCAAAGGCCAGCGCGTCGGCCCCCGCGCGGGCACAGGCCTCGTCCTCGGGCTGGGTGGGCGCGCCGGCCACACCGATGGCACCGTAGACGGTTCCGCCCGATTCGATGGGCACCCCGCCGGCATCCAGGAACACCTGGTCCCGGTGCGCCAGCGGACCGTCATGAAAGTCGGTCAGGCTCGAGGTGGCGGCGCTGAATTGATTCGCGGTATACGCCTTGGCCCTGGCCACCTCCACGGTGATCCGGGGTGCGGCCGCATCCCGGAGCATGACCATCTCTCCATGCCGGCGATCGACCACGGACACGGCCACGGTGTGATAGCCGGCCTGCCGGCACGCCTCGAGCGCATGCTGCGCCGCGAACAAGGCCGCGTCCGGATGCAACTGCCACACCTCGATGGCAGGTGGTGCGTCGAAGGCCGGAGCCGCCACGGCGGGGCCGGCAAGCAGTGCCGGCAGCAAGCCGGCCATCACATGCAGGTTTTTCATGACATTTCCTTTCAAAAAAGCATTCCGTATCGAACCGACGCGCCCGCGTCGCCAGGCGGCGGGCCTTCCGGGCAACCACGGCGATTGCCCGAAAAAAAACGCACACACCGAACAGACAACGGTTCGTGCGCGAGACTGTTACACTCGAATGACAGCGACGCCCGGCCCAGATTGGCTAGGGTGTGCGTCGAACCGGCGGCGGGGATCTGCCCGCCTGGTTCACATGAAGCAGGGGGACGCAGATTCCCCATGGAGCGGTCGGGCACGGGTTGACTCGGCCGCGACGATTCGACACCACGCACACGGGGGAGTAAGTCATGGACCAACCGTTTCACTCGCTTGCCGAGTTGTTCGCGCAGCTCGGCCTGCCCAACTGCGAGGAAGAGATCGACCGGTTCATCGAGGACCACGCGCCGCTTCCGCACAACATGCAGTTGCAGGATGCGCCGTTCTGGTCCCCAAGTCAGGCCGCCTTCCTGAGAGAAGCCGTCGCTCAGGACGATGACTGGGCCGAGGTGGTCGACGCCCTGAACGAAAGCCTGCACTGAAACCCCGGGGACGGTTCGCGGTCCCGCGGCGCACCTTTCACGCGAGATGTCCCGCAAATAACGGGGTCCGGCCTGAAAACGGCCGCCCGATCGGCAATGGGCAGACACGAAAAAACCCGCGGCACGCGAGGGCGTAACGCGGGTTCTTGGCCATGTTGCCAGGCGGTGTAAGGACCGGGCGCTTCCGGGATCAGCGCTTGGAGAACTGGACCGCGCGACGCGCCTTGCGCAGGCCGACTTTCTTGCGCTCGACTTCCCGCGCATCGCGGGTGACGAACCCGGCCTGACGCAACGGCGCGCGGTTGGCCTCGTCGTAGTCGATCAGCGCACGGGTCAGGCCATGGCGGATCGCACCGGCCTGACCGCTGATGCCGCCGCCGGACACGGTGACGAACACATCAAACCGGTCCGCGGATTCCAGAAGCTGCAGGGGCTGACGCACGATCATGCGGGCGGTTTCCCGGCCGAAGAACTCGTCCAGCGGCTTGCCATTGACGGTGATATTGCCGGTACCCGGCCGCAGGAAGACGCGCGCGGCCGAGGTCTTGCGGCGTCCGGTTCCGTAGTTTTGCGTGACTGCCATGATGACTCCGTCAGATTTCCAGCGACTTGGGCTGCTGTGCAGCGTGGTTGTGCTCGGCACCGGAGTAGACGCGCAGCTTGCGGAACATCTGGCGACCCAGCGCGTTCTTCGGCAGCATGCCCTTCACGGCGAGTTCAATCACACGCTCGGGCTTGCGCTCCATCATCTTGTCGAAGCTGAAGTGGCGCATGTTGCCGATAAAGCCGGTGTGGAAGTGATACATCTTGTCCTGGGCCTTGTTGCCCGTGACCTGAATCTTGTCTGCGTTGATCACCACGATGTAATCGCCGGTATCAACGTGCGGCGTGTACTCCGCCTTGTGCTTGCCGCGCAGGCGACGCGCCAACTCGGTGGCGAGACGACCGAGCGTCTTGCCCGAAGCGTCAACCACGTACCAGTCGCGCTTCACCTCGGCCGGCTTGGCTGAATAGGTTTTCATTAGCGTAGGGCTCCCAAGGAAGCGGCTTGATTCAAATAAGGCCGCGGATTCTAGCGCAGGGTCCAAGATGGGACAAGTCCTTCTCCAAAAAAAACCGCGGTTGCCGCGGCACACCCTGCCCGGGGCCATGGGCTTCGCCTGCTCCGCGTGCATGGCCAGACGTGCCGCCGGAGCCGCTGCCCTCGCGGCAGGCGGTTCCCGGCCGGATTTCACGGGGCGTGCCCGGCGGGGCTTTGCCCATGCCGCGCGGGCACAATGCAAAAAAACCCCGGGCACAGTCGTGCCCGGGGCCATGCGCATGAATTGACCAAGGAGGAATATAGGCAATTCATTATGTAATGATATTCTAATTATCGGGCCGCGCGCAAGCGGTGGATGCGCCGCGGACAACCCTGTTCCGTTCGCGGCAATCGGTTCGGCCCACATCCGGCACCGGGTTATGATGGGTGCCCGACCAGCCATGCTGGCCCCAGCGACGATACACGAGAGCATGAACAAGCCAGGCTTGCCGAGCACGCACGCTGAACCAGGTGGTCCGCCCGCAACGGAGCGCTCCGACGCGCCCGAGCAGGGCGCAAGGCGCACCGCAGCGGCTGAGCGTCTGGCCGATGCGAACAGCTGCGTCATGTGCGGCCTGTGCCTGCCCCATTGCCCGACCTATGGGCTTGAGCGCAATGAGGCCGATGGCCCACGGGGCCGCATTGCCCTGATGCTGGCCCTGAACCAAGGGCGGTTACCGGTGGATGACCACGTGGCCGGGCACCTGGACGCCTGCCTGGGCTGTCGCGCCTGCGAGCAGATGTGTCCATCCGGCGTGCCCTACGGACGTCTGATCGATGGTGCCCGCCAGGAACTTCGCGCCTCAGGCAAGGCGAACGAGTCCGCCGCGCGATGGCGCGATCGGGTCTTGACGCACCGGGCCCGCCTGAGCGTGCTGGTCGGCGCGCAGGCGCTGAGCGATCGCATCGGGCTTGGGAAACTCACGCGGGCCCTCGCCGGACCTGCCGCCGACGCCCTGCCGCGTCCACTGCCCTGGCCGACCGATCCGATCGGCATACACCCCGCCACCACGGCGTATCGCGGCCGGGTGGGCCTGTTTATCGGATGCATGGGCACCTCGCTGGACGCTGACACGACGCGGGCGGCCCTGAAGGTGCTCACGAGGCTCGGATGGACCGTCGTGGTCCCACGGGCTCAGGGCTGTTGCGGCGCCATGCACCGGCACGATGGCGCCGTCGACCGGGCGGATGCGCTGATTGCCCGGAATGTCGAGGCATTCAGGGCCATGGACGTCGAGCGCGTGATCGGCACCTCCACGGCCTGCGTGGCCGAATGGCGCGAACAGGCAATCGGGGCACCACCGGTCGAGGAGTTGACAGACTTTCTCGCCCGGGTGCCTGAGGCCGCCTGGCCCGAGCTGGTCCCGGCCAGAGGGCGAAAGGTCGCGGTGCATCTGCCCTGCTCGCAGCGCAATGTGCTTCGTGACCCCGATGCCGGCGAGCGCCTGCTGCGACGCATTCCGCAGCTGGAGGTCGCCACCCTGCCGGGCAATGCGCTCTGCTGCGGCTCGGCCGGCCTGCGGCGCCTGACACACCCCGAACAGGCCCGGGCGCTCAGGGCGCCCAAGCTCGACACGATCGAGGCGCTTGATCCCGACGACCTGGTCAGCACCAACGCCGGCTGCATCCTGCACCTGAATGTCGGACTTGGGCAGCGCGGCAGCAGGCTGCGGGTGCAGCATCCCGTGCAACTGATCGCCCGGCACCTTTCCGGTGACTGAGTGATCAAGGCGCAATCCAGCAAACATTCGAACTTCTGACGAGAAACCACCAGTCACCATGATCCGCCTGTTCTTCAGAACCGTCCGCACCCTCCTCGGCCCACCCCTGCTGGCCTGGGAACGGCTCACCACGCCCCGCGGGGTACAGCGCAGTCCCGAGCAGCAGGCCGAGGTGGATCGGCGCGTTGCAGACCTGGCCCTGTACCAGTTCCCGACCTGCCCGTTCTGCATTCGCGTGCGCCGGGCATGCAAGCGACTGTCCCTGGATATCGAGACACGCAACGCGCTGGTCAGCCCGCATGGCGAAGATCTCGAAGGCGGCGGCGGAGAACGCAAGGTGCCCTGCCTGCGGATACGCAACGCCGATGGCAGCGACACCTGGATGTACGAGTCGGCCGATATCGTGGCCTGGCTGGAGCGCGAGTTCGGCCCTTCCGAACCACCCGGGAAACCGAAGCAGTGACCGACAGGCGGCCCCGCCGCCCAACCGGATCGCGCATGCCAGCCGCCTCGGGCGCGTGAGACGCATTCGTGTCCGGCACCATGACCGGATGTTCGTGCGGCTGATATCCGTGACCATGTCCTTCCTGATTCCGGCGGTCGGGACGATCACCCCTACCGGCCCGCGCGGACTGCGCTGGCGCGCTGCGCGCGGTTTCAGGCGCCCGGGCCGCCTTTCCCACTGCCCTATTCGTGGTATCTGCGGTTCGGCGGTGCACCGGGTGACTCGTGCAGTGCGCTGACCAAAGAACCCCGGCTCGATTGCTTCAGATTCCCGATCGGGGCGTAGACAGCCCGACGTACCGTGGCGCAAGCCTGTCACTTGGGCAGGCCGGGCCGGGCGTTGTTGAACGCGGAGGCGTGCCGGCGAAGCCGTGAATGCTTCGTGCAGGTTCCCTTGCAGCACGCCCCCCGTGCGCCAGCCGCCGGTGCCGAGAACCCGGGAAACCGCGCCCCAAAAGCAAGAGGGCCGACAACAGGTCGGCCCTCCGAGTCGACAGGACGCCGCGGCGCCCGGCCGGTCACCGGCAGATCACATCAGAACGCGCCGGCAGCCGCCTTCTCCATCATGTCCCAGATGGTGTTGCGCACGTGCAGCGCCTCTTCCTTGAACTCCGGCGGCATGTTCCGGCCACCGTGCACGAACATGTCCATATTCAGGCTGTAGAGCCACAGCACGCCTTCTTCATCCTCGACCAGCGAGATCCGGCAGGGCAGATAGGCCGAGAAGTAGGGGCTGAAGTCCGTCGCCTTGCGGGCGGTCATCGGGTTGCAGTACTGGTAGATCTTGAGGAAACGCTGCTCCTCGCCGGTACGGGCGGCGATCTCCTCGGAAAGCGGCATGCTGCCCACGTTCAGAAGCCCGGTTCCCATGGCCGCGGACGCCAGGCTCTCCTCGACATCCTGGGGCGTCAGGCCGTCCTCGACCCGCATTCTCCAGACGGTTGCAGCGCCGAGGTCCCCGCCGCTTTCGACGAACTTGTCGTACAGGTCGCCGTAGACCTCCATGGCCTTCGGATCAAGGTTGTCCTTCACGGAAAGGAAACCGCAGCCGGAAAGGCCGATAAGTACCGTGCCGAGTACGGCCCACTTGAACAGATTACGCATGAGACTCACTCCGTTTTCCTTGGTGTTTTCGGATAGCAGAAGGGATTATTAATCCATTAGAACATGCTTACAAACTGATTCGACTTACGCAGAATAAACCTGACTAATATACAAAGGCTTGACGGCAACAAGACCACGGCGTCCGGATGCGCCGCAGAATCAGGAAAAACGTCCGCCGGGGCATGCCGCCGCACCGGGTGCCACGCCTGTGCGGCGCGGCACCTAGCCGCTCAAAGGTTCTCCTCGGCGAACTCGGCCAGCCGCGACCGCTCACCGCGCCTGAGCGTGATATGCGCCCCATGGGGCCAGCCCTTGAAGCGATCGACCACGTAGGTCAGACCCGAGGTCGTCTCGGACAGGTACGGCGTGTCGATCTGTGCCACGTTGCCCAGGCAGATCATCTTGGTGCCGGGGCCGGCCCGCGTCAGCAGGGTCTTCATCTGCTTGGCGGTCAGGTTCTGGGCCTCGTCGATGATGACGTACTTGTTCTGGAAGGTCCGGCCACGCATGAAGTTGAGCGAACGGATCTTGATGCGCGAACTGAGCAGGTCATTGGTCGCCTGGCGTTCCCAGCTCCCGCTGCCCTGATCCACCTTGGAAAGCACCTCCAGGTTATCCATCAGCGCCCCCATCCACGGCGTCATCTTCTCTTCCTCGGTCCCCGGCAGGAAGCCGATATCCTCGGCAACCGGTACGGTGACCCGCGTCATGATGATTTCCCCGTACAGGTTGTTGTCCAGGGTCTGGGCCAGGCCGGCCGCCAGCGCCAGCAGCGTCTTGCCGGTGCCCGCCTGCCCCAGCAGGGTCACGAAGTCGATTTCCGGGTCCATGAGCAGGTTGAGCGCAAAGTTCTGCTCGGGGTTGCGCGCGTTGATGCCCCAGACGGTATGGCGCGGATGCCTGAAGTTGTGCACGGTCTCGACCACCGCCGAGCCGTTGCCGGGATCGAGCTCCCGAACCAGTGCCTCGAAGGGCGGTTCACCCTTCAGCCAGAGACACTGGTTGACGAGCCAGTGTGCCGTCATCGGCCCGCTCAGCCGATAGAACGATCGCCCTTCCTCCTGCCAGGACTCGAGCGACCGGCCGTGAACCTCCCAGAAATCCGCGGGCAGAGACTCGACCCCGGTGTACAGCAGGTTGACGTCATCGAGTACCTGGTCGCTGTGATAGTCCTCGGCGGGCAGACCCAGGGCCGTGGCCTTGATCCGAAGGTTGATGTCCTTGGAGACCAGGATGACGTCCCGGTCCTGGATCTGCTCGCGCAGCGAGAGCGTGACCCCGAGAATCTGGTTGTCCGCCCGATTGCCGGCAATCCCGTCCGGCAGGCGCGCGGTTTCGGCCTCGGTCTGGAAGAAAAGCCGGCCATTGCAGGCCCGCAGCTTGTCGTCGGTGGCAAAGGGGCTGTGCAGGGGCAGGCCGGAGGAGATGTCCGCCAGATCGACCTCCACCAGCATCTCGTCGAGAAACCGACTGACCTGCCGCACGTTGCGGGCCGTTTCCGAGGCCCCCTTCTTGCCGGCGTCAAGCTCCTCAAGCACGACCATCGGCAGGTAGATGTCGTGTTCCATGAACCGGAACAGCGCGGTGGGATCGTGCATCAGCACGTTGGTATCGAGCACGAACAGGCAGCGACGGCTGCGCTTGGCATTGATCATCACGGATCGCTCCGGTCTGCTTGAAAAACGCGTTCCCGGCACGGAAAAGTCCGCATCAGGGATGTTCTGCCCCCAGGGTCATGCCGGTTGCCGGCGGCACGGCCTACTCCGCCTGCAGACGCCGGAGCGCCTCCAGAACCTCCAGCGCATGTCCGTCGACCTTGACCTTGGGCCAAATGGCGCGCAGAAGGCCTTGCGGGTCCACCAGGAACGTGCTGCGGACGATCCCGAGGTACTCGCGCCCGAACATTTTCTTGGGCTGCAGCACGCCGTACTTTTCGCAGACCGCGCCGGACTCGTCGGCAACCAGGTCGAAGGTCAGCCCCTGCCGGTCACAGAACTTCCGGTGACTGGACTGACTGTCGCGGGAGACGCCCACCACACGAGCCTGGTGTCGGCGAAACTCCGGCAGGAGCGCCTCGAAATCCCGGGCCTCGGTGGTGCATCCCGGGGTGTTGTCCCGAGGATAGAAATACAGAACGACATACTGACCGCGCAGGGCCGACAGGTGGAATGAGTCCCCTTCGGTGCGCGGCGCCTCGAAATCGGGCGCGGGATCATTGAGTTTCAGGTGGGTCACGGTAGGTTTCTCCATCACTTCCGGGAAATCCGGCACGACCGGGGCACGGGCCGCACACGTCGAACACGCGCAGGCCACGACCCGCCGGGCCGGCGCCGGGCAAACCGGCTCGGCCCCGTTCAGGCGCTTCGATCCGGCTCGAGCACGGCATCGAGATTCAGCCGGTCACACAGGTCAAAGAAATGCTGCTTGAGCTCGCCCAGATGCAGGCTGCTCGGCACATCGACCTGGGCACGCAGGGCGATCATCGCATCCGTACCGTGGGGCGGCACGTAGCTCTGGGTTGACAGATCGCGCAGCCGGATCCCGTGCTCGGCCAGAAACTGCAACACCTGCGTCACCATGTCCGACTCGACCAGGCCGATGGCGTCCACCAGGTAAGGCAGGCCGGGAATCCGCGCCATTTCGGCACGAACACGCTCCCAGTGCAGGCGACTGACGCCCTCCTCGGTGGCCAGCTGCGCCAGAGCGCCCTCCAGGAGCGCAAGCCGATCCCAGCTCCCGCTGACCTCAAGTATGACGGCCCGCCACTCACCCATGATCGTGGCGCGGCAGTCCCGGACCTGGCAGCGCTGACGGGACACCGTCTCCACCAGTCGCTCCAGGGCGCCCGGGCCGTCGGCAATGATGGCGCAAAGCACCATGTGGGTCTGCATGTCCGGGGGAGGCTCCTGGTCAGTGGGTTGCGCAATGACGCGGATTTACAAGAATGCGGACCAGTTTACCCCGTCAGGCCCGGGGAACAATGACCCAGGCTCGCTGCCTGCCCTGTCCTTGTCACCATGCCGAGCAAATGAGTAAGATGACGGGTCGTTCGGTGATCGGGGCGAACGCGGGCGCTCCGACACGGCCCGGAAGGCGGAATCGGTCTGGCGTTCCGGTCCGGGCCCCAAAAAAACACGCTGCGGGCCGATAGATCCATGCTCGGCCCGTGCTGATGCGATTCAATGGCTTGGGCCATTGTGCGGCAGGGCTTCCGTGCCCTGCGCGGGAAGCCCTGCATTTTTTGGGGCCTTCCTTAACCCCACCATGCAAGCTGCGGCACTCAATCGGTCGCTTCGGGAGCCTTCATGTTCAACGGCAGTCTGGTCGCCCTGGTCACCCCCATGCTTGAGGATGGCAGCATCGACTTCGATGCGCTTTCCGGGCTGGTCGACTTTCACGCAAGCCACGGCAGTGACGCCCTGGTGGCCGTTGGAACGACCGGCGAATCCGCCACGCTGGATTTCGACGAACACCTGAGCGTGATCGCGCACGTGGTGAAAGCCGCCGATGGCCGGATCCCGGTCATCGCCGGCACCGGCGCCAACTCCACGCGCGAAGCCGTGGAACTGACCCGCGGCGCCCGCGATATCGGGGCGACGGCCTGTCTTTCGGTGACCCCCTACTACAACAAGCCGACCCAGGAAGGGCTTTACCGGCATTTCATGACCATCGTCGAGCGCGTGGACCTGCCGCTGATTCTCTACAACGTGCCCGGACGAACGGCCTGCGACCTCCAGCCGGAAACGGTGGAGCGGATGGCCGACCACGAGCGCATCATCGGCATCAAGGAAGCCAGCGGATCACTGGCCCGGATGCGGGAGCTCGTTGCCCGGGCAAGAGGGCGATTGGCCGTCTACAGCGGGGATGATAACCTTTCGTGCGATGCGATCCTTCAGGGCGCTTCGGGTACCGTCTCGGTCACGGCCAACGTGGCTCCGGCCCAGATGCATGCCATGACGCTGGCTGCCAGACGCGGGGAGGCCGATCTGGCCCGTCAGCTCGACGAGACGCTGTCGGGCCTGCATCGGGAACTGTTCTGCGAGGCCAACCCGATTCCGGTCAAGTGGGCGATGGCACGCATGGGACTGATGGGTCCGACGCTGCGCCTGCCCATGACCCCGCTTTCCGAGCCCTGCCAGCCGAAGCTGATCGCTGCCATGAGGCAGGCAGGCGTGCTGAACGAATGACTTACCGAGGAAACCGCTCATGGCCACTCGCCCCAACCTGATCCTCCTGCCGGCCACCCTGCTGTCGGCGGCCCTGCTGTCCGGCTGCTCCTACATTCCCGGGCTGTCGAAGGACGACGAGGCCCATGAGCGGCGTCATTCGATCACGCCCGATCTGGAAGTCCCCCCGGCCTTCTCCGCGCCCGACCCGCGCCGTCAAGTCGTTCTGCCGGAAGTGGCCTCGGCACGGGCCCAGGCCGAAATGGCCGGCCAACCCCGGGACGGGCTGCTGTCCGCGACTTCCGAGGTGCGCGTCGAAGGCCCCGTCGAAGCGCGCTATCTCGTGGTCGAGGACAGCCCCGAGGATGTCTGGCCGCGCCTGGAAAGCTTCCTGGTTTCGGAGGGATACCGGATTCGTCGTACCGAGGCCTCCATCGGGGTGATCGAGACGGACTGGAGCGGGGGCACCGAGGGTCGGCCAGGCTCGGGCGGAATCATGCGCTACCTGCGCGTGGCCAAGGACTTCCTGTTCAAGCCCGATTATCTCGATCGGGTCCGCATCCGGATCGAGGACGGCGGGGATGCAGAACCCACCCGGGTCTTCGTGACCACCCAGCGGATGGATCTGGAGGCCGACGCCCCACTCGTTCCCGGAGACGAGCGAACCGGGTACGATTGGAGCAATGCCCGCCTCAGCCCCGAAATGGATGTCGAGGTCATGGGACGTCTGGCTGCCTATCTTTCCGGCGCCTCCGAAGCCGAATCCCGGGCCATGCTCGATGCAACCTTCCAGCCGCGCGCCCAGGTGCGTTACGAGGACGACGAAGAGGTTTTCATCCGCTCCAGCCAGGCATTCCCCAGGGTCTGGAACCGGGCCCGACTTGGCCTGCAGCGACTGGGATTCGACCCCGTCAGCGAAGACGAATCCAGTGGAATGATGACCGTTCGTCATGTCGAACCCCAGCTCTTGTACCAGGGAATCGCCATTCGCGGGGTACGCATCGACCGGGACGCAACCATGAACGCCACGGTCACGCTGGATCTCGAACCGCAACGTGACGGCGGGACCGCGGTACTCATCGAGTCGCTCGATGTCGAGGGCGGCGACCTGCCGCGCTTCGACTCCATCCTGATGGAACGGCTCAACCAGGAATTGCGCTGACCGCCGGGCGCCCGACGTGGCGTGCGCCGCAAAGGGGCTGGACTACGCACATGGCCTCAGATCAGCGCGACGTCCCGCCGCGGGGCCCTTGAGCCCGCGATCGCGTGAGCGGGTTCCTGTCGCAGCCGGGCGCAGTTCAGGGCCTGTCTCCATGGCGGCTGTTCAGCAATTTTGACCATATACCGGGCATCGGCCCCGTATCGCGCACCCTTCCAAAGCGGTGCGCGCCAGGCAGGAGTGACCACATGGCGCATTGGATCAGCAGCCTGCGGGCCAAGTCCGTTGTCATTATCCTTCTGGCCTGCCTGATCGCATTCCTGCCCGCCACCTGGATCGCCCAGAATGTCTTCGAGGGGTTCCGGGACCATTTTGGCGCAAGCTACGCGCAACACTTCACCCAGCTGCACTCGGAACGCATCACCGGCATCATCGATCGGGAACTGGCGCTCACGAGACGACTGGCGGACTCCCTGACGGTCAAGGAATGGCTCAACAGCGAGGAAGACAAGCAGCTTCGTCGGCGCGCCCTGGAAGAAGCCGAGCGCTTCCGCGAGGATTTTCGGGGCCGAAGCTACACACTCGCGAGCCTGGCCTCCGGCGCCTACTACTACAACGACGACGAGGAAGCCGACAGCGAAGAGCCGCGCTACTTCCTGGACCCGGACAACCCGGATGATGCCTGGTTTTACGCGACCCTAGATGCCCCGGCCACGGAAAACCTGAACCCGAATTTCGACCGCTGGCTGAACAAGGTGATGGTCTGGATCAACGTGACAATCCGTGATGGCGAGACCAGGCTCGGAATCGCCAGCACGGGGCTGGATCTCTCCGAATTCATTGAGGCCTACGTCAGGGTGGACGAGCCCGGAATCACGGCGATGATTCTCGATGAACAAGGAGCCTTCCAGGCACACCCCGATGCCGAGCTGATCGCCTTGGGCTCGGGCGCCACGGGACAGGCTGACACCTCCCAGACCCTGGCCGCACAGCTGTCCGATCCACAGGATCGCACCAATCTGACCAACACCCTGAAGGCCGCCCGCCTGGATCCGGGTGCGGTCACCCTGCTCACGGTCTGGCTCGACGGACGGGAGCAGTTGCTGGCGCTGACCCACCTGGAAGACCTGCAATGGACCTTGGTCACGGGGGTCGATCTGGCGGCAGCGCATATTCTCAAGGGCGGCTGGCTCCAGGCAGCACTAGCCGGACTGTTCGTGCTGGTCCTGCTTCTTGCCGCCGGCTTCGCCTTTCTGGTCGACCGTTTGGCACTCAAGCCGCTTCAAACGCTTAATCAAGCGGCCAAGGCCATCGCGCGCGGTCAGTACGAGGTTCCCCTGCCACCCGCCCGCGGCGACGAGATCGGTGACCTTTCCGAGTCCTTCTCGCAGATGGCACAACAGGTGCGCAGTCACACCGAAACCCTTGAGGAAAAGGTCCAGGAGCGCACCCGGGCGCTCTCCGAAGCTAATGCCGAAATGGCACGGGCGCACCGGAAAATCGAGGACTCGATCGAGTATGCCAGTCTGATCCAGCGTGCGCTGCTGCCCCGACAGCAGATGGAGGAGCACCTGGCCGAACGTCATTTCGTCCTCTGGCGTCCGCGTGACGTGGTCGGTGGTGACTTCTACTTTTTCCGGGAGGAAGGCGACAGGTTGTTGCTGGGCGTGGTGGACTGTGCGGGACACGGCGTGCCCGGTGCGCTGATGACCATGCTCGCGCGGGCCGCCTTCGATGATGCCATGACCCGTTGCGGACTGGACTCGCCGGCGGCAATCCTGCAACAGGCCGACATCACCCTCCGGAACATGATCGACCTGTCCGCCCTGCCCCGTGCCATCGCCACCAACATGGACGCGGGGGTCGTGATCGTCAGCAGGGCTGACGGGCAGCTGCGATTCGCGGGCGCGAAGATCGCCCTGCTGTATACCGACGGCGATCAAGTCAGGTCCCTGCCCTGCGCACACCGGCCACTTTGTCATCGTCGGCTGGTCCTGTTCGAGGATACCGAACTGACCCTGACCCCCGGCATGGTCTACTATCTGGTGAGCGACGGATACCTCGATCAGAACGGCGGTCCCGAAGGCTTCGGCTTGGGAGACAGCCGGTTCCGGGACCTGATACTGGACGTGGCCGGCAAACCAATGCACGAACAGGCCGCCACCCTGGAATCGGCATTGGATGAATACCGGGGCAGTCACCCTCAGAGGGACGACGTCACCGTCCTCGCCTTTCACTTCGATTGAGATGGAGCCAAGTCCATGGATGTCATCGACCTGTTCGCACTGCGGGACTCCTTCACACGCCATCGGATCCTGCTGTGTTTCAATGGTCCGATCATGCGCAGTATCATTGAAGAACTCGGCGTCGCGCTCAAGGCCTACCTTGAGACCAACGAAAGCCGGGAAACCGCGGCAACCGACGTATTTGCCGTCTACGTGGAAATGTCTCAGAACATTCGGCACTATGCGCGCGTGAAGGGTTATGGCGAGACCGAAAGCATCGCCACTCTGCTGGTCGGCCGGCGGGAAGACGGAAGCTACCGCGTTCAGGTCGGCAATCTGGTGGAACAGGCCGATGGCGAGGCGCTCGTCGACCGGGTACGTACCCTGGCGGCGATGGACAAGGCAGCGCTCAAGGCCGAATTCAAGACCCAGCTGCGACGACCGCGCGAATCCGGTGCGACCAGCGGGGCCGGCCTCGGACTGATCGACATCGCCCGCAAGGCAAGCGAACCACCCGAAGCACAACTGAGCGAGCTCCCCGACGGCAAGGCCTTCTTCAGCCTGGGCGTCGTCGTCTGACACCGCATACCGGGACCCGGAACAAGCAATGGAAAAAAACCACCACCGCGAAGCCACCACCACGACCCCGGAACTGCATGCCGACTGGGATGCCGGGGTACTGTGCATGGCCGGTGACTGCTACCCGGAAAACTCCTTCGAGTTTTTCCAGCCGACGATCGACTGGGTGGAAGCATTTCTCCGTCAGGGTGACCGCCCGCTTCAGCTGGAACTGCGGCTGGTCTATCTGAACACCAGCTCCGTCAAGGCAATGATGGATATCCTCGACCTGCTGGAGGAGGCCCACGGACAAGGCCAGCAGGTCAGCGTGCGTTGGCTCTATGACCAGCGCAACGAACGTGCACAGATGCTTGCCGAGGAATTCCGGGAAGACTGTACTTTCCCATTCAAGATCACCGCCCACGAATGACAGCACCCGTACCCAAACGACCCGGCGAGGACGATCTTCTTTCGACCATCGACGCGCTGCTCGCCGATCCGCAGATGGATGACAATCCCATGCGCAAGCCCCTGGCGGAGCTTGCGCAACGCTACCGCAGCGAGCACCGAAGGCTTGAACGCCTGCTGCAGATTGCCGACAACTACCACCGGGTCAGTCGCGACGAAACACGGGATCTGACCGAAAAGCTTGCTCGGGAAATGCGCCGCTTGCGCAAGATCGCGCGCATTTCCGACCGCTACCAGGCCAGCCTGATGGAGACCAGCGAGGCGCTGCACCGTGCGGCCGTCACCGACCCGCTGACCGGGATCGGCAACCGGCGGTTTCTCACCGAGCAGCTCGAGCGGGAACTGGCCCGCACGGCACGGCACGGGGCGCCGCTCTCCATCGGCATCCTCGACATCGACCACTTCAAGCAGTTCAATGATCGTTACGGCCATGAGGCCGGCGACATCGCGCTGCGGACGGTGGCTGAACAACTGCTGCTGAATCTGCGGCAATACGACTTCGTCGGTCGCTGGGGCGGCGAGGAGTTCCTGCTGATCTTCCCCGAGACACCCCTGGCGGAGGCCGATCAGGTCGGACAGAGAATTATCGATCAGCTGGCCAGCGTGCCGGTGAAGATCCCCGATACCGGGGCAGAAATTACACTGACCGCCAGTCTCGGGATGACCGAGTTGTCCCGGGACGAGGCGCTGGACTCTGCCCTGACCCGGGCGGACAACGCCATGTACCAGGCCAAGCACGGGGGCCGGAACAAACTGCAAGCCTGTCCACCGCCCGCAATTGGCTGAAACCAACGCGGCGGCGGGTTATACGTTCGTGCAGGCATTGGCACCGGACCGCTCCGGGGATCGAAGTCTGGCCCAGGAACGGCCCCTTTGCTGCAAGCGGCCGCCACGGACGCGCCCGAGATCCCCGAGCGGCGCCCCAGCGACCACGCCGTTGCCCAAGCAAGACGCGGGGTGGAACGCGCCTTGCGATCAATCCATGCAGCGGACGATCTGCTCGCCGAATGCCGAGCAACCGATCTGGGTCGCCCCGTCCATCAGCCGGGCGAAGTCGTAGGTGACCTGCTTGCTCGCGATTGCGCCGGACATGCCCGACACCACCAGATCAGCCGCCTCGATCCAGCCCATGTGCCGCAGCATCATCTCCGCGGAAAGAATCAGGGAGCCGGGGTTGACCTGGTCCTTGCCCGCATACTTGGGCGCAGTGCCATGCGTAGCCTCGAACATCGCCACGGTGTCGGAGAGATTGGCACCGGGCGCGATGCCGATTCCACCCACCTGGGCCGCCAGTGCGTCGGAAACGTAGTCCCCGTTGAGGTTGAGGGTCGCGATGACATCGTATTCGGCGGGACGCAGCAGGATCTGTTGCAGGAAGGCATCGGCGATGGCGTCCTTGACCACGATCTCGCGCCCCGTCCGGGGGTTCTTGAACGCGCACCAGGGTCCGCCGTCGATCTCCTCGGCACCGAACTCCTCGCGGGCCAGCTCGTAGCCCCAGCTCTTGAACGCCCCCTCGGTGAACTTCATGATATTGCCCTTGTGCACCAGGGTCACCGAGGCGCGATCGTTGTCGATCGCATACTGGATTGCCTTGCGTACCAGGCGCTTGGTGCCCTCGGAGGATACTGGCTTGATGCCAATGCCGGAGGTCTGCGGAAAGCGGATCTTGCTCACGCCCATTTCATTGCGCAGGAAGTCGATGAGTTTCCGCGCTTCCGGGGTGCCCGCGGCCCATTCGATGCCGGCGTAGATATCCTCGGAGTTTTCCCGGAAGATGACCATGTCGGTCTTCTCCGGCTCGCGCAGCGGACTGGGCGTACCGGCGTAGTAGCGTACCGGGCGCATGCAGACATAGAGGTCCAGCTCCTGCCGAAGTGCCACGTTCAGCGAGCGGATGCCCCCGCCCACGGGCGTGGTCAGCGGGCCCTTGATGGACACCACGAAGTCCCGGACAGCCTCCAGCGTCTCCGCGGGCAGCCAGGTGCCTTCGCCGTATACGGCATTGGCCTTCTCGCCTGCATAGATTTCCATCCAGGCAATCTGTCGGCGTCCGCCATAGGCCTTTTCCACGGCCGCATCGACCACCCGCTTCATCACCGGCGTGATATCCACGCCGATGCCGTCTCCCTCGATGAACGGCACGATCGGCCGGTCGGGCACGGTCAGCGTCCCGCTGGAGTCGGTGGTGATGCGGCTGCCGTCCGCCGGCACGGAAATCTTGTCGTAGGCCATGGGAAAATCCTGCATTCGTTATGGTTGGCGTCAGCGCGCCATTCTAGCAAATCCGCGCGCGAATCCTGCGCCGGGCAGAATGCCCCGCGCGGCCAGTACCGTGGCCCGGGGCATCCACGGGGCGCCGCCCCCCGTCATGGCGCCCTGCATTGCGCGTGTGCGCTGCCGTCGCCCGGATTCATCCGGCACTTCGCTTTCTGGTAAATTGCGTCCATGAACACCAATCTGCATGTGACCGTGGCCGCGCTCGTGGAGCGCGCGGGGCAGTTTCTGATGGTCGAGGAACAGATCGGCGGGACCGTGATGCTGAATCAGCCCGCCGGACATCTCGAACCTGGAGAAAGCCTGCTTGAAGCCGTGGTCCGCGAGACCCTGGAAGAAACGGCGGGGCACTTCTTGCCGGAGGCGCTGCTCGGTGTCTACCACGCCGACCAGCCGGACGGTACCTGGCTGCGCTTTGCCTTCACCGGCCGGGTGGATCGCTTCGAGGCAGACCATCCGCTGGACGAGGGTATCATTGCCGCCCGGTTCATGTCGGTCGATGAGATCCGTCAGCGTCGTGCGGCCCACCGCTCGCCCTTCATCGAGGCCTGTCTGGATGATTTTCTCACCGGCCAGCGTCTGCCCCTGGGCATGCTGCGGTACTATCCCGTGGATCGGGGTCGCTGATGGCACGGGTCATCGTCGGCCTTTCCGGCGGCGTGGACTCCTCGGTCGCCGCGCTCAAGCTGCAGGAGGCGGGCCACCAGGTCGAAGGGCTGTTCATGAAAAACTGGGAGGCGGAGGACGACGAACACTGCCCCGCCAAGCAGGACATGCTGGACGCCATTGCCGTGGCCGACGTCCTCGGCATCGAGTTTCATTATGTGAACTTCGCGCAGGATTACTGGGACCGGGTGTTCGCGCATTTTCTGGCCGAATACCGGGCCGGGCGAACCCCGAACCCCGACATCCTCTGCAACCGGGAGATCAAGTTTCGCGCCTTTCTCGACCATGCCCTGGCACTGGGCGCGGACCATATCGCCACCGGCCACTATGCCCGCGTGGAACATGGTCGCGACGGCGGACGACTGTACAAGGGTCAGGATTCGGAAAAGGACCAGAGCTACTTTCTGCACGCGCTGGACAGCGCCCAGCTGGAACGCGCAATGTTCCCGCTGGGGGAAATGCAAAAGCCGCAGGTTCGCGAACTGGCCCGGCGGGCGGGCCTGGCCACGGCGGGCAAGAAGGATTCAACCGGCATCTGCTTTATCGGCGAGCGCCGGTTCGACCGGTTCCTTGACCACTATCTTCCCGCCCGACCCGGTGACATCGAGACACTGGACGGACGGGTGATCGGACGGCACCGGGGGTTGATGTTCCACACCATTGGCCAGCGCCAGGGTCTGGGCATCGGCGGACTGAAGGACTTTGCCGACCAACCCTGGTTCGTGGCCGGCAAGGACCTGGAACGCAATGTCCTGCTGGTGGTCCAGGGCAAGAATCATCCAGCCCTGTTCAGGTCCGGACTGGTCGCCGGGCAGGCGCACTGGATCAACGGCGCGCCGGGGCAGCAATTCGACTGCATGGCCAAGATTCGCTACCGACAGCCGGACCAGCCCTGCCGGGTCACGGTATCCGGCGACCGGCTTGCCGTGCGGTTCGCGCAACCCCAGCGGGCCGTCACCCCGGGGCAGTCGGTCGTGTTCTACGAGGGCGATCGCTGTCTGGGCGGGGCGATCATCGAGGATGCCGCGCCGGACACCCCACCAACGGATTCCAAATGAAGAGTGATTGACCCCGCATGAGTCACAGTATCGAAGACCAGACGCTGGCACTGGCCGGTGTCGCCCAGGCCGCCGTGCTCGTCCGCGAGCTGGCCTACAAGGGCAGCGCCCCGCAATCGGCCCTCGAGGGCAGCATCCGCTCGCTGTTCGCGTTCGACGCGGCGGACACGGCGGACGTGTTCGGCGGGCCACAGGGAGTCGCCCTGGGCCTGAAGCAGCTGCGCCAGTCGCTGGGCGGGCAGGATCGTGATGTCGATCTGACAAGGTACGCGATGATCCTGCTTCAGCTGGGCTCGAGATTCATGCAGGCCGGTTCCATGCCCGGCCAGGTACACGACCGGCTGGTCGCACTCGCGCACGACTGGGAACGCGAGGGGCTCACGGACGGGCTGTTCTTCGAGATCAACGGCCTGTACCGGGACACCATCAGCAACCTGACACCCAAGGTGGTGGTCAACGGGGAACAGTCGCTGCTTGAGCAGCGGGAAATCGCCGCGCGCATCCGGGCGCTCCTGCTTGCAGGCATTCGCGCCGCGGTCCTGTGGCAGCAGGTCGGCGGCAGCCGGTTGCAGCTGCTCTTTCGCCGAAAGCGCTACCTGGAAGCTTGCGAATCGCTGCTTCGTCGCAGCATCGGGACCGTCTGAAGCCCCGGCCACAGGTTGCTGCGGCCATTCAGCCGGCGGCCCCGAGCACCTCGCTGCCCCCGCGATCGGCGTGATAGGACGACCGGACCATCGGTCCGCTGGCCACGTGGCTGAAGCCCAGTGCCCTGGCCAGGCGCGCGTAGTCCTCGAATTCCTCCGGCGGCACGAAGCGCTCGACCGGCAGGTGATGGCGCGATGGCTGCAGGTACTGGCCGAGGGTGAGCATGTCCACGCCATGCGCACGCAGATCACGCATCACCGCCTTGAGCTCCTCGACCGTCTCGCCGAGTCCGACCATCAGCCCCGACTTGGTGGGCATGTCCGGGCAGCGGGCCTTGATGTCCCGCAGCAGGGCCAGTGAGCCCTCGTAGCTGGCCCCGGGACGTGCCGCCCGGTAAAGCCGCGGCACCGTCTCCAGGTTATGGTTGAACACGTCCGGCGGATCGGCCGCCAGGATCTCGATGGCCTGCGCCTCGCGCCCGCGAAAGTCCGGGGTGAGCACCTCCACCCGCGTTTGCGGACAGCGCGCCCGCAGCGCCCGGATCACCGCCGCGAAATGGCGCGCCCCGCCATCGCGCAGATCATCCCGGTCGACCGAGGTGACCACCACGTAAGCAAGCCCCATCGCCTCCACCGTACCAGCCAGATTTGCCGGTTCCTCCGGATCCAGGGGGCGAGGCTTGCCGTGCGCCACGTCACAGAACGGGCAGCGCCGGGTACAGATTTCCCCCATGATCATGAAGGTCGCGGTGCCGTGCGCGAAACACTCGCCCAGATTGGGGCAGTTGGCTTCTTCGCAGACGGTGTTCAGCGACTGGTCCCGCAGGATGCGCTTGAGCCGCTGAACGGCGGGGTCGCCCTGCGGCTTGGCACGGATCCAGGATGGCTTGCGGGGCGCCTCGACGGTCGGCTCGATCTTGACGGGAATCCGGGCGACCTTGTCCGCACTGCGCATGGCGCGGGTCGGGGCATCGGGACGCGGGGGAACGCTCATCGGCAAGTCTCCAGGTTTCTGGCCAGGGCGCTGGATAATAACGCGCCGACCCGGTCCACTTCGACACCGGCCACGAAATCGGCCAGCTGGCAGACCGGCATGCCCGCAAAACCGCAGGGGTTGATTCGGGAAAAGGGCGACAGGTCCATGTCGACGTTCAGGGACAGGCCGTGATAGCACCGGCCTCGACGGACCTTGAGCCCGAGCGCGGCGATCTTCGCGGCCCCGACGTATACCCCGGGCGCCCCTGCACGCCGTCCGGCCTCGACCCCAAAGCCCGCCAGCAGGTCGATGACGGTTTTCTCCAGCAGGCCGACGTACTCCCGCACACCAAGGCCGCGCCGGCTCAGATCAACCAGGGTGTAGGCCACCAGCTGGCCCGGGCCGTGGTAGGTCACCTGACCACCGCGATCGGAGCGCGCCACCGGGATCGCGCCGGCATCGAGCAGATGAGCCGGGTCGGCGTTCAAGCCCATGGAGTACACCGGGGAATGCTCCAGCAGCCAGATCTCGTCCGGCGTGCGCGCGTCCCGACCATCCGTGAACGACTGCATGGCGGTCCGCGTCGCGGCGTAGTCCTGTGCCGTGGTGAAGTGCCGCAGCCGAACCGGGCTCACAGGCACATCTTGACGTCCGGATGGGCGGTCAGGTCCAGATAGAGTGCATCGAGCTGGCCCTGGGACTGGGCCTGAATGGTCACGGTGATCGCGACGAACCGGCCGGCCCGGCTGCCCCGAACGACGTAGGCGTCTTCTTCCAGCCCGGGTACGTGCTTCTCGAACACCGCCCGGATATCCTCCTCGAAGCGCGGCGTGGCCTGGCCCATCACCTTCACGGGGAACCGGCAGGGAAATTCCAGCAGCGTGTCGCGGTCGGAGCCCTCCAGCGGGCAGGATGGCAGGGGTCTGTTCATGAGGTCCAGTCCTCGGGCAAGGCCCGTTTGTATTCCTGATAAGCCTGATCCAGCCGGCTCCAGACCGGACCCGGCACGCCCGCGCCAACCGGCGCATTGTCCAGCCGGCAAACGGGCATGATCTCCCGGGTCGAGCTGGTCAGCCAGATCTCCTGCGCTGCGCGCAGGTCGGACTCGGCCAGCGGCGCCTCCACCGCCTCCAGGCCCGACGCACGGGCCAGGTCGAGCACCAGTGCCCGGGTGATACCGGCCAGGATATGGGGACTGCGCGGGGGCGTCACAAGTCCCTGCCCGCGAACGACGAACAGGTTGCTGGCCGCGCCCTCGACGGCCCGGCCGTCCCGCAGCAGGATCGCCTCCATGGCGCCCGCCTCGACCGCCTGTTGCCTCGCCAGCACATTGGCCAGCAGGTTGATGCTCTTGATGTCGCAGCGGGCCCAGCGCTGATCCGGCAGCGTGATCGCCGCCGCGCCCTCCTGGCGGATCTTCCCGGGCAGGGCCCGCAGCGGGCCGGCCGTGACCAGCACCGTCGGGCGGGTTCCGGGTTCCGGGAAGGCATGATCCCGTCGGCGTGGCGCACCACGGGTCACCTGCAGGTAGACTGCCAGGTCGCCGCCTCCGTTGTGCGCGACCACCTCGGCCAGCAACTGAAGCCACTCGGGCCGCGAATGCGGATTGGGGAGCGCGATCTCCCGAAGGCTGCGATCCAGCCTGTCCAGGTGGCCCGCCAGACCGAGCGGACGGCCGGCATAGAACGGAATGACCTCGTAGACCCCGTCACCGAACAGAAACCCGCGATCAAGCACGGACACGCGTGCCTCGCCCGCCGGCATCAACACGCCGTCGAGCAGCACCGTGCCTTCAATCCTCGGCAGGTCCGGGTTCATTCGAACATCAACCGGATGCCGTCGATGGTACGCCCGACCAGCCCGCCCTGCTCGACCGATTCAAGTGCCACCACCGGCCGCTCCGCGATCATCTGCTCGTCGGCGGTCACCTGCAACCGCCCCACGGCGGTACCTGCCTGCAGCGGCGCGATCAGCGGGCCATCGATCACCAGCGACACGCCGACCTGATTGCGCTGGTTGCGCGCGACCGTCACGGAAAGGTCCTCCGCCAGGCCCACCGGAACCTCGGATACCGCGCCCTTCCAGACACGGGCGTCACCGAGCACTTCCCCGGCCTGCCGAATCGGCAGCGTCTCGTAGAACCGGAACCCGAAGTTGAGCAGGGTCTGCGTCTGCTCGGTGCGCACCGCGTCACTGTCGGTACCGAGCACCACGGCAATCATGCGCGTCGCCTCCCGCTGCGCCGAGGCCACCAGGCAATAGCCGGCCGAACTGGTGTGCCCGGTCTTGCCTCCGTCCACGGAAGGGTCGCGCCACAGCAGGCGGTTGCGGTTGTGCTGACGGATCTCGTTCCAGGTGAACTCCTTCTGGCTGTAGCGCGCGTACTGGTCGGGGAAATCCCGGATCATCGCGGCCATGACCTTCGCAATGTCGCGGGCGGACATGACATGCCCCTCGGCCGGCCAGCCGGTGGTGTTCAGGAAATAACTGTTGTCCATCCCCAGTCGCCGCGCCGTGGCGTTCATCTCCTGCACGAAGGCCTCCACCGAACCGGAGACATGCTCGGCCAGGGCGATGGTCGCATCGTTGCCCGACTGGACGATGACCCCCTTGAGCAGGTTGTCCACCGACACCCGGTCGCCAACCTCGATGAACATCTTCGACCCGCCCTTGCGCCAGGCACGTTCGCTGACCACGACCTCGTCGTCCAAGCTGATATCACCGCGCTCAAGCGCCTCGAAGATCACGTAGGTCGAAACCAGCTTGGTGATGCTGGCCGGCTCCATCGGCTCGTCGGCATTTTTTTCGACCAGGGTCTGACCGGAGTCGAAGTCCACCAGCAGGTAGGATCGCGCCGACAACTCCGGCGGCGCCGGCATCGGCGGCACCCGGACGTCGGCCGCCGGACCCGGCACGGGCAGGGACTCCTGTGCGGACAAGGGACCGACAGCCAGCAGCGCCAGGGAAAACAGCCCCGGCAGGGCGACTTGTCGAAACGTTCGAGACAGTGAGCGACGAATCATGGTTGGCATGTACCGATGTCTGGTTATGGAATGTTTTGCACGCAGCATCCGGCGTCCCTGCCCCTCCGGGCTCAGGGCGCCACCGTCACGTGGTATTCGTGCACGCCGAGACCGGCGAGGCGCCGCCCCACCGAATCTGCCACGTCCACCGAGGAAAGCGGTCCGATCCAGACGCGCGTGAAACCGTCTCCCGGCACTTCACGCACGCCTTCCAGGCCGCCGGCCCGGAGGTATTCGGCCAGCCGGCGCGCATTGTCGACCTGAGAAAAAGCGCCGACCTGCATGTACACGTTCTCGCCCCAGCGCGCGGCGGACAAACCGCCGGACGACCCCACGCTCCTGCCTGCAGGCGACCCCGGCCCCACCACTTCCAGTTCGACCAGCGCGGTGCCGGTTTCAACCATCCCCAACCGCTGGGCGGCCGCGTAGGAGAGGTCGATGAGCCGGTTGCCGGCGAAGGGCCCCCGATCGTTGACCCGGACGACGACCGACCGGCCGTTCTCGAGGTTTCTTACCCGGACGTAGGCAGGCAGTCTCAGGGTCGTGTGCGCCGCGGTCATGGCGTACATGTCGTAGGTTTCGCCCGAGGAGGTGCGCTTGCCGTGAAAGCCCGGCCCGTACCAGGAGGCAATCCCCTGCGCCCGATAGCCGTGGTTGCTGCTGCGTACCCGGTAGGTTCGGCCGAGCACTCGATAGCTGTCGGGGTTGCCGTAACGGCTTTCGGGTTCGGCACGGGGAACGGCGTCTGCCGTGGTGGCCTTGCCCGGTCGCGGCTTGCTGGCGCAGCCGGCCAGAAGCCCCACCACAAGCGCCAGGCACACTACAAAGGCCAGTGTCCTGCCCACGTCGGCCGTCTCCTGCGCCTACTCACGCGCGGCGGCAAGCGCCCGGGACAGCTCCCAGACGGCCATCGCGTACAGCACGCTGTGGTTGTAACGGGTAATCACGTAGAAATTGTTCAGGCCCACCCAGTGCTCGACCCGATCCGGCCAGGTCAGCGTGAACAGCATCACCGGCGTGTCGCCCGGCAGGTCATGCTCGGGGAGTTCGACGCCGCGCTCGACCAGCTCGTCGAGCGTCGCCTTGGGCTTGAGATCCCGACCGGTATTGAGCAGGTCGTCCACCTCGGCATCCGCAACGGTCACCGGAAACGCGACCGCCCCTTCGTGCTCCCAGCCGTGGCTCGCGAAATAATTGGCCACGCTGGCAAAGACATCATGCTGGCTGGACCAGAGATCGCGCCGGCCATCGGCGTCCCCGTCAACCGCGTAATCGAGGTAGCTGGTCGGGATGAATTGCGGCAGCCCCATCGCACCGGCGTAACTTCCGGTCGCGGCAGTCACGTCGACGCCTTCCTTTTGCGACAATGCCAGAAAGGCCACCAGCTGCTTGCGGAAGAATGCGGCCCTGCGCGGATAGTCAAAGCCAAGCGTCATCAGGGCGTCCAGCACCCGGTAATTGCCCGTGTATCCGCCGTAGGCCGTCTCGACGCCGATGATCGCCACGATGATCTGCGGCGGTATGCCATAGTCGGCCGCGATGGCCTCCAGCTCGTCACGGTGCTCGTCCCAGAAACGCAGGCCGTTGTCGATCCGGCGCTGGGTCATGAAGATCGGCCGGTACTCCGCCCAGGTCTTCGACTCGGCCGGCCGGGTGATCGCATCGATGATGCTCTGCTTGTATTTTGCTTCGGAGAGGATCGCGCGAACCTCCGAGCGCGGCATCTGCAGCTCGGCGGCCGCCTCGGAAACGAATTCGTCGAATCCTTCACGTTCCGTGAAGTCCGCCCGGGCTGCCCCGGTCACCGAGAGCGCGCAGAGCGCGACGACCAGACCGAACACCATCCGGGCCGGCCACGAGTTCAGGTTCTTCATGAGCGCTTTCAATCCGCGTGTACCAAAAAACGTTTCTGTGCCCGAATGGCCATCAGCATACCCAAACCCATCATCAGGGTCACCAGCGCCGTGCCGCCGTAACTCATCAACGGCAGGGGCACCCCGACCACCGGCAGCAATCCCACCACCATGCCGGCATTGACGAACACGTAAACCAGCACGGTCATTCCGACCGCGGCGCCGAACAGACGCCCCTCGACCGACTCGGCGCGCACCGCGATCAGCAGGCAGCGCAGCACGACCGCAAGGTAGAGCAGGAACAGGAGCAACATGCCGATCAGGCCGAACTCCTCGGCGAATACCGCCAGCACGAAGTCCGTGGTGCCCTCCGGCAGGAAGTCAAGGTGCGCCTGCGTGCCCTCCATCCAGCCCTTGCCGTAAAGTCCGCCCGATCCGATCGCGATCATCGACTGGATGATGTGATAACCGGCGCCCAGAGGGTCGGCTTGCGGGTCAAACAGGGTCAACACCCGACGCTTCTGGTAGTCGTGCAACACGAACTGCCACAGGACTGGCGCCACCATCGCCACCAGAACGGTGAAGCCCACGATGTATCGCCAGGCCAGCCCGGCAAAGTACAGCACGAACAGGCCGGCCGACGAGACCAGAAGCGCCGTGCCGAGGTCAGGCTGGACCATGATCAGCCAGCCCGACAATCCGATCAGCCCGAGCACCACCAGAATGTCGGTCAGGCGCGGGGGCAGGGGGCGGTTCGCCAGGTACCACGCGACCATCAGCGGCACGGCCAGCTTCATCATCTCCGAGGGCTGAAACCGGATGAAGCCCAGATCCAGCCAGCGCCGGGCGCCCTTGCCCACGTCGCCGAACAGCAGCACCCCCACCAGCAGCAAGATGCCGGCGGCGAACGCCCAGGGCGCAGCCGAGAAAAAAAGCCGCGGCGGGATCTGCGCCACGACCAGCATCACGAAAAACGCCATCCCGAAGCGCAAGGCCATCCGTTCGACCTGGGCCAGATCGCCACCGGAAGCCGAGTATCCGGCCACCAGCCCGACAGCCGCCAAAATGGTCAGCAGGAACAGCAGGACAGGGTCGTAAACGATCCGGAAGCGTCCTGCCCCCCGCCTGGAAAGGACATCATTCGCGGCCATCACGCACCTCGACTTCCGCCTGTCGATATCCGTAATACTCCAGCGCGGCATCCATCACCTTGCGCGCAATCGGCGCCGCCGTACCGGAGCCACTGCCACCGTTTTCCGCGATGACCGACACCGCAATCTTCGGTTCCTCGAACGGCGCATAACCGACGAACAGCGCATGGTCACGCAGGCGCTCGGCCACGGTTTCCTCGTCGTACTCCTCGTCCTGTCCCAGCGAGAACACTTGCGCCGTCCCGGTCTTGCCCGCCAACTCATAGGGCGCGCCCTCGGCGACCCGGCGCGCAGTGCCATACGATGAATGGATCACGTGCTTCATGCCGTCCAGGACCGCCTGCCAGTGAGACTCCTCGTAAACATGCATCGGCGGTTCGGACTGGGCATGGGCAGCCAGCAGCCAGGGCCGGTGGCGCTCGCCCCGATTGGCCAGGGTCACGGTCATGCTGGCCAGTTGCAGGGCGGTACTGAGCATGTAGCCCTGACCGATGCCCGCGATCACGGTTTCGCCCGGATACCACGGCTGACCGCGCACGCGTTGCTTCCACCCACGTGAAGGCACAAGGCCGCGGGATTCACCAGGCAGGTCGATGCCGGTACGCACCCCCAGTCCGAAGTCGGTCAGGTAACGATGCATGGCATCAATGCCCATTCGATGAGCCAGGTCGTAGAAGAACACGTCCACCGACTTGGCAATCGACTTGTCCAGATCGACCCAGCCATGCCCCCCGCGACGCCAGTCCCGGTATCGGTGACTGTGCCCCGGCAGGCGGAAAAAGGGTCCGGCGAAGAACCGTTCGTCCGCCTCGACCAGACCGGCGTCCAGACCGGCAAGGCCCATCAGCATCTTGATGGTGGAACCGGGCGGATAGGTCGCCGTGACCGCCCGGTTGTACAGTGGACGGTCGGGGTCCGCGAGCAAGGCGCGGTAATCCTTGACGGAAATGCCGCCAACGAACAGATTGGGATCGAAGCCGGGCTTGGAAACCAGCGCCCTGACCGCGCCATCCCGAGGGTCCAGTGCGACCACGGACCCGTTGAATCGTCCCAGGGCGGCATCGGCCAGCCCCTGCAGCCCCACGTCAAGGCTCAGCACCAGATCCTCGCCCGGGATCGGCGCCTGCTCCTCGAGCACCCGCAACACCCGGCCAAAGGCATCGACCTCGACCCGGCGGTAGCCGGCCCGTCCGTGGAGTCGCTCCTCGTAGTAGCGCTCGATACCCGTCTTACCGATGAAATCGGTGCGCCTGTAGTTTTCCGGGTCGAGCCTTGCGCGTTCCTGTTCGCTGACCCGCCCCACATAGCCCACCACGTGCGCCAGCAGGTGTCGATAGGGATAGACCCGCGTCAGCCGGGAAACCACGTCCACACCCGGCAACCAGGGGCGGTAACGGGCCAGCTCGGCCCGTTCCCGCTCGGTGAGGTTGGCCTTGACCAGCACCGGGTCGAACACCCGTGCCTGCCGGAGTCGCTCGCGCAGGCGCACCAGGGCGTCCTCGTCCAGGTCGAGCACCGAGGCAAGCAGCGCCAACGTCCCCTCCAGGTCGGGCACATCCTCGCGAATCAGTTCGACCTGGTAGCCCGGCTCGTTGTCCGCCACGACGCGGCCGTGCCGGTCGAAGATCCGGCCGCGCTCCGGCGGCAGGGTCTGGACGCGGATGCGGTTCTTGTCGGCCAGGGACTGGAAATGCTCGTACTGGACGACCTGCAGGTACGCCGCCCGGCCGAGCAGCCCGAAAATCGCCAGGGCGGAAATCACCACCGCCAGGATGACCCGGCGGTTGAAGATGGCCCGCGCATTGCGGCTGTCGAGCAGACTTTGGTGTCGCGACACGATCGGGAATCAGGACGTCGGGACGTCAAGCCCCGCAGCGAAGATCATCAAGCGTCGCCGGCACGGTAGCGGGCGATGGAATCCTCGATCTCGGCATGGGCCGCCTCGACCCCTTCCCAGCCCTCGACCTTCACCCACTTGCCCGGCTCGAGCGCCTTGTACTGCTCGAAGAAGTGCCTGATCTGGTCAAGCAGCAGCGGCGGGAGATCCTCCGGGGACTGGACGTGATCGTAAAGCGGAGTCAGCTTGCCGTGCGGCACGGCGATCAGCTTGGCGTCCACGCCCGCCTCGTCGGTCATCTTCAGCATGCCGACCGGGCGGCAGCGAATCACGGAACCGGGCATCAGCGGCTCGGGCGTGACCACCAGCACGTCGACCGGATCGCCGTCATCCGACAGGGTATGCGGAATGAATCCGTAGTTGCACGGGTAGAACATGGCCGTCGCCATGAAGCGGTCCACCAGCAGGGCGCCGGAGTCCTTGTCCACCTCGTACTTGACCGGCGCGCCCTGCGCCGGGATTTCGATAACGGCATTCACGTCGGCCGGGGCATCTTTCCCGGCCGGAATCATGTCGAGGTTCATGAAGCAATCCTTCTTGACGTATGGTGTGGCAAATCGGTTTGAGCCGGTGGCGGCAAAGTCCGTTATTATACGGGTTTTGCGCTCTTTTCGAGGGGGTGGCCCGAGGTTTTCGGCAGGCGGCCGACCCGGTTCGCGCCCTGTCGGGCCTGCCTGGCATCAGATCAACTCACTGGTAAATTTCACGAGGAACAGCATGCGTATCGTCCTGCTCGGCGCCCCGGGATCCGGCAAGGGAACCCAGGCCAAGAAACTGATCGAAAAATACGGCGTGGTGCAGATTTCCACGGGCGACCTCCTGCGTGCCGCCGTGGCCGCCAACACCGAACTGGGCCGCAAGGCCAAAGAGGCCATGGACAACGGCCAGCTGGTGAGTGACGACATCGTGCTCGGGATGATTCGTGAGCGCCTTGCCCAGCCGGACACTGCGAATGGGTACATCCTCGACGGATTTCCCCGCAACGAGACGCAGGCCGTGGCCCTGGACGAGATGCTGGCCGAGCTGGACCAGCCCCTGCAGGCTGCCATCTACCTTGAAGTTCCGTTCGAGGACCTGATGCAGCGACTGACCGGTCGATTGACCTGCGCCGACTGCGGCGCCTGCTTCAACCGCTACACGCACCCGCCGGAGCAGGAAGGCGTCTGCGACTGCTGCGGCGGCAAGCTGATTCACCGCTCCGACGACAACGAGGAAACCGTCGGCAAGCGCCTGAAGGTCTTTGAGGCCCAGACGGCCCCCCTGGTCGACTTCTACGACAGGCAAGACAAGCTGCACCGGGTCGACGGCAGGCGAGAGATCGATCAGATCGCCGAAGACTTCCGAAAGATCATCGACGCACTCTGACCGGCCGCGGATTGCTCTGGCAATGAGGGGCAAGGCGCATTCCGGGCGGGGCGCCGCGCAGCGGGCGCGGCGCTGTCGCTGGCCGATCGCGATTCTGGTGTTCATGGCCGGCACCGCCGTGCAGGCCGACCCCTACGCCCTCTGCCCGGCCTTTCTGCCGGATCGTCCGCCGCTGGACCCCAGACCCGCGGGGACGCCCGTGGAAGCCGCCGCAGACCACATGCGCTACGAGCGGGACGGCGCAATCCACCTGCAAGGCGACGCCATTCTGCTGCGGCGCGATCAGCGCGTCGCCGGTGAAAACCTGTTCTATCACCCCGGCACGGACCGGTTTGAAGGCTCGGGCGCGCTCTGGTTCGAAACGCCGGCGCTTCGACTTCGTGCCGAGCGGGCAGAGTACGCGCTCAAAGCACGGCAGGGCGTACTCGAAACCGTCAGCTACTGGCTGACCGACCACCACGCCTCGGGGCGGGCAGAACAGGTCCGGCAATCCGCGCCCGACCAGTGGCAGTTGCGCGACGCGGACTTTTCCACCTGCCCGCTCGACGACCGGGACTGGTCGCTCCACGCCGAGCAAATCGACCTCGACCGGACCAGCGGTCGCGGCACCGCCCGGCACGCGACCCTGCGTGTCGGGGACACGCCGGTCTTCTACCTGCCGTGGGCGAACTTCCCGATCGATGACCGTCGCCAGAGCGGCTTTCTCTACCCAACCTTCGGCTCGAGCAGCGGAGGCGGTTTCGAACTCTCCATTCCCTATTACTGGAATATCGCGCCGAACCTGGACGCCACCCTGGCACCGCGACTCATGAGCCGCCGGGGGCCTGGACTCGACAGCGAGCTGCGCTTCCTGCACCGCCAGGGCCTTGGAAAGGCCCGGCTGGATCTCACGCCACGCGACCAGGTCCGCAAGGACCGTCGATGGCTTGCCGACGTGACGCACCGGGCCCGCTGGACCGAGAATCTGACGACCGACCTGCGGCTCAGCCGCGTGTCGGACCGTCAGTATCTGCAGGACTTCGCCAACAACCTGGAAGACTCATCCACGGACAACCTGGAAACCGCCTTCCGGGCCCATTACCGCGCCGGGCCCTGGCAATTTGGGCTGCTGGCGCAGCAGTACCAGACGATCAGCCCGCTGATCGACGACTTTGATCGTCCCTACCGAACCCTGCCCCGGCTGGACGCCGCCGGTTACTGGGCGACCGGTTCGCTCGGGCGCTTCACGACCGGGCTGCGATTCGCCTCCAGCGCCAGCCGGTTCGATCATCCCGACCCGGCACGCAGCACCGGCCTGCGCCTGCACGCAAGACCGACCCTCGAAGCACGTTGGCGCTTGCCCTATCTTGAGGTTCGACCGCGGATTGCCCTTGACCTGGCGCACTACTCCCTGGACCGGGCATCCGACGAATCACGGCTGCCCGAGCGCCTGAACCGCGCCATTCCCGTGACCAGCCTTGATGCGCGGGCCTTCCTCGAACGCGACCACGGCGGACGCTACCTGGGCGTCCTCGAACCGCGCCTGCACTATCTTTACGTGCCCTATCACGACCAGTCGGACGTGCCGGTATTCGACAGCACCCTGGCAACCTTCAGCTTTTCCCGGCTGTTCGCGGACAACCGCTACACGGGCGCCGACCGGATCGGGGATGCCAACCGGCTGACCTACGCACTGTCCTGGTCGCTGATCGACCGCCGCAACGGACTGGAGACCCTGGGCCTGCGTGTTGCCCAACAGTACTTCCTCGAGGATGCCCGGGTGCGAATCGACGAGGCACCGAGCCAGCGCGGACCGTCCACCGTGATTGCCGAGGCCTCCAGTCAAATCGACCCGCGCTGGCGCGCAAGTCTCACGACCGAGTACGATCCCGACCGGGACGCACTGGGACGCAGTCTGGTCAACCTGCGATACCGGGGCGGTGAGGACGAAATCGTCAACATGGGCTATGCTTACAGGCCGAGCAACACCGGCACGGGCGAGAGCCCGGACGGCTACCGGCAGGCCGAGCTGTCCTTTGCCTACCCGGCCTCGCGGCGCTGGCGCTTCATCGGTCGCCTGGGTTACTCGCTGGAAGACCGCAAAATGATCCGCTCGCTGGCCGGCGTGGGCTATGAAAGCTGCTGCTGGGCTGCCCGGCTGGCCGCACAGCGCTACGTGGTCAACCCGGATCGCGCCGACGAACAGCGCTATCGGAACGCCGTGATGCTGCAGATCGAGCTCAAGGGCCTCGGCGGGCTCGGTGACACCGGCGAACTGGGCCGGGCCATTCCCGGTTTTCGCCCCTGAGCCTGCGGGTCGGCACGCGCATGTCCGTGCAGCAGGCGCAGCGATTCGTGGCGCCGGTGATTCCCGGGCCATCGGCGATGCGGCTCAGCCCGAGAGGATCAGCGCAATGAGCACCAGCCCTGAAACCAATTTCTTGCCTGACCATCACATGAATCCATAATCCTTCGGGCGGCCGTCTTGAAGATGCCGCGCACAAGCCGGGCACCCTGCCCGATCCCCCCGAACACTCGCCGAGCATGCATTAAGTACCATGAAGTCATACAAGCGCCTGTTCCTGCACCTTGCCCTGACCCTCGCTCTGTTGCCGGTCGCCACCCTGAGCGCCCAGGCGGAGCAACCGCTCGACCGGATTGTGGCCGTGATCAACGACGGCGTGATCACCGAACGACAACTGATCGAGGAAACCCGGGTGGTCGCCCGACAGGTCGGCCTTCGTCAGGACCGTGGGGCCGAGTTTCGGGCCCTTTCCCGCCAGGTGCTCGATCGCATGATCAGCAACCGCGTCCAGCTCGAGCGCGCGGAAAAGCTGGGCATCCGGGTGGATGACACCACCCTGGAGCAGACCATCACGGGCATCGCCCGCAACAACGGGCTGACCCTGCCCCAGTTGCAGGAGACGCTGGCACGCGAGGGCATCTCGTTTGCCGCCTACCGGGAACAGATCCGCGAGGAAATCATCCTCAACCAGCTGCACCAGCGCGAGATCTACGAGCGGGTTCAGGTCAGCGAGCGTGAAATAGACGAGTACATGGAAACCTTCTCCGGGTCCGGCGGGAACAACGAGGAATACCGGCTGCAGCAGATCCTGGTTTCCGTTCCGGAAAACGCCCGCCCCGAACAGGTTTCAGAGGCCCGCGAACGGGTGACGGCCATTCTTGACGAACTCAGCGACAAGCCATTCGAGCAAGTCTCCGCGGAGCGTTCGGACGCCCCCAATGCGCTGGATGGCGGAGACCTGGGCTGGCGGGACCTCTCTCGCGTCCCCACGCTGTTCGTCGAGGTCGTCCAGACACTGGAGCCAGGCCAGGTCAGCGAACCGATTCGCAGCCCCAATGGCTTTCACATCCTGAAACTGGCCGACCGGCGCCAGGCCGGTGGTCCGGTGCAGATCGTGGAGTCACGGATCCGGCACGTGCTGGTGCAACCGAACGAGACCAAGTCCGAGGAACAGGCTCGCCAGGAGGCCGAAAGCCTGCGCCAGCGCGTGACCGATGGCGCGCCGTTCGCCGAGGTGGCCGCCGAGGCTTCCGACGACCGCGGTTCGGCGGCCCGTGGAGGAGATCTGGGCTGGGTCAAGCCTGGGGTCATGGTCGAGGAATTCGAACAGATGGCCACCCGCACGGCCGTGGGCGAAATCAGCCCGGTGTTTCGCAGCCAGTTTGGCTGGCACTTCCTGCAGGTCGAGGACCGGCGGGAGGTCGAGGTACCCGAAGAACAGTTGCGTGCGGATGCCCGCCAGGCGATCGGCGAGCGCAAGGCCGAAGAGGACCTGCTCTCCTGGATTCGCCGCCAGCGTGCCGAGGCCTACGTCGAAGTGCGGCTGTAATGCGCCTGGCCATCACGCCGGGCGAACCGGCCGGCATCGGCATTGACCTGGCCTGCGCATTCGAACCGGACGAATTTCCCGTCGAGCTGGTGTTCGCAGGCGATGAGCGCCTGCTGGCCGACCGGGCCGCTCGACTCGGCCGCCCGGCACGGTGGTCCCCCTATGACCCCGCGACCGCCCCGGTGCCCGGGGCGTTGCGGGTACTTGACATCCCGCTCGCACGGCCGGCGAGGCCAGGGCATGTCGATCCGGCCAACGCCGCCTACGTCCTCGATTGTCTGCGGCGCGCCGCCGACGGCTGCCTGTCCGGCGAGTTCGCCGCCATGGTTACCGGCCCCGTGCACAAGGGCGTCATCAACGAGGCGGGAATCCCCTTCACCGGCCATACCGAGTTTCTCGCCGAGCGAACCGGCGGGCGCCCCATCATGCTGCTGACGGCCGGGAACCTGAGGGTGGCGCTGGCCACCACCCACCTGCCCTTGCGCGCGGTCGCCGACGCCATCACGGCCGAGTCGCTCGAATACATCCTGCGCCAGCTGCACGACGAACTCGACCGGCGGTTGAATATCCCCCGGCCGCGAATTCTGGTCGCGGGACTGAACCCTCATGCCGGAGAAGGAGGCCACCTGGGCGACGAGGAAGTCCGGATGATCGGGCCGCTGCTCGAACGCCTGCGGGCCGACGGACTGGACGTTCACGGGCCGCTGCCCGCCGATACGCTGTTCACGCCCCGGCACCTGGAGCGGACCGACGCGGTGCTGGCCATGTACCATGACCAGGGGTTGCCCGTGCTCAAGCATGTCGGGTTCGGCCGGGCCGTCAACGTGACCCTGGGGTTGCCCATCATCCGGACCTCGGTCGACCACGGTACTGCACTGGACCTGGCCGGTACCGCAAAGGCCGATCCGGGCAGTTTCCGGGAGGCCGTCCGCACGGCCATCCGCTTTGCCGGCGGACCCTGCGCATGAGCACGCGCGTGCCCGGCGGGCACCGTCCGCGCAAGCGCTTCGGTCAGAACTTTCTCCACGACGCCTCGGTAATTGACCGGATCGTGTCCACCATCGATCCGCGGCCGGGACAGGCCGTGGTGGAGATCGGCCCGGGCCTCGGGGCCCTGACCTGCCCGCTGCTCGCCCGGCTCGGCCAGATGGATGTCATCGAGCTCGATCGCGATGTCATCCCGCGGCTCCGCGACCACTGCGGGAGTCTCGGCCACCTGCGGATCCACGAGTTCGACGCGCTGAAATTCGATCTGGCCGCCCTGTCGTCGGCACGCGGTCAACGGCTGCGCGTGGTGGGCAACCTCCCCTACAACATCTCCTCGCCGCTGCTGTTTCACCTGTTCAGCCAGGTCGATTCGCTGCAGGACATGACCTTCATGCTGCAAAAGGAGGTCGTCGACCGGCTCGCGGCGGAACCTGGCAGCCGCGACTACGGCCGACTCTCGGTCATGGCCCAGGTAATCTGCCGGATCGAGTCGCTGTTCACGGTCCCCCCCGGGGCGTTCAACCCGCCGCCGAAGGTCGATTCGGCCATCGTGCGGCTGATTCCGCATCCACGTCCGCTGGTAGACCCGGTCACCCACGGACACCTCGCGGTGGTGGTGCGCGCGGCCTTTGGCCAGCGTCGCAAGACCCTGCGCAACACCTTGAAAGCAATCCTGCCAGCCGACACAATGGCCGAAATCGGCATCGATCCGAGCCGTCGTCCCGAGACCGTCTCACTGGACGAATTCATCCTGATGGCCCGCCGGGTCAACACCCCCGCAGCCAACTGAACTATCGCCGGGAGCCCAGCGCATGGACCTGCACGTTTCACCAACTCCAGACGACACGGCGCGCTCCTGCGCCAGCCACCTCGTCGAGCACCTCGCACAGGCCGTTGCCAGCCGGGATATCGCCCGAATCGCCCTGGCGGGCGGTCGAACGCCGCGCATGCTGTATCGTGTACTGGTCGAGGCCCACCGTGACGCCCTCGACTGGTCGCGGGTCGAGTTCTACTTCGGTGACGAGCGGATCGTCCCGCCGGATCACCCCGAGAGCAACTTCCGGATGGCGCAGGAAAGCCTTTTTTCCGGGCTGGGCCTGCCCAACCACCAGCTGTTTCCGATGATCTCCAGCGAACGCAATGATCCGCAGCTGGAAGCCGACCGTTACGAGAGCGTACTGCGGCGCTGGGCGTCCCAGCGCGTGCCGCAACTGGATGTCGCCCTGCTGGGCATGGGTTCCGACGGGCACTTTGCCTCGCTGTTCCCCGAAACCCCGGCCCTGGATGAGGTCGACCGGCTGGTGGTGGTCAACCCGGTCGAGAAGCTGCACGGAAGCCGGCTGACCATGACCTTCCCGATGTTTCTCGCCGCCCGTTCGGTCGTCTTCCTGGTGACCGGGCAGGACAAGGCGCCGGCCCTGCAGGGTGTTCTGGCCGGAGATGAGGCCCTGCCTTCCGGACGCTTGATGAACGAGCGCGATGCCGACTGGTTCGTGGACGAGGCGGCCATGGCAGATGTCCAGTGAGGTCGCCATGAGTGACATTGATGTGACTGCCGAGCCGTTCTATCTGGCCGAACAGTCCGAGCCGAACCACGGCCGTCACGTGTTCGCCTACCGGATTCGCATCAGGAATCGGGGGGACCACACGGTCCAGCTGCTTGACCGGCACTGGTTCGTCGACCACGGGGATGGCCACGTCGAGGAGGTCCGCGGAGAGGGCGTGGTCGGGGAAAAGCCCAGACTCGCCCCGGGACGGGTCTTCGAGTACACCAGCGGTGCGGTGATTCGCACACCCGCCGGAGCCATGCACGGAGAGTACGGCTTTGCCACCGGAAAGGGTGAGCGCTTCACGGTAACCATTCCCCGGTTTGACCTGATCGTGCCCCGTGATCTGCGCACGCTTCACTGAATAGATCGCCCAGCCGGAGTCCGGCCGAATCCACATCCGCAAGAAACCGCAGGGAGCACGAGCATGGCTGTCTACGCCATTGGAGACCTCCAGGGCTGCCTGGACCCGCTAGAACGCCTGCTCGAACGGCTTTGCTTCGACCAGGCCACAGACCAGCTCTGGTTCGTGGGCGACCTGGTCAACCGGGGACCGCAGTCACTCGAAGCGCTCCGGTTCGTCCGGGCACTGGGCGACTCGGCGGTCACCGTGCTGGGCAACCACGACCTGCACCTGCTGGCCTGCGCCCATACCGGGCGCAAGCCCAAGAAGAAAGATACCCTGCAACCGGTTCTCGAAGCCCCGGACCGCGATGAACTGCTGGACTGGCTGCGTCGGCGACCGCTGCTGCATCGGGACAGGCGCCTGGACTGGACCCTCGTCCATGCCGGAATCCCGCCCGAATGGGATCTGGACACGACCGAGGCTCAGGCCCGCGACGCCGAGGCCATGCTCCGCGGCCCGGACGTCGCGGCGTTGCTGGAACAGATGTACGGGGACAGACCCAGGCGCTGGTCCACCACCCTGACCGGGATTGACCGCCTGCGCTACACGATCAACGGCCTGACCCGGATGCGCTACTGCCGCAAAGACGGCGCCATGGCGCTGGATGCCAAGAGCGCGCCCGACCAGGCTGCCGAAGCCGGGCTGATTCCCTGGTTCAACTTTCCGCGCCGGCGCAGCGAAGGAGAACGCATCGTCTTCGGTCACTGGTCCACTCTCGGACCGGCGAAGGCACGCAACCACACCTGGGGCATCGACCAGGGCTGTCTCTGGGGCGGCTGTCTGACAGCATTGCAACTTGATGCGCCGTCCGCGCGCGTCACCCAGCAGCCCTGCCGGCAGTTCATGGCACCCGGTTGAACCTTCCACGGCCCGGCCAACCCGGTGACAAGCAGGTGTAAAGTTGTGCCAAATAAGGTAAATTCGCTAGCCGGTTTTCGTTTGCGACAGGCTGACCGCCCCTGCATCATGCGCCGGCGCGGTCGGCCATCTCGCAATTGCCGAGCCCTGCCGTTCGCAGCCGGCAAGCCGTGCACGTGCCGTGCAGTGCGATTCAGCGGCACACCAATCCGAGGCACACCGGTCGCGCGGATTGTGGCAAGACCAGGCGGGGCAGCGGACGTCGATCGCGGATCGATACGGGGCACCGGATGCCCCATCCCGGCAAGCCTGCATTCATTCATGCCGGCCCCAGACAGTCAACATCCTTGTAGGAGTCTCCAATGGCCGATTTCAAGATCGCCCCGTCCATCCTGTCCGCCAACTTCGCGAAGCTTGGCGAGGAAGTCGACAAGGTACTCGCGTCCGGCGCGGACTGGGTCCACTTCGATGTCATGGACAACCATTACGTCCCCAACCTGACCATCGGCCCGCTGGTCTGCGAGGCGCTGCGCAAGCACGGCGTCACCGCAACCATCGACGTGCATCTGATGGTCAAGCCGGTGGATCGCATCATCCCCGACTTCGCGCAGGCCGGAGCGGACTACATCACCTTTCACCCGGAAGCGTCCGAGCACATCGACCGCACCATCCAGCTGATTCGCAATGCCGGCTGCAAGCCGGGGCTGGTGTTCAACCCGGCCACCCCGCTGGACGTGCTCGAGTACACGCTGGACTCCATCGACATGGTGCTGCTGATGTCCGTCAACCCCGGCTTCGGTGGTCAGTCCTTCATCCCCTACGTCCTGGACAAGGCCCGGGCCGTGCGCCAGATGATCGACGACAGGGGGCTGGACGTGCGACTGGAAATCGATGGCGGCGTGAAGGTCGACAACATCCGCGAGGTCGCGCAAGCCGGCGTGGACACCTTCGTCTCCGGCTCGGGCATCTTCGGCAAGGGCAGTGACAGCGACCCCAACCGGTACGACAGCATCGTCAAGGCAATGCGGGACGAGCTGGCCCAGGTTGGCCGCTGATGCGATCGGCAGCAAGGGGAGCACGTCGGCAATGACCCCGGGCATGATCCTGTTCGACCTGGACGGCACGCTGATTGACAGCGTGCCCGACCTGCATTTTTGCGTGAATGCCATGATGGCGGACCTCGGTCTGCCGACGCGCAGCGAGGCCGCCGTGCGCACCTGGGTCGGCAACGGAGTCGAACGACTGGTCGAGCGGGCCCTGACGAACGATCTCGACGGTCAGCCGGACCCGAAGCTTCGGGACGAAGCCCTGCCCCTTTTCCGCCGCCACTACGCCGAGAACACCTCGGGGCGCTCGGTGGTCTACCCCGGCGTCACCGAGGGACTCGATTACGTGCAGAATGCCGGGTACCGCATCGGCTGCGTCACCAACAAGGCCGAGGCGTTCACCATGCCGCTGCTCGCCGACAAGGGGCTGCTTGACCGCTTCGAGGTCGTGGTCAGCGGCGATACCCTGCCGGTCAAGAAGCCCGATCCGGGCCCGCTCTTCTACGCGGCCGGCTGGTTTCGCGTCGATCCCCGCCGCTGCCTGATGATCGGGGACTCACGCTCCGACGTGAAGGCCGCCCGGGCAGCCGGCTTTTCCGTGATCTGCATGAGCTATGGGTACAATCACGGCGAGGACATCCGGGACTACGGTCCGGATGCCGTGATCGACAGCCTGACCGAACTGCCCAAGCTGGTTGAAAAGCCATGAACAGGCCGCTGCACCCCGACCAGCCCGGCAGGCGATGGCGCCGCGAACGACCCGCCGACTGAAACCGTCCTCCGGGCCACCCGCCCGATTCGTTTCGCAGCAAGGATTTCGCCATGACCCCCGAACGCCTGACCGCGCTCGCTGCCGCCGGTTACAACCGGGTCCCGGTGACCCGCGATGTCCCGGCGGATCTCGATACTCCGCTTTCCGCCTATCTCAAGCTGGCCGCCGGCCCGCACTCCTTTCTTTTCGAGTCCGTTCAGGGCGGCGAGAAGTGGGGACGCTATTCCATCATCGGCCTGCCCTGCAGAACGCTGCTGCGCGTGCGGGGTCACCGCGTGGAGATCGAGTCGGACGGTCAGATCATCGAGACCGAGCAGGTACAGGACCCGCTGGCTTTCATCGAGGCGTTCAAGGCGCGCTATCGCGTGTTTGAACCGGAGGGGATGCCCCGCTTTCACGGTGGACTGGTCGGCTATTTCGGCTACGACACCATCCGCTACATCGAGCCCCGGCTCGCCGACATCGACAAGCCCGACGCCCTCGGCGCACCGGACATCCTGCTGCTGGTTGCCGACGAAGTGCTGGTTTTCGACAACCTGCGTGGCCGGATGCTCGCGGTGGTCATGATCGACCCGGCCGACCCCGACGCGCTGGCGCGCGCGAATACGCGGCTCGACGTGCTGGTCCGCGACCTGCGGGCAGCCACCCCCGTCACCACGGCGTCCACCACCCGCCGGACCGTGACCGAGAGCGATTTCGTCTCCGGCTTCACCGAGCACGGGTTCAAGGAAGCCGTGGCAAAGACCCGCCAGTACATCGTGGACGGTGACGTCATGCAGGTCGTGCTCTCCCAGCGCATGAGCGTCCCCTACTCGGCCGCTCCGATTGACCTGTACCGGGCGCTTCGCAGCCTCAACCCGTCGCCGTATCTGTTCTTCCTGGACCTTGGTGACTTCCAGGTGGTCGGCTCGTCCCCGGAGATCCTCGTGCGCCTCGAGGACGGCCTGGTCACGGTCCGACCGATTGCCGGCACCCGCCCCCGCGGTCGGACCGAAGCGGAAGACCGAGCCCTGGAAGCCGAGCTGCTGGCAGATCCCAAGGAACGGGCCGAACACCTGATGCTGATCGACCTGGGGCGCAACGATGCCGGACGTGTCGCGCGCACCGGGACCGTGACGCTGACCGACAAGATGGTCATCGAGCGCTACTCGCACGTGATGCACATCGTTTCCAACGTGACCGGCGAGCTGCTTCCCGACCTGACCGCCATGGACGTCCTCCGGGCGACCTTCCCGGCCGGCACGGTCTCCGGCGCCCCCAAGGTGCGTGCCATGGAAATCATCGACGAGCTCGAGCCGGTCAAGCGCGGCGTCTACGCCGGCGCGGTCGGATACTGGGCCTGGAACGGCAACATGGACACCGCCATCGCGATCCGCACGGCGGTGATCAAGGATGGTCAGCTGCATATCCAGGCCGGTGCCGGCATCGTCTATGACTCCGTGCCCGAGAACGAATGGCAGGAAACCCTGAACAAGGGCCGCGCCATTTTCCGCGCGGTCGCCCTCGCCGAGTCCGGCCTCGAACCCCCGGGAGCCTGAAGCATGCTGCTGATGATCGACAATTACGACTCGTTCACGTTCAACCTGGTGCAGTACCTGGGCGAACTGGGCACGGAGGTTCGGGTCGAGCGCAACGACCGGATCGGCATTGCCGAGATCGAGGCCCTGGACCCGGATCACATCATGATTTCCCCAGGACCCTGCTCGCCCAACGAGGCGGGGATTTCCCTGGAGGTGATTCGCCACTTTGCCGGCAGGAAACCGATTTTCGGCGTCTGCCTCGGGCACCAGGCGATCGGACAGGTCTTTGGCGGCCGGGTGATCCATGCACGCCAGGTCATGCACGGGAAGACCTCGCCCATTCACCACCTCGGCGTGGGCGTATTCGACGGGTTGCCCAGTCCTTTCGAGGCCACCCGGTATCACTCGCTGGTCGTCGAACGCGACACCCTGCCCGACTGCCTGGAAATGACCGCCTGGACGTGTTTGGAATCCAGCGAAACCGACGAGATCATGGGCCTGCGTCACCGCGAGTACGTGATCGAAGGCGTCCAGTTCCACCCCGAGTCGATTCTGACCGAGCATGGTCACCGCATGCTGAAAAACTTCCTGGATCTTTCGGGCGGCCGGCGCACCGGCTGACGCGGTCGGACAGAGCCCAGAACAAAGGCCGGGGCAACAGCCGGCTCGTGCGGGCCGGCAGCCCCGCCCCGGAAGGCCGCAGCCAGGCCGCCGGGCGCTTCAGTCACCCTTCACGGCCCGCGCGGCCGAGCCTGAAGGCATCGCCCCCTCGCCGGTCACCGGGGGCCTTCAGCACCCGAAGACGCAAACCTGATAGGCTTCGACCGTGCCGCCGCAGGTCTGGTAGCACTGGCGGTAATCCGCGTCGCATGGAGCGGTGTCCGCGTCCCGGTCACAGTAGGTGTTCAGGCTGCATTTCTGACGCGCGGCATCGTCACTTGCCGTGGCAAGACAGGCGGCGTAACGAATGCTGGCATTCTGCTGGCAGGCCGCCTGCTCCTTCGCGGCCCGGGCCTCGGCCGTGGCGCGGCACATCTCCCGAATCCGGGCGCACTCGGTGATGCAGCGTTTGCTCTCGCTGTCCGCAGGCGGGCTGTAACGATATTCGGTCTGGTATACCGGACCGCAGCCGGGAATCACCAGCAGGGTGACCGCCATTATGAAAATCACCACCAATCCACGCTCAGGATTCATCCGATCACCTTGTCAGCCTGTTCAAGATTGAGGGAAGGATACGCTGTTCCGGCTGCCGGGCCGCAAAGAAATCTGCGCCCGGATGCTTTCGGATTCCCGATTGGGGGATGGGTGCCTTAAAACCGCGTCCCGGCCCTTCGACGCACCCGCAGGGCAAGCCGCTCAGTTGAATGGCGGGCGCCGAACATGTACCGGCCCGCGCATGCGTGAACGCGCCGCTCGCCAGCCGCCGTTACCGCCGGCACCACTCCACAAGGCCGTGGAAGGCTTCATGCAGAGACTTCCAGGGCTTTGGGCAGTTTGGCCTGATGTCCCCACAAGGGCTTTATCGCCGCCCCCAGAACAAGGCAAGCACCAGGGCACAGGCAGCCCCCGCAACCACCCCGTAGAGATGGGCATCCACCAGCACGGGCGCCCCGATCAGCTGCTCGGTGCCCAGGGCGCCATTTTGCTGTTCCCAGAGCAACTTGAACACCAGCGCGGCGACCAGCGACAGGCCCGCCAGCCATTCGCGCCGAAACAGCAGGCGCATGGCGCTCATGGCGAACAGGCCATGCAGGATGCCGGAAAAGCCGACATACCAGCCGACTCCGGGGTTGAAGAGCAGCAGGCCAAGCGTCACGGCCAACCCGGTGACCAGCAGGCCGGTCACGAACGTCCGGGCGGTTTCCATGGACCCGGCGAGGGCCGTCCAGACAAGCAGCCCGGCCATGTTGGCGGCCAGGTGGACCCAGCCG
>JBKHDT010000002.1:0-80185 GCA_046541195.1 Halothiobacillaceae bacterium | reverse complement strand
CCGGCCGCGCCCGTGTGGAGCATTGCAGCGTTGGCGGCTTTCAGGACGCTTTCGGAGCCGAGCAGGCGCGCTTCCAGTACGGCGCGCAAATAGCCCGGGTCGGATTCGAAGGGGGTCTGCGCGAGCATTTCGATGGTTTCGCGGACATCCCCGAGTTCCTCGCGCATCTCGTCGGGCTGGTCGTCGAGATAGCAGTTGACATGGTCGAGTCGGAGGGCCGCCTGCTCGCACAGCGTGATGCAGCTGTCGATCACGCCGGTCGCCATGCCGGTCTGCATGAGGATGAAGCCCGCTTTCATGCGATGCAGGTAGGGCTTGATCGGATCGCCCACGACATGTCGGCGTGGCACGCGCACCTGGTCAAAGTGCAAGGCGTAGGTGCCGGTGCCTTCCATGCCGGTGAACTTGGCCAGTTGCTTGAGTTCGAGGTGCTCGGAGTCGCAGGGCACCAGCGCCATGACGTCGCGGGGGTTTTCACCCTCGACGTGGAAGATCGCCCCGAACCAGTGGTCGGGCCCGAGGTTCGAGACCCACGGCAGCGTGCCGCTGACCAGAAAGCCCTCCTCGTCCTCGGTCGCGGACAAGTGCAGCGGCTCGATGCCCGAAAAGTACTTCATGGGGTTGGAGAGCGCCGTGCCGCCGAGAATCTCGCCACTGGCGACCCGGGGCAGGATTTCCTGCTTGAGATAGTCGTTTTCCGAGAGCTCGATGTACCAGCCCAGCACGTCCTGGGCCCAGACCATGAAGCCGGTGGACATGCACTCGCGCGAGACCAGGTCCATGGCCAGCAAGGCGGCGTTGATGTCCGGTTCACCCTTGCCGTTCTGCGAGCCCAGGTGCTGGCGGAAGGCGCCCGCTTCGCCGAGGGCGCGCAAAACCTCGACCGGGTAGTAGCCCTCGAGGTCGATTTTCTTGGTGACCGGCTTGAGCACGTCGCGGATGACATCCTGGACGGCATTGGCCAGGTCCGGCTCCTGGGTCACCGGCGGTGCCTGCGCGGCGATGGTTTCTTTCTGTTCGATCAGCATGGCGTTTCTCCCATGTTCAAGGGGCTGCCCCGTGGTCTGGTGGGGCAGTGGCTAAGCCGGGTGGATTGCGACTACCGCCGGAGGTCCCTTTTGGCTGGACTGTTCTCCGGCGCGCATTCGCAGTCCTTTTCGGTCCGTTTCAGGTCAGCATGCAGTCGAGAGAAACCGGCCGCATCAGCGTATTCGCCACGGGCGACCACTTCTTGGCATGCTGGATGAGCTCATCCAGCTGGTCGCGATCGAGGTCGGGGCTTTCCACGTCGAAGTGGCAGCGGATGGCGGAAAAGCCGAGCGGCTTGGACTCGTCCAGATCTCCGGTCCCCCAGACCGCCGTGACGTTGATGTCCCCCTCGATGTGAATCTCCAGCTTGCTCAGGGTCACGCCCCGGGCCGTGGCATTGGCGTGCACACCGACCGACAGGCAGGCGCCGAGCGCAGCCATGAGCGCCTCGGAGGGGTTCGGTGCGGTGTCCTCGCCGAGCAGGTGCGGCGGCTCGTCCACGATGACCGGGTCCAGACTGCGGATGTAGGTCAGGTTGCGAAACTGTCCCTCGCAGACGGTTTTGGCCTTGAGGGTCACCACCGCAGTCGGGTTGGCCTTGCCTTTTTCGGAAAGGGCCGCAAGACCATCCTTGTCGATGGCGCGAAGGGCCTGGCGTACACAGGAAGGAGCAAGAGGTGCTTCGGTAGTCATGGTTCGTCTCCGGTTGAGTGATGGGGTCGCTTGTCGACCACCAGGACATTTGCAGGGGACGTGCCAAATGCAGAAAACGCAACGCTGGCGCCATTCCAGGGTTCTCGTGTGCCAAGCTGGTGCGCCGGCGGGTCGACATTGTCCGCGAATGGCCGACATTGTCGGTTTTTCCTGTCTTGCTGCGGTTTCGGCTGCCAGGTACCCCGGCCTTGGTCCGGCCTGGATGGGCGCTGAAGCGAGGCCGGGGAGGGTGTGCCGGATGGCGGTGAGAAAGCGCATCCCGACACACTTTCGGAGGACGCGGTACGAAGCCGTTTGTGGGCTCGCGTCGCAATGCCCGGGCCGGCGGGTTTCGGTTGCCGCACGTTCGCGCCCGGGCGCCTCCCGAGATTGGCCGGCTTGCGCAATGGCGCATCGGGGCGTCGCTGCAGGCTGTTCCGGGCAGTCGTGGTCAGTCGGACGGGACCGGTACCGGGTTGATGTCTTGCGCACTGGCCGGGCGAACGGTCGCGCGCGGGTTGGCAGGCTTCTTGTAACCGGAAAGGGGAAGGCGTGTGTCGCCTTTTCCCAAAACCGATCCAAACACGAGGATTACGCCATGATGACCAAGGAAACACTCACCCGGATGATTCTGGAGAAGAAGGAAGAGCTGGCCCTCGGGTGGGCCGAGATCGCGGAGGCCGTCGGGCTCTCTGCGGTGTTCGTGACGTCGGCCTGCCTCGGCATGAACTCGCTGAAGGAGGAGCCGGCAAAGGCCCTGGTCGAGAAGCTCGGCTTGCCCGACGAGGCTGTCGCCGCGCTGATGGCCTGTCCGTCCAAGACCTGGGACCAGGTGGTTCCGACCGATCCCCTGATCTACCGGCTTTACGAGATCGTTGGCGTCTACGGGCCCACCATCAAGGAGGTCATTCATGAGGAATTCGGAGATGGGATCATGAGCGCCATCGATTTCTCCATGGATATCCGCCGGGATGAGAATCCGGCGGGCGATCGCGTGGTGATCACCATGAACGGCAAGTTCCTGCCCTACAAGTCCTGGTAAGCGCCGGGGAGTGCCCGGGCCAGTGGCCCGGGAATCTGTAGCGCGAATGCAGAGCCTCCCCTGGTACGGTGCCCGGCCCCGACCTGACAGGACATGCCAGGCCCCGCTTCAGGCGGGGCTTTTTCCTGGTTCATCGCAGCGTGTATTCGAGGAGCGCGGGGCGCCTGCTCACGGCGTGCTTCCGGGGCGTGTAGCCAGACCGACGAACCGGTGCCGGGTGCCGCCGGCCGGTTTGATTCACGCGGTCGGCGCTGCCACCCGGTGCGATTGCCCGGGGTGCAGGACAGGCGCTCACCGGATTAAGGAGGCAGAGCGAGTCAGTCCGCGAGGATACGCAGCCTGCGGTTTGTCTCTTGCAGGGCAGTCAAGGCAAAAAAACCCGCCGCCGGAGCAACCCGGCGGCGGGTTTTGTGCGTCGGCAGCCGGTGCGCGCGCGCCGAAGCTGCACCGCGGTTTCCGGGGCTGCTGGACGCCTCAGGCGGCGTCGGCCAGCGGCCGCACCACCGGCGGCGCAAGCGGGTTGTAGTCTTCGGGGATTTCTCCCTCGGCGATTTTCTTGGAGCGACTGACCAGAAAGTCCACCAGGTGGTTGCGCATGGCGTAGTAATTGGGGTCGTGGTGAATGTCCTGCCGGTTGCGCGGGCGCGGCAGCGGGTTCTCGACGATCTCGGCGATCCGTGCCCGCGGTCCGTTGGACATCAGGAAGATCTTGTCCGCCAGCAGCATCGCCTCGTCCACGTCGTGGGTGATCATGAACACCGTCTGGTGCGTCTGGTCGCAAATCTTGACCAGTTCGTCCTGGATCACGCCGCGTGTCAGGGCATCCAGGGCGCCGAAGGGTTCGTCCATCAGCAGCATCTTCGGTTCAATGGCGAAGGCCCGTGCTATGCCGACCCGCTGCTTCATCCCGCCGGACAGCTGGTGCGGCTTCTTGTTCGCCGCATGGCCAAGGCCGACCATCTCGATGTACTTGAGAGAATGCGCCTGCACTTTCTCGTCGTTCCACCTCGGCCAGCGGGACTTGACCGCGAAGGCGACGTTCCTGAGCACGGTCAGCCAGGGCATCAGCGCGTGGCTCTGAAAGACCACGCCCCGGTCCAGCGACGGGCCGGCCACTTCCTTCTCGTCCATGATCAGGTTGCCTTCGGTGGGCTGCTCCAGTCCTGCGAGGACGTTGAGAATCGTCGACTTGCCGCAGCCGGAGTGCCCGATAATGCAGATGAATTCGCCCTTGTGGATTTCGAAGTGGATGTTTTCGAAGACGGTGACCGACTCGCCCCCGGCTGCGCCGGGGTAGATCTTGCTCAGGTTCTCGACTTTCAGGTAGGCCTTGTTCATGGGCGTCTTGGGTTCCAGGTCGCTGTCCGGGACGGTTGTCAGGGAAAGGATGTTCTTCGGTTTCATGTCGTTTACTCCTGGTAGGCGACCACGCGGCCGAGCCAGCCGAACATCATGTCCAGCAACATGCCGACCGCCCCGATCATCAGAATGGCGAAGATCACGTTGGCCAGGTTGAGATTGTTCCACTCGTTCCAGACGAAGTAGCCGATGCCGGTGCCGCCGACCAGCATTTCCGCCGCCACGATCACCAGCCAGGCGATGCCCATCGAGATTCGCATGCCCGTGAGGATGGTCGGCGCCGCCGCCGGCAGAATCACCAGGAACGCCTTGCGCAGCGCCCCCACCTCGAGCGTGCGCGCGACATTCAGCCAGTCCCGCCGGACCGACGCCACGCCGTAGGCGGTGTTGACCATCATGGGCCATATCGAGCAGATGAAGATCACGAAGATCGACGAGATCGAGGCGTCCTTGATGATGTACAGCGCCAGCGGCATCCAGGCCAGCGGCGAGATCGGCTTCATGATCTGGATATAGGGGTCCAGCGCCTTGTGCATCAGCGGGGACATCCCGATCAGGAATCCGAGCGGGATGGCGACCAGGGCCGCGAGCGCGAAGCCGGCCAGCACCCGGGCCAGCGAGTAGGCCAGCTGGATGCCGATGCCCTTGTCATTGGGGCCGTTGTCATAAAACGGATCGCTCAGATGGCCCCAGATGGTTTCCCCCATGTCGGCCGGCGTGGGCATGTCGGAGGTCTGGACGGTGGACATCCCCATCATGGCGGCATACTCGGGGTCCATGTCCCCCAGATCCACCGCCTTCGGGAGGGTGGCACCCCACCAGATCCCGAGGAACACCAGGAAGATGATCCCCGAGACCAGATAGGCGCGAAGGGTCAGTGAAGAACTCATGGCTCAACTCCTGCGAATCTCGAAAGATTCGAGATATTCCCGAGGCCGGGCCGGATCGAATTCCTTGCCCATGATCACGTGCCTGGTGCTGTTCGTTTCCGGTGCCGGCAGCCCCATTTCCTCCAGGCGGCGGCGCGCATCGGTAGCCAGGAATATCTGCTCGGCGATCTGTGGATAGTCGACTTCGTCCTCGATGTAACCCCAGCGCTTCATCTGGGTGAGGATCCACACGCCCATCGACTCCCAGGGGAAGGGGTCGAAATCTGCCCGCCCCGGGACATCCACGATATTGCCCAGCCCGTCGGCATAGCGTCCGGTCATCACCTGCTGGAGCACCGGCACGGGCTGGTTGAGGTAGTTCGCCGGCGCGATGGCGTCGATGATCTCCGCCCGGTTTTCCGGCTTGTGCGCGTAAACGGTGGCACTGGCAATGGCGCGGAACAGTGCCGCGTAGGTGTTGGGATTCTCTTCGACGAACTTGCGGGTCGCTCCGAAGGCGCAGCAGGGGTGACCGTCCCAGAGATCCTTGGACAGCACGTGAATGAAGCCTGCGCCCTCGAACACCGCCCGCTGGTTGAAGGGCTCGGGGCCGAGGAAGCCGTCGATATTGCCGGCGCGCAGGTTGGCGACCATCTCCGGCGGGGCGATCACGTTCAGCTGGACGTCCTTGTCGGGGTCCACGCCGTGCTCCGCCAGGTAATAGCGCAGCAGCAGGTTGTGCATCGAGTGGTCAAAGGGAATCCCGAAGGTCATGCCCTTCCAGTTGCGCGGGTCCCGGTTGTCCTTGTGCTTGATGTGCATGGTGATCGCCTGACCATTGATGTTCTGAATGGTCGAGACATAGGTTTCATTCTTTCGCGAGCCCAGCCCCAGCGTGGCGGCAATCGGCATCGGTGAAAGCATGTGGGAGGCATCGAGGATATTGTTGTTGACGTTGTCACGGATCAGCGCCCAGCCGGCGGTCTTGATCACTTCCACGTCCAGGCCTTCGCGCTCGTAGAACCCCATCGGGTGCGCCATGATGATCGGGGTGGCGCAGGTGATGGGAATGAAGCCGATCTTGAGCTTCTTCTTCTCCAGCGGGCCGACCGGGTCGGCGGCCACCGCCCGGGCCGCCGCCATCGGGAAGAAGCTCGATATGGCCGCCATCGCGGTACCGACGCCGACGGCGCGCAGGAAGTTGCGTCGGGTCTGGTCATGGGGAAAGAGCGAGCGGACGACTGCAGACTCGACCGCCCGGTTCAGCGCCGCCTCCTCGTCGCGCGGTTGCGGGTCCGCCGCGGTCGCCGCATCATGCTCGGCCTGACTGTGGTGCTTGCCGCAGCTGCAGCCACCGGAAAGCTTGAGCCTCGGGTCATAGGGGTTCTGGAATGCGGACATGGCATGGCTCCTGGTCAACATGTCGAAGGGGGCGGTCCGGTTGCTGGCACAGCGCACCGGCTCGCCCGGTTTCTTTGGCCTGCCGTTCTTTGCAGGCTTTGTGCCATGGCCCACCGAACGGAAGTGGTTTGCGGTGACAGGCCGGGACTTGGCCGGTTTGGTGGTTCTCGGGCACTGACTCGGTGCGCTCAGGCGAGTGGCTGCGCACATTTGGTGCCGGCGCGGCCGGTTCGGGCTTGCGCAATGACCGACATTGTGGACTTTGTCCTTTTGGGCGCGGTTGTTGCTTCGGGAAACCCTGCCCGAAGTCCTCCTTGGCTTCGGGCAGCAACGCAGGGGCAGGTCACGGCCCGGCCCGCACGGCGCGATGGACTGACTTGTGCCTGGTTTGCGCCGGGGGCGTGGCAGGGCATTCATGCAGACCGCCCTTCATCGACCGCAAGCCATGGCCAAGGGGATTGCAGATGCACCACTCACCGAACCCGGAACCGCTTCCGGAACATCTGGTCACCGAGGACGACACCGGCGAGGCGGACCTGCTGGTCATCCACGAGGCGGCCAAGCTGCTGGCCGAGGTCGACCATCCGCAGATGGCGATTGGCGGCCTGCTGCGCCTGATGTCCCAGATGGTGGGCCTGAATCGCGGGCGGGTCCTGCTGCCCGATCCCGACGGCAGGCATATTCGCATCGTCCACGCCTACGGGTTGACGGATGACGAGAAGCATCGGGGGGTCTATGCAAGCGGCGAGGGGCTCACCGGGCGGGTAATGAGCACGGGCCAGATCGTGGTCGTGCAGGATATCGACGACGAGCCGATGTACCTTCAGCGGGCGGTCGACCGCTCCACCCTGCCGCCCGAGACCGTCGCCTACGTGGCGGTGCCCATCCTGGAGGAGAAGACGGTCATCGGCGTTCTGGGGGCCCACCGCCTTCGGCGCCGCAGGCGCCCCTTCAGTCGGGACCTGGTGCTCCTGCGCGTCATGGCGGCCTTCGTGAGCCAGATTCTCCGCGTCACGCGACTGATCGGGGAACGCACCGCGATGCTGACAGAGGAAAATCGCGCCTTGAAGCAGGCCCTGGAGCAGCAGATGGAGGCGCCGCACGGCATCCTGGGCGAGAGCCCCGCGCTCAAGCACGCGCTGCGCCAGGCTCTGCATGTCGCGCCGACCCATGCGACCGTGCTGCTGACCGGGGAGTCCGGAACCGGCAAGGAGAAGTTCGCCCGCATGGTGCACGAAACCAGTGATCGGCGCGAAGGGCCCTTCATGGCCATCAACTGCGCCGCGATCCCCGAGCAGCTGCTGGAGTCGGAACTGTTCGGTCACGAGCGCGGGGCATTCACCGGCGCCGTGGCCACCAAGAAGGGCGTGGTGGAACTGGCCAGCGGAGGTACGCTGTTTCTGGACGAGATTGGCGACCTGGCGCTGGAGCTGCAATCGAAGCTGCTTCATGTGCTTGAAAAGCACTATATCCACCGGGTCGGGGGCACCCGCGAAATAGCCGTGGATGTCCGGATCATCGCGGCAACCCACAAGAACCTGCAAAACGCGGTCAACGAGGGGCGGTTTCGGATCGACCTGTTCTACCGGCTGAATGTTTTTCCCATTCACCTGCCGCCTCTGCGCGATCGCGCCGGTGATGTGGCCCGACTCGCGCGACACTTCCTGCAGGAGGCCGGTCGGGACTACGGGCGCGATACGCTGTTTGCGCCGGGCGTGGTGGAGCGGCTGGAGGCCTACAACTGGCCGGGCAACATCCGTCAGCTGGAAAACGTGGTCAAGCGTGCCGTGCTCGTGGCTCGTGATCGCCGGATCACGCAGCAGGATATCGAGGTCATCCTGGGGCATGAGTCCCATGTCGAGGACCACCTTGAGGCCGGAACCCGTCGCGTTTCCGACCGGACCGGGCGCGCGCCGGGCAACCGCGGTCGATTCGATGACCCTGTTGGCGGTGCCCCGGGCCTTCTGCGCGGGTATGCCTGGGTTCGGGAGGACGAGGCAGAAGACCTGCTTGATGCCCTGCGCCAGAGTGGCGGCAACAAGACCCGCGCCGCCATGCTGCTTGGCATGACCCCCCGGCAGTTCCGCTACCGTCTTGACAAGCTGGGTCTGCGCGACGACACGGCGCGCCGCTGAGGGCCGGTTCCCGCGTTCCTGCGGGAAAAGCCCGGCCGGGTCCTGGAGGGATTCGATCGGGCACGCCGGGGTCGATCGGGGCCGCCCTAAGGCCCGAGTACCAGGAGCGTCTTGCCCGGATGGACCTGTTCTCCGGCCTCGCAGAGGATCTTCTCGACCCGGCCATTGCCCGGGGCGGTGACGCGGAGCTCCATTTTCATGGACTCGAGGATCAGCAGGGTCTGGCCCTCGGTGACCTGTTCGCCTTCTGCGACTTCGAGCTTCCAGACGACGCCGTGGACATGCTCGCTGATGGCGGTCTGGCCGTCGGCCAGGTCCAGCGTGTCGATCCCGGTGTCCACGGGTTCGGAGTCGGCTTCGTAGTTGGCCTGCCCGGTTTCGATCCATCGCTGGCGCTCGGCCTCGAACGCCGCCTGCTGGCGGGCTTTGAACGCGTCGATCCCGGCTGCGTTTTCCTCCAGAAATCTTCGGTAGCGCCCCAGGGAGAAAGTGGTGTCCTCGATGTCCAGGCGCAGCCCGCCATGGGGGAAGGCGTCGCGCATCTCAAGCAGCTCTTCCTCGCTGACCTCGTAGAAGCGGATCTGGTCGAAGAAGCGCAGCAGCCAGGGCTGCGCGAACTCGGGCGTCTGCCTGTAGCGGTTCCAGATCTGCAGGGTCCGCCCGACGAACTGGTAGCCCCCGGGGCCTTCCATGCCGTAGATGCACATGTAGGAGCCGCCGATGCCGACGGCATTTTCCGGGGTCCAGGTCCGCGCCGGGTTGTACTTGGTGGTGACCAGTCGGTGTCGGGGGTCGACGGGCGTGGCCAGCGGCGCGCTCAGGTAGACGTCTCCGAGGCCCATCACCAGGTAGGAGGCGTCGTACACGATGCGCTTGACCTCCTCCTCGCTGTCGAGTCCGTTGATCCGGCGGATGAACTCGATGTTGCGCGGGCACCAGGGGGCATCCGGGCGCACCGACTGCGTGTATTTCTCGGTGGCCAGGCGGGTCTGGCTGTCGTCCCAGGCCAGCGGCAGGTGGATGATCCGCGAGGGCAGCTCGGCGTCCTCGAGATCCCGCAGCTCGCCCTGTGCCTCCTCGAGCAGACCGACCAGCCGTTCGGTGGGCAGACGACGCGGCTCGTAGTGCACCTGCAGGCTGCGCACGCCGGGCGTCAGCTCCAGGATGCCGGGCACGTTCTGCGCTTCCAGCCATTCGAGCAGGGCCTGGACCCGAAATCGCAGTGCCAGATCCAGGACGATCGGCCCGTACTCGACCAAGAGATACCGGTCACCGGCGACCCGGTAGGTGACTTCCACCTCCGGCTCGGCGCCCCGGGGGCGCTCGGGCACAAGGCAGGGCGTACCCGGGGTCGTGCCCTCGGGCGTGTCCTCGGGGCGGGTCGCCATCGGCATCATCGCGTCGATGGACTCGTCCAGCGCCCGAGACAGCCGGTTGGCTTCGGCCAGGGATACGGGCAGGAAGCGGACGCGATCTCCCGGGCGCAACTGGCCGAGTTTCCAGAGGTCGGCACGGATCACGGTCGCCGGGCACACGAACCCGCCAAGACTCGGGCCGTCCGGTCCCAGGATCACCGGCATGTCTCCGGTGAAATCGACCGTGCCGATCGCATAGGCGTTGTCGTGGATATTGGAGGGATGCAGGCCCGCCTCGCCGCCATCCGTCCGTGCCCAGGCCGGTCGGGGGCCGATCAGTCGCACGCCGGTTCGACTGGAGTTGTAGTGGACCTGCCAGTCGGTCTCGAAGAAGGTCCGGATATCCTCGTCCGTGAAAAAGTCCGGCGCGCCGTGCGGCCCGTAGACCGCATGCAGCGTCCAGTGGTCTGCGAACGCCGGAATCGCCTCGACGGGCAGGATTTTCGGTGTTCCGCCAGCGAGCGTCCCGAGGTGCAGGACGTCCCCGGGCCACAGTATCCGCCCGCCGTGACCACCGAACTGTCCGAGGGTGAACGTCGAGCGGCTGCCCATGTGCTCGGGGACGTCGATGCCGCCCCGCACGGCCAGATAGGCCCGGGCGCCAGGCCCCTCGGCGGCGCCGATCTTCAGGACCTGGCCGCGGCGTACCGTCCTCGGCTGCCAGAAGGGCACCGGCGCCCCGTCCAGCGTGGCCGGCATGGTGGCGCCGGTCAGGGCGATGGTGGTGTCGGTGTGGAACAGCAGCTCCGGGCCGCTGACCGTGATTTCCAGTCCGGCAGCCTGTTCCGGGTTGCCCACGATGCGGTTGGCCAGCCGGAACGAGCGGCTGTCCATGGGGCCCGAGGGCGGGACGCCGACCGGCCAGAAGCCCGTGCGCCCCGGATAGTCCTGGACCGTGGTCTGGGTGCCGGGGGCGCGCACCTCGATGGTCGCCGCATGGTAGGGCAGGGTCGCCAGATAGCCGGTGGTATGGCGCCCGGCCTGGAAGCGTGCATCCGCAACGATCTGCCTGAGATACAGCAGGTTGGTTTCCAGCCCGTGCAGCGCGGTCTGGTCGAGGGCGGTCGCCAGGCGCTCCAGGGCCTGAGTCCGGTCGGGCGCGTGGACGATCAGCTTGGCGATCATCGGGTCGTAGAGCGGGGAGATCTCGGTGCCTCGTTCGACCCAGGTTTCCACGCGGATATCATCCGGGAAAGCCAGCTCGGTAATCAGGCCCGTGGCCGGCTGGAAGTCCTTGCCCGGGTCCTCGGCGTAGAGCCGGACCTGGATGGAATGCCCGGACGGCGCACCGGGGCGCAGCTCATCGAGGGGCGGCAGGTCATTTCCGGCCAGTCGAACCATCCACTCGACCAGGTCGATTCCGGTGACCTCCTCGGTGACACCGTGCTCGACCTGCAGGCGGGTATTGACCTCCAGAAAATAAAAGGCCCCGGTGTCGGCATCGAGAATGAATTCCACGGTCCCGGCCGACTGGTAGTTCACGCGTCGTCCCAGCGCCTCCGCCGACCGCTGCAGGGCAAGCCGCGCCGGGTCGTCCAGGGCGGGGGCCGGGGTTTCCTCCACCGCCTTCTGGTTGCGGCGCTGCACGGAGCAGTCCCGTTCGCCCAGCGCGATCACCTCGCCGGCGCCGTCACCGAACAATTGCACCTCGATATGACGGGCATGGCGCACGAACTTTTCGAGAAACAGGCCGCCGTCGGAAAAGTTGCCTTGTGAAAGTCGTCTGACCGAGTCGAACGCCGTCCGCAGTCCGTCGGCATCCGGGCACAGGCGCATCCCGATGCCGCCACCGCCGGCGGTGCTCTTGAGCATGACCGGGTAGCCGATCCGCTCGGCCTCGTGCAGGGCCTCGTCGACATCGGCCAGCAGGCCGCTGCCCGGCAGCATCGGTACGCCGGCCTCGGCAGCCAGTCGCCGGGCCGTATGCTTGAGTCCGAAGTCGCGCATCTGTGCCGGCGTGGGGCCGATGAAGGCAATGCCCGCCCCGGCGCAGGCCTCGGCGAATTCGGCACGTTCCGAGAGAAAGCCGTAGCCTGGGTGGATGCCGTCGGCGCCTTGCGCCCTGGCGATTCGCAGGATCCGGTCGGCATCGAGGTAGGTCTGCGACGCCGGGCCGGGGCCTAGACAGACCGACTCGTCCGCCTGGCGGACATGCAGGGCATGGCGGTCCTGCTCGCTGTAGACCGCGACCGAGGCGATGCCCAGCTTGCGCAGGGTGCGAATGATGCGGCAGGCAATGACGCCGCGATTGGCGATGAGAACCTTGGTGAGCATGGGCCGTCGAGCCTCGTTTGCGGAAGGGGCGGGTCGTCCCGCAAGGATTGGGCCTGTGCCGGGGTCGTCCCCGGCCGGTCTGGGTCGTCGGTCCCGGTCGCCGGTTTTCAGTCCCAGATCAGCATTTCAACCGGGGTGGGATTGTAGGCATTGCAGGGGTTGTTCAGCTGGGGGCAGTTGGATACCAGCACGATCACGTCCATCTCGGCACGCATCTCGACGTACTTGCCGGGTGCGGAAATGCCATCCTCGAAGGTCAGGCCGCCCTCGGGCGTCAGGGGGACATTCATGAAGAAGTTGATGTTCGGCACGATGTCCCGCTTGGTCAGGCCATAGTGCGTGCGTCCGATCGCGGTCAGGAAACTGTCTCGGCAGTTGTGCATCGGCTTCTTGTCCAGCGCGTAACGTACCTGGTTGGACTCCGCCGAGCAGGCGCCGCCGAGCGTGTCGTGGCGGCCGCAGGTGTCGGCGGTGATGGTGAGCATCACGTTGCCGAGGTTCGAGATCAGTTGCGAGCCGGTGGTCAGGTAGGCGTTCCCCTGTCGGCGGATGGTGTCGATCGCGCTGTAATGCTCCTCGGTGGGCCGGTCCAGGCTGTAGAAGATCGTGTCGGCGGCCTGGTTGCCCTCGAGATCCAGTATCCGCAGGGTCTGGCCCTTGCGCAGTTCATGGATCCACGGTGCGCCGGCGGGCACCACTTCGCGATACAGGGCATTCTCGGGCTTCAGGTCGCTGGCAACCGGCGTTTCGGTAGTCATCGGATGGCCTCCTGTGCATTGTGGATGGCCGTGTTCGCCCAGGCCCGGGCATTTTCCGGCCGGAAGTTCACGCAGTAATCGAATGCCGGCTCGACGGGGGGCGTCCGGTAGATCGCCCAGTCGACCGGACCGGGGCGGTATTGCGGGTCGGGGTCCAGCGGGTGCGGCGCGGTGTTGAGCACCACCAGGGTGTCCATTTCCGCACGCAGGTCGATCTGCGCTCCGGGACGACGGTGGCTGGCGTCGAAGTGCAGCCTGCCGGTTTCATCCGCAAAAACCTTGCTGAAGAAGTTCAGGTTGGGCACCAGGTCCCGGGGGCCGAGGTTCCATTTCTGCAGCTCGATCAGGAACAGTTCCCGGCCGTCCCGGTAAAAATCGTTGCCCGCGCTCTGGTAATCCTTCTGGCCATGTTTTTCCCGGATCATGGTGGCATCCGTGATGCCGCCGATGGTGTCGTGCCAGCCGAGGGTGTCTTCGGTGATCGACAGCATGACCCGGCCCATGTCCGAGTACAGCATGTGGCCGCGTGTCAGTCTGGAGGTGTGTTGTCCCTTGAGCGTGTCGGGTGCGTTGTAGCGCTCCAGCGGGTTGGCCGGGTTGTACAGCAGCGCCGAGACATTGGCCCGCCCCTCGATGTCCACGAGCCTGAGCGAGAAGCCGCGTCGCAGCACCATGGACCAGTAGCGGGCGCCCGGCAGGCTGCCCTGACAGACGATCTCTCTCGCAGGATCCGGTATGTCGTTCATGTTTCCTCCCTCGGGTCGGTTGTGCGGTCGTTGTCTCCGACTGTCCGGGCCACGGCCCGACGCATCGGTTCGGCCGGACTATTCCGGTTCAGTGCCAGGTCGTAGGTGATGCGGGCTCCGTAGGCGCCGGGTGCCTGCGGATCGTGCCGGACCTTGTCGAATACCAGCAGCCGGCTGCCCAGCTCGAACGCCTCGGGCAGGTCGTGCGTGACCATGAACACGGTCAGTTCGTGCTCCCGCCAGAGCGACCGAACCAGCTGGTGCATGTCCCGGCGGATGCCCGGGTCCAGGGCGCCGAACGGTTCGTCGAGCAGCAGGATCTTGGGGCGCTTCATGAGCGCCTGGGCAAGCGCCAGCCGCTGCTGCATGCCGCCGGAAAGCTGGGCCGGGTACTTGCGGGCCGCCTGGGCCAGGCCGACCGATTCGAGCATGGCCATGGCCCGTTCCCGGGCGGCCCTGCGAGCGGCGCCGAAAAGCCGCCCGGTCAGCGGAGCGGCCTCCAGCTCCTCGGCAATCAGGGTGTTGCCCAGCGCGTCGAGGTGCGGGAACACCGAGTACTTCTGGAAGACCACCCCCCGGTCCGGCCCGGGTTCGTCCGGCATGGGTCTGCCGTCAATCCCGACATGGCCCCGGCTGGGGCGCTCCTGGCCGAGCAGGATTCTCAGGAAGGTGCTCTTTCCGCAGCCGGAGGCGCCCACGATGGTCACGAACTCGCCGGAGTCGACCTGGACGTTGACGTTTTCCAGCACGACATCCCGGCCGTATTCCTTCCACAGGGACCGGATCATCACCTGACTCATCGTGAACTCCTGTCCCGGTACCAGGTAAAGCCGACCCGCAGGACCAGCCGGAAGAGCAGGTCGGTCAGAAAGGCCAGCAGCGTGATCCAGGCCACATAGGGCAGGATCAGTTCCATCTCCAGGTAGCGGCGCACCAGAAAGATCCGGTAGCCCAGGCCCTCGGTGGCGGCAATGGCCTCGGCCGCGATCAGGAACAGCCAGGCCGTGCCGAGGGCAAGCCGGGTGGCGTCGAGCAACCTCGGCAGCGCCTGCGGCAGGACCACCCGAAGGATGATCTGCCAGGTGCCGGCCCCGAGCGTCTGCGCCTTGACGAGGATCTCGCGCGGCATTTCCTCGACCCGTTGCTGAATGTCCCGGATCAGGAAGGGCGTGATCCCGATGGCGATCAGCGCGACCTTGGCGACTTCGCCCACGCCCAGGGCGATGAACAGGATCGGCAGGATCGCCAGAGGCGGGATCATGGAGAGCACGGCCACGAAGGTTGACAGGCCGCGGTTCGCGAACGGAATCAGCCCGACCAGGATGCCGACGGCCAGCGCGATGGTCATGGCAATGCCCACCCCAAGCGCGATGCGCTGCAGGCTCGCCGCCGTGTCGGTCCACAGGATCAGCTCGCCGGTGCGGCGCGTGGGTTCGGCGGCCGCCGCGTGGAAGGCTTCGGCCATCGCGCTGAACGACGGCAGCAGCGGGTCGTTCGGGTTCTCCGCCAGGCGGGCCGAGGAGGCCGACAGGTAGACTAGCAGCACCAGGGCGAAGGGCAGCAGGACCAGCGCGAGTTGCCCGGGGCGTCCCGGAACCTGGTTGATCAGTCGCTTCATCGGTCGGCTCGCCTCCGGGGTTCGCAAGATCGGGGCCTTTCAGCCGCAGGCGCGCTCAGAGCTCGCCGTCACGGGCCATGCGCATGAACTCGCCGTTGAAGCGAAACTGGACGTTGTCCGGGCTGCCGAGCACCGAGCCGTCGGCAAACTCGATGCCAATGAATTCGGGACTGTCGGCGCGCTCGCCCAGCAGGCCATGCTCGAAAGCGAAGTCGCGCACCTTCTCCATGGTGGTTTCCGGACCGTTGGACTCCACGAAGGACACGGCCGTGGCCGGCGTGTAGAACATGCGTGTCGAATCGAGCTGCGCCTCGTAGCCGGCCAGGTCCGTCCCTGCCGCCTCGGCCATCTGGCTCCTGGCTTCGATGGCTTCCGCGTCATCGCCGCGCATGGTGTCCATGATCTCGTACCAGGCACCGACCAGCGCCTTGCCGAAGTCGGGATTGGCCTCCAGCGTTTCGGTGTTCACGACCAGCAGGTCCATGATCTCGCCCGGGATCTGGGCCGAGTCGAATACCACGCTGGCGTCGTCCCGGGCGCGCAGGGCGCCGAGCTGGGGGTTCCAGGTCACCACGGCCTCGACGTCGGGCGAGGAGAAGGCGGCCACGATGTCCGCGTCGGAGGTGTTGACCACCTGGATGTCACGCTCGCTCATGCCCGCCGAGTCCAGTGCCCGCGCCAGCAGGTAGTGGGAGACGGACAGTTCGACCAGATGAACCGGCAGACCGCGGATGGCCTCCAGGCTGTCGGCATTCTTGAGCACCACGCCGTCATTGCCGTTGGAGAAGTCCCCGACGATCAGGGCGGTGGAGTCAACGCCGCTGGCCGCGGGGATGGTCAGGGTGTCCATGTTGGTCACCGTGACCCCGTCGTAGCGGCCGGCCGTGTAGAGGTTGATCGACTCGACGTAGTCGTTGATCTGCACGACGTCGATCTCGATGTCGTACTTGTCCGCCCACTTGTCGACGATGCCGGCGGCCTCGCCGTAGCCCCAGGGCATCCAGCCGACGTAGATGCTCCAGGCGATTTCGAAGCGGTCCTTCTCGGCGGCAATGGCGCGGTTTTCGATGACAGGTGCGGACACCGCGGCCAGGGCGAGCGCGGCGGCGGCGACTGATGCATGAAGCGAGCGAGGAACGAGGGACATGGCCGGTTTCTCCAGATTGTGATTCGGACGGAACACAGGAGCATCGATGACGATCTCCCGGGCTTTTGTCCCGCCGTGTAACCTCTCTGGAGAGGTCGGCAACTCTCGGACCAGTCACCCCTGAAGGGGCCGGAACCCTAGTTGCCCATTTCGATACAAGTTGTACCCGGTGCGACCGGATCGGTAGCGATGGCTTGCGCCATGCCCCTGCGTGCTGCTGGAACTCCGAAGCAGTTTGCATGCCATGACCGCGCACGGGCGTCGCTGCCCCTTGCTGGTGCCGATGTCGCCGGCTGTCGGGCGTCGGCCTGCCGGGTCCGGCACTTGGTTCGTGCCCCGATTTTGTGCACGGCTGCACCCATGCGAGGCGCCCGCGGCCTGCTACACTCGCCTGTCGTGCGGGACGGTCGACACCAGGGCAGACCTTCGCGTGCAGGATACGGGGGCGTTGCGGCACGGCCCGGCACGAAGCGAGAGGCGGCGTGCCGCACATCCCTGGGGTTGCCCCCGGGCGCGCCGCACTTGCGGGCATCGGCGCGATGAAAGCGCTCCAGCCTCTCCGGGCAGGGCGGGCCACAGGTGGCAGGACAATGCAGGCCCCGTGCGGGGGATACGGTTACAGGCGGGTGGCACGCGGCCCGGATGGAGCATTCAATGGACAGTCTGGTCAATCACGCGGTCACGGTATTCCTGGCGCTGTTCGCCATCATGAGTCCGGTCACCAACACGGCGGCCTTCGTCTCCCTGACATCGGATGCCGACCATGCCGCGCGGCGGCGCATCGCGCTTCGTTCCCTGGGGATCGCGCTGGGGATCGTGGCTTTGTTCGGCCTGCTGGGCAAGGGGATCTTCCACTTGTTCGGCATTACCATGCCCGCCCTGCAGCTGGCCGGCGGGGTGCTGGTGTTCCTGGTCGGATACGAGATGCTGCACGGACGGCCTTCGAGAATGCACAGCCCGAAGGAGCCGCCCGCCAGCGACTCGGACGTGGCCGTGTCTCCGCTGGCCGTGCCCTTGCTGGCCGGTCCGGGGACGATTGCCACGGTCATGAACTATTCGGCCGGTCACGGCTGGGGCGCGATTTCGATCACGCTGGGCATGTTCGTGCTGCTGGCGGCCATCACCTATGTCTGCTTCATGGCCGGCGAGCGTCTGGTGGCGCGGGTCGGAGCGGGCGGGATGACGATTGTCTCCCGCCTGATGGGGCTGATCCTGGCGGTGATTGGCGTGCAGATGGGCTTCGAGGGGGTGTTCGGCGCAATCGCCCTGCACGCCGCTGCGTCAGGCGGCTGAACACGGTTCAGTCCTCCAGCGTGGCGAGCAGCCGATCGAACTGGCGCGGGTCGATGTACTGGAAGAGGTTTCTGCCGTCCCGGTCGAAGGAAACCAGCGTGCCCCGGTCGGGATAAAGCCAGAACTCGGTCTTTCGGGCATCGGTCCGCTTTTCGGCGGGTTCGCCGAAGCGTCGTGCCACCAGTTCCCGGTCATAGCGGGCGGTCGGGACGTAGCTGATCGAGCGTACCGGCAGGTGCTGGGCCTGCTCGATGGCGTCGAAGGACAACTCGAACCGCCAGGCCCCGGAGGGCTGGGGGTCCGGCTGGGTGGCGCTTGCCAGCCACTCGTCGATCCGTGCCTGTTCGACTTCGGCCACCGCCACCAGCCGCGCCTCCAGCGGGCCGATCATCAGCTTGCCGAAATAGGCCTCCAGGGCACGCTCGCCCTCCGGGGACTCGAATACCGCCATTTCGGCGCGCTTGTCGAGCAGGCGCCTGATCTCGACCAGGCTGGTCTGTCCCAGCGTGATCCCGAAAACCGAAACGTGGCCCTCCTCGGTCCGCTCGATTTCCCAGGGCAGGTAGGGATGGTCGGGCGGTTCGGCGCTGCAGGCGGTCAGCAGGCACAGCAGGGCGACGGGCAGCAGGGCATGGACAAGTCGGCGCATGGTGGTTGTTCTTCCATTGGGGCGCGCAACGGGCGCCCAGGCTCAGGGGTTCGACGAGACGACGCACCCGAGCCATTGCCCGAGCGCCGCCACGACCTCGGGCGGAATGGCATGGCCGCCGTCGTGCAACTGCGATTCTACCGAGGTGTAGCCCCGGTCGTGCAGCCATTCGATCATGCCGTTCAGGGCAGCCGGCCGAACCAGGTCGTCCTGAAGGCCGTGCGCGAGAAAGACCGGCAGGGTGGCGTGACGTGCCGGTGCCGGGAGGCGTTCGGCGGCGGGCAGCCAGGTGGACAGACCGAAAACCCCGCCGAGTGGTTCCTCGTGCCCCAGCGCCGCATGCAGGGCGACGACACCGCCCTGGGAAAAACCACCCACGAAACAACGTTCTTTGCCATGCCGCCGGATCGGTTCGTTCAGCCACTGGCGCGCCCGGGCGGTGGCCGCGTCGATCCCCGCGGTGTCGACCGGGTCGTCCCGATCGAGTCCCCGGATGTCGAACCACGAGCGCATGGGCATGCCGCCATTGATCGTGACCGGCTGCACCGGCGCGTCCGGACACAGCACCTTCAGTCCGCTGGCCAGTCCAGCCGGCAGGATCTGGCGCAGGGGCGGAACCAGTGCCGCCAGATCCTGTCCACTGGCACCGAGTCCGTGCAGAAGCAGCAGCGTCGCATTCCATTCGCCCTCGGGCGCGATCTCGACCATTGGCCGGCTCCTCGTCCTGTCGTGGACCGTGCCCGGTTCGGGGCACGGATGTGGTGCGGGCGAATCTAACCGCCCGCGTCCACCGCGTCAAAGAGGGCGGCGACATTCCTTGCGCCGTCGTCAGAATCCATGCAGCAGACGAACCGGAGTTTCCCGCCATGCGTGTCTTGATGTGGTTTCGCCGCGACCTGCGGCTTGCCGACAATCCGGCGCTGAATGCGGCGTTGGCGGCCGGGGCGGTGATCCCGGTCTACGTCCATGCGCCCGATGAGGAGGGCGCCGGGGCGCCGGGCGCGGCCTCAAGGTGGTGGTTGCACCACAGTCTGGGCGAGCTGGACGGTGCGCTTCGCGCGCTGGGCAGCCGGCTGGTCATCCGAGGCGGCCCCACCTGCGCGGCCCTGCTGGAACTGGCCCGGTCGACCGGCGCCGAGGGGGTTTACTGGAACCGGCTCTACGAGCCGGCCCTCGTCCGCCGGGACCGGGAAATCAAGTCGGCGCTCCGGCAGGCCGGTCTGGCTGCCGAGAGTTTCAATGGCTCGCTGCTGCACGAGCCCTGGCAGATCATGAACAGGAGTGGCGCGCCCTATCGGGTCTTCACGCCCTACTGGAAGGCCTGCCGGGCTGCCGGGCTGGATCGCGAGGTCTTGCCGGCGCCCGGGGCGTTGCCGCCGGTGCCTGACCTGGTCGAGTACGGGTCCATCAAATCTCTTGGCCTGGAGCCGGCCATTCGCTGGGACGAGGGGCTTCGCGCGCGGTGGACGCCGGGCGAGGCCGGTGCATGGGCGCGGCTGATGCAGTTTCTCGAACGGGTGGACGACTATGCCGGCGGCCGGGACCAGATGGGCCGCGAGGCGACGTCGAGCCTTTCGGCGCACCTGCATTTCGGAGAGATCGGGCCGCGCCAGGTGCTGCGGGCGTTGCTGGATGCCGGTCACGATGCAGGCCGCAGCGGCCCGGAGGCCTTCGTGCGGGAGCTCGGCTGGCGCGAGTTCGCCCATTACCTGCTGTTCCATTTTCCCGAGACGGTCGATCATCCGCTGGACCGGCGCTTCGAGCATCTGCCGTGGCGCGAGGCGCCCGAGGATCTGGCGGCCTGGCAGCAAGGCGAGACCGGCATCCCGATCGTCGACGCGGCGATGCGTCAGCTCTGGCATACCGGCTGGATGCACAACCGGGCGCGGATGATCGTGGCCTCGTTCCTGACCAAGAACCTGCTGGTCGACTGGCGGTTGGGCGCGGCCTGGTTTCACGACACGCTGGTGGATGCCGACTTGGCCAGCAATGTGGCCGGCTGGCAGTGGGTGGCCGGCAGCGGCGCAGACGCGGCGCCCTATTTCCGGGTCTTCAACCCGGTGCGCCAGGCGGAAAAGTTTGACCCGGAGGGCGAGTACATCCGTCGCTGGGTGCCCGAGCGCGCCGGGATGAAGGCTCCGGCCGTGTTCGACCCCGAGATTGCGGCGCCACACTACCCGGCGGCGATCACGGATTTGCGCCAGAGTCGCCAGCGGGCGCTCGATGCCTTTGCCCGCATCCGGAGCATGGCCTGATGGCCCTGGGCCTTGCGGTCACGCGCAAGCAAACCGGCGTCGTGCAGGTTTTCCGAAGATTTTGCGGTATTCTGACAAGACCGTGAAAGTACACGGGTTATTTGCATATTCTGTGGCCTGAATTCCATTTGATTTCGTGATCAAAGCCATGCGCGCCGCTCATTTTCGATGTGCGCCGGGGGCCGATCGCGGGGAGGAACGCACGCAATGAAAAAAATCGTCCTCTTGATGGCGGCGGTGGCTGTGGCCACGACTGCCGGTTGTGCCAGCGGGCCCTACGGCGAGCCGCCCTCGCGGACGGCCGGTGGCGCGGTAATCGGCGCGGGCACCGGGGCGGCGCTCGGCAACGTGATTGCCGGATCGGGCAACAAGACCGGCGGTACCCTGATCGGGGCGGCGGTGGGGGCCACGGTCGGTGGCCTCATTGGCCGCCAGATGGACCGGCAGGAGGCCGAACTGCGTGAGCAAATGGCCGGCTCGGGGGTCGATGTCTATCGCGAGGGCGACACGATCCGCCTGCAGGCGCCGGAGAACATTACCTTCGACGTGAATCGCACCGATATCAAGCCGCCGTTCCGGCCGGTTCTGGATCAGTTGGCACAGAGCCTGGCGCAGTACCCCGACACGGTCATTCGGATCGAGGGGCACACCGATTCGACGGGTTCGGCGGCATACAACCAGACGCTCTCCGAAAATCGGGCGGAGAGCGTGCGCGGCTATCTGATCCGTCAGGGGGTTCAGGGTCAGCGTCTGCACGCCATCGGCTACGGCATGACCCAGCCGATCGCGGACAACGCGACCGCGGCGGGCAGGGCGCAGAACCGGCGGGTCGAGATCCTGATTGTGCCGCTTCAGGGCTGATCGTTTTCGATCAATGAGTTGCGGGTTTGTACAATTGGCGTATAGTTCCTGGATAAGGCCGCATCCGGCGAAGGACGCACGAGCGGCCGCCGCCGGGGCGCATTGCCCCGGATCGGACCGGCCCGGCGTCGTCCGGTGGTCCCCACAGGGAACAGGAACAACCTCATGACAGTGGCACAGAAGCCGGATAACGAGCGGGAGCGGCTGGCGGAACTGGCCCGTCACGGCCTGCTCGACAGCGTGGCGGATCCGGCCTTCGGCCGGCTGGTCCGTCTGGCTGCCGGGTTGTTCGATGTGCCGGTTGCGCTGTTCGCGATACTGGACGAGCGGGAGCAGCGGGTGATTGCCCGTCACGGCGCCGAGGAATTTCCGGATCGGCTGGATCGTGCGCACAGCCCCTGCGCCCACGCGATCCTGGAGCCGGACCAGCTGATGGTGGTGCCCGATGCCCGGGAAGATGCGCGCCTGGCCGACAGCGTGCTGGTGACCGGGCCGGCGAACATGCGTTTCTACGCGGGGCATCCGCTGAGACTGCCCGGATGCCCGCCCATCGGTGCCCTGTGCATCATGGATCGGCGGCCGCGGGCCTTCACGGACGAGCAGCGGGCCCTGTTCGCGGATCTGGCGCGGATGATGGTCGACATGCTTGATGCCAGGCTGCGTGAGCAGGAATGCCGGCAGGCGATTCTCACGAACGAGACGGTGGCCAACGAGCTGCAGGCGATCGTGAAAACGGCGGCTGCGGGCATCGTGCGGATCGACCACCGGGGCATCATCGACGCGGTCAATCCGCGGGCCCTGGCGCTGTTCGGCTACGAGCGCGAGGACGAGCTGATCGGAAAAAACGTGTCGGTGCTGATGCCCTCGCGCTGGGCCGAGCATCACGACGAGTACATTCGTCGATACCAGGAAACGGCCGAGGCCCGAATCATCGGCATTGGTCGCGAGGTGCGGGGCCTGCGTCGGGACGGCGGCATTTTTCCCATGCATCTGGCTGTCAGCGAGCTGAACCTGCCGGGGCAGCCTGCGCGGTATATCGGGGTGATCTCGGACACGTCGGCGCTGCATGCGGCGATGGAGGAGGCCAACCGCGCCAACCAGGCCAAGTCGGACTTTCTCTCGAGCATGTCGCACGAATTGCGCACGCCACTCAACGCGGTTCTCGGTTTTGCACAGCTGATGATGAATTCGCGGCGCGAGTCGCTCAGCCCGCGTCAGAGGGAGCGGGTCGAGCACATCTACAAGAGCGGACAGCACCTGCTGGACCTGGTCAACGACGTGCTCGACCTGGCCAAGATCGAAGCCGGCCGCCTGGCGCTCTCCATCGAGCCGGTCGACCTTGAACTTCTCGTCGACGAGACGCTGGCGCTGATCTCGCCGATGGCCGAAGAAGCCGGAATCCGTCTGTACAGCGAGGTCGATACGGCCCAGCTGGGTCATGCCTGGGCCGACTATACCCGGGCCAAGCAGATCCTGCTCAATCTCCTGAGCAACGCGATCAAGTACAACCGGGAGTCCGGTGCGGTCACGCTCCGTGTCAAGGCGCCCGGAACCCACGACATATTCGGGGCCGAAAGTCACTGGCTGATGAGCGTGCGGGATACCGGCAAGGGGATCGAGGAAGACAAGCTTGACGGCCTGTTCGAACCCTTCAACCGCCTGGGACACGAGCATGGCCCCGTGGAAGGTACGGGGATCGGGCTGGTGATCGCGCGGCAGCTGATCGAGCAGATGGGCGGACAGATCGGTGTGGAGAGCACCCCCGGCGAAGGCTCCGAGTTCTGGTTTACCCTGCCCCGGGCTGCCCCCAGCACCCGGCTCGAGGAAGCGCGCCGCCATCGTGCGCCCTGCCAGCATCAGCGCACGGTGCTGTATATCGAGGACAATCCGGCGAACCTCTCGCTGATCGAGGAGGTGCTGGGCGAGTTCGAGAACATCCGCCTGATCAGCGCCCCGAATCCGGGGCTGGGCCTCGAGCTGGCCCGCAGCCGGCGCCCGGACCTCGTGATCGTGGACATCAACCTGCCGGGCACCAGCGGGATCAGCCTGGCGCGTCAGTTGAAAAGCTGGGAGGAAACCGCGCGTGTTCCGATCATCGCGCTGTCCGCGGATGTCAGTGCCGGGGCTGTGCGTGCGGCGCGCGAAAACCCGGACCTGCACTGCTTTTTGGCCAAGCCGGTGGAGATCAGTGACCTGCTCGCGGCGATGACCTCGGCCTTCGAGCAGCATGATCGGGACAGGGACCATGACTGATCTCGTCCAGTCCGATGCCCGCATCCTGGTCGTCGATGACAATCCCACCAACACGGCGCTGCTTGAGGCCATTCTGGAAGAGGCCGGCTATCGGCATATCGACCTGGCCAATGATCCGGTGCAGGTGCCCCGGATGTGCCGGCGGACCGAGTACGACCTGATTCTGCTGGATATCCGCATGCCGAAGATGGACGGACATGCGGTGATGGCGGCCCTGTTCGACCAGTTGGATGAGGGCGACTTCCTGCCTGTGATCGTCCTGACGGCGCAGTCCGATGCCGGGACGCGCGAGCGTGCGCTGGCCGCCGGCGCCCGGGACTTCATCACCAAGCCCTTCGATTCGACCGAGGTGTTGCAGCGGATCGAGAACGTCCTCGAGATCCGCGCCCTGCACAAGGAACGCACGGAAAAGATCCGGCGGCTCGCGCAGAAGGTGAACCAGCAGTCGCGGACGCTGCAGTCTCAGGAACGGTCCTTGGAGTACCTGGCGACGCACAACAGCATTACCGATCTGCCCAACCGGCGGGCGATGATCACCGAACTCTCAAATCGCCTTGCGGACGGCGAGTACGGCAAGCTGGCCGCCGTTCTGATCCAGGTGGAGGGGCACTCGCGCCTGGAGAGTCTGGAGGGCTACGATTTCGCCGACCGGGTGCTGCGCCTGCTGGGCGAGCGACTGCGCGAGGCCTTGCCGTCTGCGCGGGCAGTCGGCTACTGGGGCAGTGCCTGCTACCTGCTGCTGCTGCAGGGCAGCGATTCCGATGCCCTGATGATGCAGGCCCGGCAGCTCGTCGAGCTGCTCGTGCAGCCGGTCCGGCTTCAGGGCTACGCCCTGCTGCTCTCGGCACGTGCCGGGGTCGCCGTTGCGCCGGAAGACGGAGATGGAGCCAGCATGTTGCTCAAGCGGGCCGCGCTCGCCCTGAGCATGTCGCCCCAGTCCGACAAGCCGGTGCTCAGACGCTTCCACAGTGGCTTTGAGGAAGACATTCGGGCGCGACACCGGATGGAGGCGGCGCTGAGACAGGCTGCGGCGCAGGGGCAGCTGCAGATGTTTCATCAGGCCAAGATCTGCCTGGAAACCGGGCGCCTGGCGGGCGTCGAGGCCCTGATGCGCTGGAACCATCCCGAGCTGGGCGCGGTTTCGCCGGGCCGGTTCATTCCGCTGGCCGAGGAAACCGGGCTGATTTCCGAGCTCGGCCGCTGGGCGATCGACGAGTCGCTGGCGGCCGTGGCTCGCTGGCGTGAGCAGACCGGCGAATGCGTCCCGGTATCGGTCAACGTTTCCGCGCGCCAGTTCGATCTTTTGCGCGCCCGGGGCGAGTCGCTCAGCGACCTTGTCTCCGCGGCGCTCGACGCGGCCGGCGTGCCCGCCGCCTGCCTGGAGCTGGAAATCACCGAGACCGCGATCATGCAGGACCTCGACCATGCGCTGGCCCAGCTTGAGGCCTTGCGGGGCATGGGTGTCCGGCTGGCGATCGATGATTTCGGTGTCGGTCACTCGTCGCTGGCCTACCTGCAGAAACTGCCGGTCTCGACGATCAAGATCGACCGCAGCCTCGTGGACGGCATCGCGGCTTCGCAGCGAAGCCGGGCGCTGATCCAGGCGGTACTGGCCGTCACGCAAGCCTTCGGGCTGGTCGCGGTCGCCGAGGGGGTCGAGAAGTCCGAGGATGCCGACCTGCTGCGCATGCTCAAGTGCCCCGTGGCCCAGGGCTTCCTGTTCCATCGCCCGGTGCCCGAACCGCAAATCCTGTCTCTGATTGCCGAGGTCGGCGTCGCGCCCGTGACGGACTGAGCGACCGCCGTGTGGTCGCGCAAGGCGTTCCGCGCAGGTTTTGCAGGCTTCTGGTCAGGGCGCGTCCTCAAGCGTCAGGGCGCTCTGAAAACGGGGCGGCTGCTCCATGTGCGCCGCCAGTGCGAACGCGGCCTGCGGCGCCATGTTGATGCAGGTCAGGGTCATGCCCAGGGCATGGCATCCGGCGGCCAGCTGGTTCAGGAAATGGTAGTAGACCGGGTCGACCAGGGTCACCTGGGCCAGATCGTAGTACACGTTGCGCGCCCGGCTGGCCTGAAGCGCCGTCAGGATCCGGTCCATGCCGTCGTCCGGGCTGGCCGGGTTGACCCCGTGATGGGGTTCGAGCAGGACCCGGTCGTTCCCCAGTTTGGTCAGGTGAATCCCCTGCATGATGCGCCCGCCGACCTCAGGAACCGCTCTCGGCAGGCGTCACCTTGATCCCCAGCCGTGCGAAGGCTTCCTTCAGGCCGTCCGACAGGCTGCCGCGCGTGCAGATATCGCCCAGGTCGATGTTGAGCATCGTCAGGGCCCGCGCAATTTCCGGACGGATGCCGGTCAGGATGGCCTGGGCGCCCATCAGCTGGATCGCGCGGACCATCTGGATCAGGTGGTGGGAAACCTGCGAGTCGATATTGCTGACCCCGGTCAGGTCCATGACCACCACCTTGCTGTGCTCCCGGGCGATATAGTTGAGCAGGGCCTCCATGACCAGCATGGTGCGGTTCGAGTCCAGCGAGCCGATCACCGGCAGGGTGAGCACGCCGTCCCAGATTTCCGTGATTGGCGTGGCCGTCTCGCGGATCTCCGATTCCTGCATCCGGATGGTTTCGTCTTTCTGGTGCAGGTAGGTGCGGAACACTGCCAGAATCAGTTCCGTGAAATGGCGGGAGAAGAACAGCAGCACCGAGCGGGACTTGGTGAATTCGACGCCCGCCTCGTGTTCCAGCCCCTGGATCAGGACGTTCTGGAGTCCCTGGGTGTAGCGGACGATGTCCTCCACGTCCCCCCCGCGGGTAAGGATCTTGCGCGAGAGGTTCACGAAGAAGGTTTCCAGTGCGAGAAATTCCGCCGATTCCCGGTCGAAGGGGTCTCGCGCGGCCAGGAGCCCGCCGATCAGGTGCTGCAGCTCCAGGCTCAGATCGGAGATCTCGTGCTCGTCGAGCAGTCCGTGCACGCCCCCGAAGAATTGCCGGGCCGGCTGTTCCAGTGCCGGCGCGACATGCTCGATCTTCAGGGCGAACAGGGCCTTCAGGCGTTCAGTCAGGTGCTCTTGGCTCATGTCGAGGACTCTCCCGTGTGTCTTGTTGTCGTTGTTGCCCGGCCTGCGCACCGGCCCCGGCGACACGGCGCGGCGGCCGACAGGTCGCCGGGCGGATCAACCCGCACCTTCCGCGCGGACGACGCAGAGCGACTGGTCGTCGGACATGCGTCCCATGATACTGCCGATGACGTAGGCGATCAGTTGCGGATCAAGCCTGAACAGGCCTGGCAGTGACTGCTCATCCCAGTTGCGCCGGATGCCGTCGCTGGCCGTGATCAGCAGATTGTCGCGCGCCAGCCGGCCCTGGATCTCCACGGCCTGCTTGTGCTCCTTGCCCAGCACGCCCGAGGGAAAGAACAGCCACTGGGTTTCCTGGGGACGGGCGTCATAGACCTGTGCGTACATGTCCCCGATGCCGGACAGGCGGTACTCGCCCAGCGCCGGACGGGCATCTGCCGCGATGCCCACGGCACCCCGACTGCCGACCAGGTAGCGATCTGTCGCCTCGATCAGTTCGCGCACACTGCGCCGCATCAGCACGTTGTAGTCGAGTCGGGCCGTGGTGTCCCGTGCCTCGCGCCCGTGGCCGAGTCCGTCCAGGTGGAGCCAGCGCAGCCCCTCATCCGATGTACGCAGGTAAATGATGTCGCCATTGTGGCGGTCATCGGCCAGTGACCGGCTGTACAGCCCCACCCCAATGCCGCGGGGCCATGGCTGTGGGCGCCGGGCGGTGGGCCAGAAACGGGCCAGGAGCGCCGTGCCGGTCCACTTGCGGGGCGTGTCCGGCTGCTGGGTGCGCGTATAGACCTGCAACTCGTCACTCAGCCTCCGGATGCTGCCGAGACCCTTGCCGAGTGTTTCGGAAGACGAGTAACCGTCCTCGCTGGCGAGCGCCAGGTCGTGGATGCCCGGGCCATAATCGAGGGCAAAGATGTCGAGGAACGGCCCGGGCTGTTCCCAGATCTGTACGGTGCCCCGGCCCTGCGCGTACTTGAGCTGGTTGCTGGCCATCTCCATGACCACCAGGGCCATGGCCTCGCGGCGACTCTCCGGGAACCCCAGGCGCTGCGCAACCCCCAGAAGGCGGGCGCGCAGCGAGAGTGCGCTGCTGCTGTTCTCGATCGGGCACTCGTACAGCAGGTGGGTGCAGCGACTGGTGTCGACAAGGTGTGGGGATTGCCCGGGGGCGCCCCGCTTCGGCGCGTCGTTCATGTTGTCAGCCGGTGCCCGGGCGGTACCTGCCGCGCCCCCTCGCCGGACGAGCCATCGGCCCGGGGCGCCATGGTGATCCGGCCACGTCCCTCGCGCTTGGAAGTGTACAGGGCGTTGTCGGCCAGTTCGAAGAACTGATGGTGGTCGAGCTTGCCCGACAAGGCACTGTCCAGACAGGCGATTCCGATGCTGACCCGGCCGCCCATGTCTTCCAGTACCTGTTCGGACTTGCGTGTGGCCAGCTTGGCGCCGGCAAAAAGCAGGATCGCGAACTCGTCACCGCCGATCCGGAAGCAAAGGTCCACCTCGCTGCGAATGCCATTGCTCATGGCCTTGGCCATTTTCTGAAGGTAGACATCGCCCTGCTGGTGTCCGTAGCGGTCGTTCAGGGCCTTGAACTCGTCCAGATCCAGCAGGATCAGGCACATGGTCTCGCCACTCTGGCGCTGGGTCCGGTTGTAGGCGGCCTCGAATCGGTGGTCGAAGGCCCGCCGGTTCAGCAGGCCGGTCAAGGGATCGGTCTGTGCCAGGTGCATCAGCTTGTGAAGCTCTTCCTGGCGCTGGGCGAGCGCCGTCTGCATGGCATCGATTTCTTCGTGCAGCCGCTTGCGGGTCTGTTCGAACTGGCGGTTCATTTCCCGGTTTCGGGCCACCAGCTGATCGGGCTTGAGGATCTGGGTCTGCTCGCGAAGCCGGGTCTGGAGCTCGGCCACCCCCTGTGCCTGCGGAGCCTTTTCGAGCGTCCACAGCTTCTGGTAGAGCCGGTCGTCACCCCAGTGAATGCCCAGTTCCCGACCCTGCAAACGCACCGCGGCCCACAGCGGATCTCCGCGGCCCGCGCCGAGTTGCCTTGCCTGCATGAACACCCGGTTGAGCGCCCGGCCGGCGCGCATTCGCCCGATCCCCAGCACGTCGGTCACCAGGAGCAGATTGGCGGCGAACTGCTGCAGATCCGACTCGATGATCAGATGTTGCCGAAAAATCTCTTGCATGTTTGCGGCGTCTTTTCGCGTTCTCCGCTGCGGGCCTGTTTCGGTTTCCTCGGGGCGCGGACCCTGGCGCCCGTCGAACGGGACCTTAGCTGACCGGGCCGTGGCTGCGTGCGCCGGCAGCAGGCAATTTCGGCGGCGCCCGGTCCAGTGCTCCGGCTTCTGAGTCGGTTTAGCCTTTCGAAGTTAGACGATCAGGGAAAACCTTGCCAGCACAAGTGTTTTGGGGTCGATCACATTTTTTGTTGCGCCGGTGGTCCCGGATAATCCCGGCCGGTCACGGCGGGTCGGTCATGCGGGCGTTTGGCCGGCCGGCATGTTCACTGCCCGGGGGGGACATAGCCCTCGATGCGTGTCGTCTCGCCCCCAAAGAAGAACTTTTCCATCTCCTGCTCAAGAAACTGGCGCGCCTTGGGGTCCACCGGGGTCAGGCGATACTCGTTGATCAGCATCGTCTGGTGACCGAGCCATTCGCGCCAGGCGGCCCGGGAGACCTGCTCGAAGATCCGCTGCCCGAGCGCGCCCGGATAGGGCGGCTTGTCGAGTCCCTCGGCTTCCTGGTCCAGCCGGACGCAGTGCACCATTCTGGTCATGTTCTTCTCCCGTCAGGTTTTTGCTTTGGATTGGGCGTTCCCTGCGCGCCCGGATTCCCTGCGCGGGCTGCTGCACGGGGCCGCCGTGTCGAGGTTTTCCAGGAATCGCCGCACCGGGGTCGGCATGCCCGTTTCCTGGTCGGGGCCGTTGTGGACCCAGCGCCAGTCGCCTTGGTCACGGACCTGGTCCGTTGGTTCCGTCGCGTTGACCGCGAACACCTCGGCCTCGAGCACGAAGTGCGTGAAGCGATGAGCGAATCGTCCCACCGCCACCGGCGGGCCGGCAGCGCGCAGGCCCAGGCATCCGACCGGATTGGCATGGTCGCCCTGCAGGTCGCCTTGCGGCCATTCGGGCAGGCTCCACAGGCCACCCCAGATGCCTGTCGGTGGCCGACGGACGAGCAGCACCCCGGCCTGACTGCGCACCAAGAGCAGCCGGGCCGAACGGACCGGCACGGCCTTGCGTACCGGACGGGTCGGCAATTCGCCGGTGCGGCCGGTTCGTCGCGCGACACAGTCGCCGGCCACCGGGCAGAGTTCACAGGCGGGCTTGCGCAGGCGACAGATCGTGGCGCCCAGATCCATGATGGCCTGCGTGTAGGCCGGCAGGTCCGAATCAGGCGTGTACCGCTCGGCCAGATGCCAGAGCCGATCCCGGATGGGCGCGGATTCGGTGGCGCCCTCGACACCCTCGTGTCGCGCGAGCACGCGCTTGACGTTGCCATCGAGTATCGCATGGCGCTGCCCGAACGCCTGGGCCAGTATGGCGCCCGCCGTGGAGCGGCCGATCCCCGGCAGGGCCTGTACCTGCTCGATATCCCGGGGAAAGCATCCGCCGTGCCGGGCGACGATCAGTTCCGCGGCCCGATGAAGGTTGCGCGCCCGGGCATAGTATCCGAGTCCCTGCCAGAGGCCCATGATTTCATCGGTATCGGCCGCCGCCAGGCAGGCCAGATCCGGGAACCGCGCCATGAACCGCTCGAAATAACGGATGACCGTGGTGACCTGGGTCTGCTGGAGCATGATTTCCGAAACCCAGACCCGATACGGCGTCCGGGGGTGCTGCCAGGGCAGGTCATGGCGACCGTGTCGCGCGTGCCAGTCGAGCAGGCGTCGGGCAAAGTCGTTGGTCACGGCATTCTAGAGGGCCGGCAGCCGGGTGTTGTCCGGCTGCGGCGGTTGCCGGGGTTCCGTGGTCACCAGCGGGTGGGCCAGGCGTCCTTTCAGCAGCAGCCGGTCCGCGTGCTCGAAAGTGCCATCCGGTGCGGCAATCTCAAGCTGGTAGTCGAGCCGGTCGCGTGCCAGGTCGATTTCGCCGCGACCGCGAACCGGAAGGTCGTCGAGCACCCCGGAAAGCGCATCGCTTTGCAGCAGCCCGTTGCGGATCCGGGCGGTACCGGACAACGAGCCGATCCGGGTTTCGTGCCGCAGCGCGGGCGTTCGGGGCGTATTCTCCGGGTTGCGCAGACCTTCAATGTGACCGTCCAGGTCGATGCCTTCGACATGCCCGTCCGTAACCCTGAATTCCAGGTGGCCGTCCAGTCCGGCTTTCATGGCGCTCGGTCGCTGCCCGGTGGTTTCAAGGTCCAGGGTCAGGTCGGCGACCCCGCCGAGCCGATCTTCGAGCAACCACGCCTCGAGCATCGGACTCAGGCTGACGTGACGGGCATCCATGGCCAGCCGCCATCCGGGCACCTGGGCACGCAGGTCGAGATGGCTCTGGCTTCGGACGAGGCCCCGGTAGGCGTTGAAGTCCAGTCGGTCGAAGGCCAGTTCGCCGTCCCTGCCCCGGAAGACAACCGTGAGATTCTCCAGCTGCTGGTCGAATATCCGGATGACGTCCGCGGAGAGGCGGATCTCGGTGTCGAGGCTCCGGAGCAGGGCGACGGGCAGCGGAACGGGCTGATCGGTTCGTTCGGCCCGTGAACCGCCCAGTCCGCGCGGCATCCGGTGCGCACCTGCCAGCGGTTCGGGCGAGGGGTCGTCTTCGCCGGCCGGCAGGTAGCGGTCCAGGTCCAGCAACGGCGTCGAAAGCGCCACCCGAATGTGACGCAGGCTGCTGCCGCCGAGGCCGAGCTCGCCCTTCAGAAGCTGGTCGTCCAGTTCCAGGCGCGCCTCGGACAGGCTGACGCGGTGCGCGTCGGCGTCCAGGTAGCCGGAAAGCGCGAAGTGCTCCAGGGCAGTCTCGTCGCGCATTTTTGGCACCGGCTGGTTCAGGGTTCGGGCCAGCGCCTTCGGGCTGAACGGGTCCAGGCGCATCGGGCCGCCGAGTCGCCAGCGTCCCGGCTCCAGGAGTCCGGCGATGTCGAACTGGCCCCGGAGCACGACGGGGTCGCTGCGCATGACCAGATCCGGGAGCCGGGCGGTCCCGTTCGGCAGATCCACGGCGATGCCCGTCTCGATGTCCATGGCCAGCTCGCCACTGCGAATCGGCAGGCCGCGCATGAGAACTCCGGCCTGCAGCCCTTCGAGCCGATGCCTTCCGGCCCGCCAGTTGCCGGTCATCCGGGTGTCAAGGTCCAGGTCGAGGTAGGACAGCCAGGGCAGGGCCGAGGCTGAAACCTCCATTCGGCTGTCTGCGACCAGGTAGCTGCCCGAATCCGGCAGGGTCTGCGCGAACTCGGATTCCAGCGCAATCTCGAATCGTTCCGGCAAGGGGGCGGTTGCCCGGCCCTCCGCCCGGAAGCGGGGCGAGATCAGCAGCAGGGCTTCCTCGTCCTGGAGCAGCTGGCCGGAGAGCATCATGGTCGCGGACAGCTGCGGGGCGTCGGCCTCAAGTCGCCCGTCAAGTCGAAAGTCCACGGGCAGGCCGGGTTGCAGGGCGCCGATGGCCAGCTGGATGTCATCAAGCTCGACCTGCCGTTCCCGGATCGGGTCGACCACCAGCACCCGTCCGTCCCGGATTTCGATGCCGGCGAGCGCCAGCTCCCTGGGGCGGGTGGATGCGGCCGGCTGATCCGGCGGGCTTTGTCCGGACGCGGTGTCGCCCGTCAGGTGACCGATCAGGGGGGACCAGTTGTGCCCGCCGCGACCATCAAGCTCCAGGCGCAGCCGCGGCGCCCGCAATACGATGGTATCCAGCACGATCTCGCCGCGCAGAAGGGGCAGCAGCGCGGCGCGTGCCTCAAGCCCGTCCGCCTGGAGCATCGGGTTGTCCGAAAACCCCGGGGGATTGTCCAGCCGGACCCGGCCGCTCGTCACGCCCAGCCAGGGATAGACCTCAAGCGCCAGTTCACCCTCGATGCGCACGGGTTGTCCCAGGTGGCCGGAGAGTGCCCGGGCAATTCGTTCCCGGTGATCGTTCGGGTCGAAGGTGACCGCCAGCGCGAGCAGGCCGAGGGCCAGCAGCACGAGGATCGCGAGGAAGGAGACGAACAGGCGCCCCAGCCAATTCATGGCAACTCTCCGGTCAGTTCTTGGTATGCTCTGCAGCCGTGACGCGACCCGGCTTCGGCGCCGCGACGCATCTCGCGGTCACGCCGGGTGCCTCCTCGCCATGCGTTCGCGTCAGGGCGCCAGGGCCGCCAAACGTCCGGTCCGTGCTGCCCGATTCGGTGGCCTGTGCCATGTGCCGGCCCGCAGTTCTGGTTGCCGGGATTGGGGCGGGCGGGATCGGTGAAGAAGATCCCGGCCCTGCCGGCAAATCCGCGGGCCGCCAGCCGGAAGCGGCGCGTTCCATGCCTGCAAAATCGCGGCAGCGCCGGCCCGAAAACCGGATGAACCGGCGGCGGGCACCCGGACCGGACGGTATGCCATGCGGCCTCGCGGCCTGCTGCGCACGGGCCGGGCACGACAGTCCCGAAAGTCAATCGGTAGGGTACACGAATGAACATAAAGGTGAAGTTTTTTGCCAGCCTGCGGGAGCTCGTCGGGGTCGACGCGACTTCGGTCGAGGTGGCGTCCGCGGAATCCGAAAGCAGTCTGACCGTCGAGGACGTGTGGCACAGGTCGGCCGGCGTCGAGCGGCCGGCCAACACGCTGGCGGCCGTGAATCACGATTACGTGGCGTTCGACCATCCGGTCCGCGGTGGTGACGAGGTGGCCTTCTTCCCCCCGGTGACAGGAGGCTGAGCCATGGTCAGGGATCTTGAGACGATGCTTTGCCGGCGCCGTCGGCTCGTGCGAATCTGGCCGCGGATTGCGGTGGCGCTCGTGCTGCTGACCATTGGTCTGTTTGCGGCGCTGTTCATTTTTCAGCCGCTGCTGGTCAATCCGCTTGAGGTGCTCGCAATGATCGAGGCCGGCACGCTTGAGCCCTCCACGCAGGCATTGCTGGCCGCGATGGCGCCGGTGCTCCTGCTTGCGGTGGGCGCGTTGCTGATCCTGCTGATCCTTTTCGTGACCGCCGGCATGATCAACGAACGGCGCCTGCTGGACCTGATCGACGACAAGGCCCTCCTGCGCCGGGCCCCGCAGACAGAGCGCTGAGCGAGCCACTTTCGCGTTGTGCATGCAGATCGTCACAATCCGATCATGCATTTGTTCTAAACTCACGCCATAGGCATCGGTTGCCTGTCCCAGAAAGTCACAGGAGTACACGCCCATGAGCCTCCAGAAGAAGTACCTGAAGACCAAGCCGGTGTGCAAGGTCACGTTCACGCTGCCCCCGGAACACGTTGGCGAGGGTGAGACCGTTCACCTGGCGGGAGATTTCAACTCCTGGTCGATTGAGGCCCATCCGCTCAAGCGCAAGAAGGACGGCAGCTACTCGATCACGGTGGATCTCGAGAAAGACGGCGAGTATCACTTCAAGTATGTGGTTGACGGTTTGCAATGGGTCAATGACGACCAGCCCGATGACTATGCGCCCTCCCCGATGGATCCGACCTCCGAGAACTCCCTGATCCGTACCTGAGCGCAATCCGCCAGCCGGCGTGCCAGGTTCCGTTCGTCCCGAAGGCGGGGCGTGCGAGGTGGTTGTCCATCGGATGCCCGGCCTGGATCTGGATGGCGCACGGGCAACCAGGTCTTCCCGCCATGTTCCGGCCCCGTCTTGCACTGACATGCCGCCCGGTGCGATGCGGGCAGGCTGATGACGCGCCCCGGACCGTCCTGGGGACGCATTGCCGGTCGGGTCTTCCCGGACCCGGCCTTTCGATTCGACAGACAAGGAGCCCGGAACCATGGCGCAACAGGATCTCGCCGGACTTGAAGAACAGTTCGGTTTGCCCGGCATTGTCCGCTTCGTTCGTGAACGGGGCGAACTGGACGAGGTGGTCGTTTCTCATCCGCGGGCGCAAGCGCGCGTGGCGCTGCAAGGTGCCCAGCTGCTTGAGTGGCAGCCCAACGTCGCACAGGCGCACGGCAGGCCGGTGACCTGGGTGAGTGAGTCGGCCCAGTTCCTGGTGGGCAGGCCGGTGCGGGGCGGCGTTCCCGTCTGCTGGCCGTGGTTCGGCAACCACCCCGAGCATTCCGGTGCCCACGGATTTGCCCGTGAGCGGCAGTGGGCGGTGTCCGCGGTCGAGTCGGACAGCGACGCAGTGACCCTGACCTTCACCCTCGGCAGTGATCCGGCGGGCCTGAGCATCTGGCCGCATGACTTCAGGCTGACCCTGACGATGAAGCTGGGCGCAGCAGCCGAGCTGACCCTGATCACCCAGAACGTCAACCATGTGCCATTTACCCTGACCCAGGGTCTGCATACCTACCTTTCGGTGAAAGACCTGCACCTGGCCTTCCTGGATGGACTCCAGGCCCGGCCCTACCTGGACAAGCTTGCCGGGATGGCGCGGCGTCGTGAGGCCGAGGCGGTGATTCGCTTCGCGGGCGAGATGGACCGGATCTATCTGGACACGGAGAATCCGCTGATCCTGCATGATCCGGCCGGGCAGCGTCAGATCCGGGTGGAGAAAACCGGCAGCCGCTCGACGGTGGTGTGGACGCCCTGGCGGGAAAAGGCCGCAAGCCTTTCGGGCATGGAGGCGGAGGACTACCGGGGCATGGTCTGCATCGAGGCAACCAATGCGGCTGACGATGCCGTGCTGGTCGCGCCGGGAGAGACCGTGCGTCTCGGTACGCGCCTGTCTGTCGAGGCCCTTTGACCCGCCCGGGATCGCCGACGGGAACCGCGTGACGACCTGAAAGCCGCTGCGGGCCCCTATGGCGCGGCGCCGATCCGGAGGCAGTGCCCGCGGGCGATCAGTCGCCCGCCAGCAGGGACGTGCGCTGGATTTCCATGACCGCGCGCTGCAGGGCGTGTCCCTCCGTGGCACCCAGCGTCTCGAAATGCACCCCGACGAGCACCTCGTCGTCCTTCATCCCCGGCCGGTGATTGCGTACCTCCATGGTGACCACGATGTCGAGCAGGCCCTCGACATACAGACGGGCGCCGGAAAGCCGCGTGCCCACCTCCAGCCATTCGGCATCGTCCTGGGTCACCAGGATCGCCGCTCCGGTGGCCGACAGGTCGAAGATCCGGGTGCGGATATCACGCTGGACCGGCGTCGTTTCCTCGCCGATGTGCGCCTCGATTTGTGAGGTCAGGGTGCGGGGCAGCGGAATGCGGAACGCGTTGCGACGTTGCAGTCGGTACAATTCGTCCGGATAGGGGATCACGTAATAGCGGTCGTCACCCTCGCGTACCGTCTCGAGCCGGCCGGTCTGAAACCAGGTCAGCAGCGAGTCGAGCACCCCGCGTACCTCGATCCGGTCTGCCATTTCCAGGTGGCGTCCGGTCACGCTCTGCAAGGCCTCCACCATGATCACGCCTTCGTCCGCGTCATGCTTCACGAAGCGGGTCTCGCCCTGGTGCTCGTCGCCCGTTTCGTCCTGCGCGCGCAGCCGGAACCGGCCCCGCGCATCAAAATGACGGGTCATGATCTTGGATATGATCCTGCGACTCTTTACGGTCGTGATGTTTTCATCGTCCTGACCCATGGTCCGGTCCTGACTCCCCTGTTGTGGCCTCCGATTCCTGTCCCGGAGTCTTTCGGTCGCGCAGACCGTTGCCGGCAAGCGTCCGGAAGGCTGTGGCGAACGGGCCGATGTTCCCGTCGCGCCGATGGCGCGGGCTTGCACGCGGCGGTGTCGGCCTGTGGCGTCGCTTCGCAGGCCAGTCGACGAATGCCATGCAAGAGGATAGCCGCCATCCTCCGGCCAGAGCAAGACGAACAGCAGCGCTCGACTGCCGGGTGCCCCGAAACGGTTGGATTTGCGGTAAGATCGCACTGTAATGATGCCGCGGTCGCCGGAGGCGACGATCCCGGGGTGCCACCGGCTGCCGGGAAGCAGGGGTTGGGCCCGTCGGGGGTTCAGGTCGCGTCACCGATCAGTTCATGGCCAGGCCCGTTCATGGCCAGGGAAGCGGCCGTGGCCCGCCTGCGCGACAGGTGCCGCCCCGAGTCGATCAGGGGTTGCGCGGCGGCCCGAATCGCCGGCAGCGGCTGGCGCGGCCGGAATGTTCGATCCGATAATCACGAAGCACGACACGCCAAGGAGTCAATCACATGTCCAGCAATCCCAGTCTGTCGCAGTATCTTGCCGCGCAAGTCCGCGCCGGTCGTATCGACACGGACTTCACGCTGCTGATGGGCGACATCGCCTCTGCCTGCAAGCTCATCTCCTCGCAGGTGGGCAAGGGCAACCTGATCGGAATTCTCGGTTCGGCGGAAACCGAGAACGTCCAGGGCGAGACCCAGAAGAAGCTCGATATCATCTCCAACGACGAGTTCACCCGGATTCTGGCCGAGGGTGGCCAGGTCGCCGCGCTGGCCTCCGAGGAGATGGACGAGGTTTACCAGCTGCCCGCCGAGCTTGCCCGGGGCAGGTACCTGTGCACCTACGATCCACTGGATGGCTCGTCGAACATCGACGTGAACGTCACGGTCGGCACGATCTTTTCGATCCTCAAGGCGCCGGAGGGCAAGGCCGACCCGTCCGAGGAGGACTTCCTGAAGCCGGGCACCGAGCAGGTCGCCGCCGGCTACGTGACCTACGGGCCCTCGACCATCCTGGTACTGACCATCGGCAACGGTGTGAACGGCTTCACGCTGGACCGGGAGCTCGGCGAGTTCATCCTCACCCATGCGGATATCCGCCTTGCCGAGGAAACCAGCGAGTTTGCCATCAACATGTCCAACCAGCGGTTCTGGGACGCGCCGGTTCAGCGCTATATCGACGAGTGCCTCAAGGGCAAGGAAGGTCCGCGCGGTCGCGACTTCAACATGCGCTGGGTGGCCTCGATGGTGGCGGAAGTACACCGCATCCTGACCCGCGGCGGGGTGTTCATGTACCCGATCGACAGCAAGACGCGCGAAAAGGGTGGCAAGCTGCGCCTGATGTACGAGGCCAACCCGATGTCGATGATCGTCGAGCAGGCCGGTGGTCTTTCCATCACCGGGCCCGAGCGGATCCTCGAAATGCAGCCCGAGAAGCTGCACCAGCGTGTGCCGGTCATCCTCGGTTCCAGGAACGAGGTACAGCGCATCTGGGACTACCACAAGGAAGGCTGATCCCGGTCGGCGGCCCGTTCGGCTTGCCGCCGGGTGCGCCCATTGACCCGGACCCCGCTTGATGCGGGGTCTTTTCATTTCATTGTCTGCCGGTACGCCCGCTCGATCCGCTGGCGGTCGCCGGCATGCATTTCGGAACGGGAGCCAAACCTTGAAAACCTGGATCTACCGCAGCAGCCGTCGCGAGGGGCTGTACCTCTATCTGGCCAGAGAGGGGGATTTTGACTGCGTGGCGCGTCCGATCATGGAGCGCATGGGAGACCCCCGGCCAGTCATGGAACTTGAACTGACGCCGGATCGCAAGCTCGCGCGCGAGGACGTGAACGTGGTCTGCGACAACCTGCGCACCATCGGCTATCACCTGCAGCTGCCGCCGGGCGAGGACAACTGGGCCAGCTGGGACAATGTCAAGGCCGGGATCCGGGCCGGGCGGGGAGCCGGCTGAAGCAGGCTCAAGGGGCCCGGCTTTCCCGGCGCGCGGTCTGTCAGACGCCTTCGTCGCGCTGGTCTCGATCGAGGAGCGCCTCGACGGCCTTGCGGGCGGGCAGGTGGTCAAAGAGTACCTGCTGCACCGCCGCCGAGATCGGCATGTCGACACCGTGACGGCCCGCCAGGCGTCTGACCTCCGCAGCCGCGTGGATGCCTTCGACGGTCTGGCCGATCCGGTCGCAGGCCGCCTCCGGGCTGAGGCCCTCGGCCAGCAGCAGGCCCAGGCGCCGATTGCGGGACTGGTCATCCGTGCAGGTCAGCACCAGGTCGCCCATGCCGGCCATGCCCATCAGTGTCTGTCGCTGCGCGCCCATCGCATCACCCAGCCGCATGATCTCCGCCAGGCCGCGAGTGATCAGTGCAGCGCGCGCGTTGGCGCCAAAGCGGAACCCGTCCGAGACTCCGGCGGCAATGGCCAGCACGTTCTTCAGGCTGCCGCCGAGCTCGACACCCAGCACGTCGCTGGTGGTGTACGCCCGGAAACGATGCCCGTGTACCCGGTCCGCCACCGCGTGTGCAAACTTCGGATCGGCACTGGCCACGGCCACCGCGCTGGGAACGCCCGCCGCGACCTCGGCCGCGAACGATGGCCCCGAGAGCACGGCGAAGGGCGCGTTCGGCAGCGCGTCAGAAATCATCTCGCTGATGCGCCGGCCGGTGCCATGTTCAAAGCCCTTGCTGGCCGAGACGTAGCCGGCCCCGGCAGGCAGGACATGGCCCCACTGATCGATGAAGGGTGCGATGGCGCTGGTGGGCAGCACAAGCCAGATCTGGTCTGCCTCGTCCACCGCGCGCTCCAGGTCCGTGGTCGGGCGGATCGACGGACCAAGCTCGTGCCCGGGCAGATAGCGTGCGTTCTCGCGTCGGGCGGCCATTTCTTCCATGACCTGCCGGTCGCGACCGACCAGCCAGACGGGGGCGCCGTCACGCCCGATGCGCAAGGCGAGCGCCGTGCCCCAGGAGCCGGCGCCCACGACAACGGTCGTGTGCTCCATGGTGCCGCCGTCTTACTGGGGAGTGGCCGGTGCTTCCGCCTGCGCGGCCTGCTGCTGGCGGTGCTGCGCGAGTAGCGCGTCGAAGTTGATCGGTTGCAGCAGGTACTGCGGGAAGCCACCCTTGACGATCAGGTCAGACACCGACTCGCGTACGTACGGCAGCAGCAGGTTCGGGCAGTAGGCGCCGAGCATGTGCTCAAGCTCGGGGCGCCCGAAACCGGTGATGCCGAAGATCCCGGCATACTGGACTTCGGCGAGATACAGGGTCTGCTCGTCCTGCGAAGCGGTCACCGTGATCGTCAGGGCGACCTCGTACTGGTTTTCGCCCAGTCCGGCCGCGGCATTGCCGACCTGCACGCTGATGTTCGGGTTCCACTCGTTGAGCGTGAAGGACTTCGGTGAGTTCGGAGACTCGAAGGAACAGTCCTTCAGGTAGATCTTCTGGATCGCGAACTGCTTGTCCTCACCGGCTGATGCGCCGTTTTCCGGGGTTTGTTCGGCCATGGTCGGGCACTCCGTTTGAATCGTGTGTCGGGAAAGTCAGGCGGGCGGGACGGGCTGGTCACAGCCCGCCGTGTTGTCTGAGCCACTGTTCCAGCTGCGCCAGCGACATCACGCCGCTGCTGCGTGCAACTTCCCTGCCGCCCGCAAACAGGATCAGGGTCGGGATGCTGCGAATGCCCAGGCTCGCGGCGACCTGCCCGTGGCGCTCGGTATCGAGTTTGCCGACGCGCAGGCCGGGATGATTGGCCGCCAGTTGATCCAGTACGGGCGCGATCATCCGGCAGGGGCCGCACCACTCGGCCCAGCAGTCGAGCAGCAGGGGCAGGTCACTGCGGGCGATCTGGCGCTGCAGCCTGTCGGGGTCGAGTTCCATCGGCCTGCCCGGAAACAGCTGCGCGTGGCAGCGTCCGCACTGGCCGGCGCCGATCCGGTCCCGGGGAACCCGATTTGTCGCGCCGCAGCCCGGACAGGAGACGTGAATGGTTTGTTCGCTCATGGCCATGCCGTGTCGCCGGGGCTCACTTCTTGCGCTTGACCGGATAGTTTTCGCTTTCCCATGCCTGGATGCCACCGAGCATGTTCGAGACGTCGGTGAAGCCGGCAGCGGTCAGGATGTTGGATGCCGTGACCGAGCGGTTCCCGGAGCGGCAGTAGACCAGTACCGGCTTTTCCCGAAACCGCTCGATTTCCTGGAGCCGCTCCTTGAGCGAACCGACCGGGATCAGCACGCAGCCGCGAATGTGGCCCGCCCGGTGCTCGTCGGGTTCGCGGCAGTCGAGCACCAGGGTGTTCTCGTCGCCCACCATCCGGGCGGCCTGGGTCACGGAGACGTCCTTGAACTTGCGCATTTTTTTCAAGACTTCGGTTGTAATGAGCATCGCCACAATCACGACCGCCGCCGCGGTGAGCATCCAGTGACGCGCGAGAAAATCGATGAACTCAGCCATGGGCCCGCTCTGCCAGTCATTTTAGTGAAGGAAACCGTCGAGAGGGCGGCTGCACAGGCAGGTCGGCACGTTGCATGCAGCTTGTGTCCGCCCCGCTGGCCCGGGTGCTCCCGGCGCCATGCGCCTTGTCCCGCGCGGTTTTTGTCTTCAGCGTTTTTTCAAGCTCGGGCGCGATCGTTGCGCCCGGGTCCACCGGGTCAGCTCGCCCGGCGAACGCCCATTTTCTCAAGAATCGAGTCAAGTGGGCAAAAACGGGTAAAGCCACTCTGGAACAGGTTCAGGCCGATGAAGGCGGTCAGCCACAGCCAGCTGAGCTGACCCAGGTTCGCCTGGCCGGTCACGTGGGCCAGGATCAAGGTCAGCATGATCATGGCGCCGGCGACAATTCGTACGATTCGATCAGTGGTCATGTGGTTTTTCTCCTCTGGGTCTTGATGATGTGCATTTTGCCCTCGGGTCGTGCCGGTCGAGGCGCCGTCGGTCGCAATGGCCTTGACCGGCCCGCCTGCCGCCGCACACGATCATCGCATGGATTCGTGAACGACCGGGCCGGGCATGCCGGCCGGTCCCGTTACGACAGGTTTGGGCAGAAGACTTCCTGCATCATGCCGATCAGTCGCAACGTGCGGGCATCGGATACCCGGTAGAACACCCGGTTGGCGTCCTTGCGCGAGGCCAGAATGCCCTTGTCGCGCAGGATGGCCAGGTGTTGCGAGATATTGCTCTGGGTCGTGCCTACCGCCGCGACGATTTCCTGAACGCTGACCTCGTTCTCGCCCAGGACGCAGAGTATCTTCAGGCGAAGCGGATGCGACATCGCCTTGAGCGAGCGGGAGGCCCGCTCGATGTCCTCTGTCTTGGCCATCAGCCGTGGCGTGCAACTGTCGTCGTCGAGCATCATGAGTCGTGGGAATCCGGCCGGTTACGGTTGGGGTCCGCGCCAAAAAGCGTGCCGGGTACGAGGCATCCTTTTTTTCGCACCGCGCAGTACGCGCTTCGGGGTGGCAATTTGCGTAGAATTCTAACCTTTATTCAACCGGCTGTCGCATGAATTTGTGCAGGAAAATTCGCCCGATGCGGGCGGGCGGGCCCGTCCTGGCGCTGCTCATCGCCGTCTTGCCGTTCACGGTGGTCAAGGCCGAGCCGAGCATCGACGACCGCATCGAGCGCCAGTCGCATGAACTGGCATCGATCGGCGAGCGGGTGGAGGCCCTGCGCGCACGGGTCGAGTCCGCCGAGCGTGAGATGGCCACGGTCAATGAACGGATCGAGGCGCTCTCAGCCGAGCGGGCGCGACTGGTGGCCAGGCAGGAGGCGTTGCGTGCCGATCGAAGTGCCCTGGCGGCGCGTGTCGATGCACTTTCCGAATCATTGAAGGATCATCTCCAGGTGGCTTACCGTCTCGGCGACCGGGGCGTGATCGAATTGCTGCTTGGCGATTCTGATCCGCTCGATACGCAGCGGGACCTGCTTTATCTGCGCTACCTGATCGCGCCCATTCGCGCGGAGCTGGCCGGCTGGCAGACTGCGCGCGCCGAACTGGCAGAGGTCGAGGCGGCGATCGAGGAACAGTCACGGCAACTGGCGGAAACCACAGGCCGGCTCGAAGCGCGCAAGAAAAGTCTTGAGGCGGCAAGCGCGCGTCGAAGCGCCGGGGTGTCCGAGCTTGAGGAGCAGCTGGCCGATGGCCAGGCGCGGCTGGCCGACCTGCGCAACCGCAAGGCCCGCATGGAAGCCGAGCTTGCGCGCATCGAGGCCGAGCCCGAACCGCGCGTCGAAGCACCGGCGCCGCAAGGACCGGCTGGCCCGGTGGACGAGAACGGGATTCCCGTCCTGGCCAAAGTGCTTCGCGGCTACGGTGCGGCCCTGGGCGTCGGCGACCTCAAGTCCGAGGGGCTGTTTTTCGAGACGCAGCGGGGGATGCCGGTTCGGGCGGTGGCCCAGGGGCAGGTTGTCTTTGCAGACTGGATGTCGGGACTTGGGCAGATGGTGATTCTGCGTCATTCCGGCGGATACCTGAGTCTGTATGCCCACAATATCCGGCTGCGGGTTGCCGAAGGTGACCGGGTGCAGCGCGGCCAGATTCTTGCGGAGTCCGGGCGCACGGCGGGCCGAGCCGAGCCGGGCCTTTATTTCGAGGTGCGCAAAGGCAACCGCCCGGTCGATCCGGCCAGCTGGAAGCCGTTTCGCGAGTCGCGGGCCGGTGCCGGCTGACCCGGTCTGGGCACCAGGGGAATTATTTTCTCCCGTGACCGTCTGACCGGGAACGGCACCCGGGGGCGGAGCAGGTCTTCGCAGACGCGGCCTGCGGCCGGTCGGTCCCTGTCCGCCGTCGTGACGGGCAGGTCTTGACGGGGTAGGTGCCCGGGCCAGTGGTACACTTGCGCGACGAGCCGGGACAAAGTCGCAGCAGGCGGCTGGACCGGTGCGGCCGAAGGTCTGCGAGCTTCGGCCGGGCGGCATGCGACGGGCGCGCGGGGTTTTCACGGTGCGCCGACAAGACAACTTCCGGGGGCTGCAAACCCGGGCGATTCAGCGAGTGATATGCAGGAAATGAGTAACCGGTTTTTCAAGATGACCTGGCTGGCCGCCGGCCTGGCCCTAGGCTTTACGGCGGCCCTCGCGGTGAATGCGGTGGCCGAACGTGACTCGACGGACACGTCCTCGGCGGCATTGCCGCTGGAGGAGCTGAGGATCTTCACCGACGTCCTGGCACGCATCAAGAGTGACTATGTCGATGAGGTAGACGACGAGGAACTGTTCGATCACGCGATCCGCGGCATGCTCGCTGGCCTGGACCCGCATTCGAACTACCTGGATCTCGACGAATTCAAGCAGCTGCGCGAGGGGACCTCGGGCACATTCGGTGGGTTGGGTATCGAAGTCGGCATGGAGGACGGTTTCGTCAAGGTGGTCGCGCCCATCGACGACACGCCCGCCGAGCGTGCCGGTATCCTTGGCGGCGACATGATCGTGCGCATCGACGGTGAATCCACCCGAGGCATGACCCTTGCCGACGCCGTCGAGAGAATGCGGGGCGAGCCGGGTACGGAAATCGAGCTGACGGTCGTTCGGGAAGGCGAGGATGCGCCGTTCGAGGTCACCATCGAGCGTGACGTGATCCGGGTGCGCAGCGTGCGCGCACACATGATGGAGCCGGGCTACGGGTACCTGAGGATCACGCAGTTCCAGACGGGGACGGTAGAGCAGATGCGTCAGGCCCTCAATGACCTGCGCGAAGATAACGAGGGCCCTCTGGACGGCATCGTGCTCGACCTGCGCAACAACCCCGGTGGGGTCTTGCAGGGCGCGGTGGGCGTCGCCGATGCCTTTATGGACGAGGGGCTGATCGTCTACACCGACGGGCGTGTCGAGGACTCGGACATGAAGTTCAACGCGCGTCCCGGCGACATGCTCGATGGCGCGCCCATCGTGGTGCTGGTCAACGGTGGCTCGGCCTCTGCCTCCGAGATCGTGGCCGGGGCACTGCAGGATGAGGGGCGTGCGCTGATCGCGGGTGAGCGGACCTTCGGCAAGGGGTCGGTGCAGTCCATTCAGGAGCTCAGTGGCGGAGGCGCCATCAAGCTGACCACGGCACGCTATTACACGCCTTCCGGACGCTCGATCCAGGCCGACGGAATCGAGCCGGATGTCTTTCTGGCGCCGCTGCAGGTGACCCGGGGCGAGGACCGCCCCCGGTTCTCCGAGTCGAGTCTCAGCGGGCACCTGTCCGGTGATTCCGAGGACGTGCAGAACGGGGACAGGGAAAAGCGCGAGATGGCGGTTGACCGCGACGGCGAGCCGCTGATCGACACCGATTACCTGCTCTACGAGTCACTGAACCTGCTCAAGGGCATGGTGATCGTAAGCCGTCGTTGATGCGCAGCGCCCCCGGCCTGAACAGGCCATGAACAGGCCATGAACAGGCCATGAACGAGTCCGTACCCGGCGCTGCCGGAGCGGGCGCCGGTTCATGGATTGGGGGGGCAGACTTGAGAAAAGGTCGGAGTTTTCTTCGGCCGTCACCCGCAACGCCCTGGCCCGCTGCCGGGGCGTTGCGCATCAGGAGGGATACGACATGAGCAAGGCATTGATCCTGATTGCCGAGGGCTTCGAGGAGCTTGAGGCCGTGACCGTCATCGACCTGCTGCGACGGGGGGACGTGGAGGTCGTGGTCGCCGGGCTGGTGGCAGGCCCCCTGCGCGGCTCGCGGGGCACCGTCATCGTGCCCGACCTGTCACTCAATGACCTGAGGAACGCGCCCGAGGGGTTCGACCTGGTCGTGCTGCCCGGTGGTCAGCCGGGCGCGGACACCCTGCGGGACGACCCGCGGGTGATCGAACTGCTGCAGGCACAGTGGCAGGCCGGGCGGCGTGTCGGCGCGATCTGCGCCGCGCCGAAAGTCCTGCTGCGTGCCGGGCTGCTCGGCGGGCGGCGGTTCACGCATTACCCGGGCGCACTGGACGACGAAAAAACGGCCGACGGGCAGGCCACGGGGAGCGCGGTCGAGATCGACGGGCCGCTGATCACTTCTCGCGGCCCGGGCACCGCGATGGACTTCGCGCTCGCGCTGCTCGAGTCGCTCGAAGGCTCCGAGGTCCGCGCGCGGGTCGAGAACGACCTGTCTCGCTGACGAGGCTGCAGGGCGCCGGGCATTCGCCCCGGTTGCCCCGGCGGGCCTTCAGACCTGCAGGCGGGTCTGCCCCTGCAGCAGTGGCCGGCAGCGTGGCGAAAGCCCCGGCCGACCCTCGTCCAGCCCGTCCACGACCAGCAGGCCTCGGGCGGCCAGCTGGCGGAACAGCAGCTCCCAGTCGGGCCAGGACAGGTCGCGCCCGATGCCGAAGGTGCTCAGGTCATGGTGGCCGAGCGCGCGGATGCGGGCATCGGTTTCTCCGCGCAGAACCCGGACCAGATGCGGCACGTCCGTGGCGCCCTTGGCGCGGTACACGCAGGAAAGCGCCTTGCGTGCAGCCTCGGTGACATCCTCCGGTCGGGCACGGTCCAGGCAGTTGTCGCAGTTGCCGCAGGTCTGGGGTGCGTCCTGTCCGAAGTAGCCGAGCAGCGCCTGCCTGCGGCACCCGGCAGACTCGCAGAGTCCGATCAGGGCCATCAGCTTGTGGCGCGCTACGCGCTTTTGCACGGGGTTGGCCCCAGAGCGCTCGATCATCCGCTCGAGCAGGTCCGAGTCGTCCGGGCCGAGGATCATCCAGGCGTCTGCCGGCAGGCCGTCGCGCCCGGCCCGGCCGGTTTCCTGATAGTAGGCCTCAATGCTGCGCGGCAGGTTGAGATGCGCCACGAAACGCACGTCCGGCTTGTCGATGCCCATGCCGAAGGCCACGGTCGCGACGACCACCAGGCCCGTCTCGTCACGGAAACGCCGCAGGATCTCGGTGCGCGTTTCGGCAGGCAGGCCGGCATGGTACGCCAGTGCATGAATGCCTCGCGTCCGCAGCCATTCGGCCACGGACTCGACCCGCTTTCGTGACAGGCAGTAAACCACGCCGGTCCGCCCGGAGTGATGCTTGCGAATCAGCGAGAGCAGCCGCTTGCGGCCGTCGCCGTCATGCGTCTCGATCCGGTAGCGCAGGTTGGGCCGGTCGAAGCTGCTGACAAAGCGGCGCGCGGTCGGCATGTCCAGCCTTTGGAGGATCTCGCGCCGGGTAGTCTCGTCCGCAGTCGCGGTCAGTGCCAGCCGCGGGGCATTCGGGAAGTGGCGGGCCAGTTCGGCCAGGCGAAGATATTCGGGGCGGAAGTCGTGTCCCCACTGCGAGATGCAGTGGGCCTCGTCGATGGCCAGCATCGTCGGTTGCCGCTGGCGCAGCCAGGCGAGGGTGCCCGGCATCAGCAGGCGCTCGGGTGAGGCGTACAGCAGCCGCAGTCGGCCCTCGTTCACGCTCCGGGTGATTTTTTGGTATTCGTCGCGGGAGATGCCGGCATGCAGGCAGGCCGCGGCAATGCCCCGGTCGCGCAGGGCGTTGACCTGGTCCTGCATGAGCGATACCAGGGGCGAAACCACGACCGCGAGTCCGCCGGTTGCCAGCGCCGGGAGCTGGTAGCACAGCGACTTGCCGCCCCCGGTGGGCATGACCGCCAGGGCATCCTCGCCGGACAGCACCGCGTGGATGATCTGCTCCTGCATGGGGCGGAAGGCCCCGAACCCGAAGTGCTGTCCGAGCAGTGCGTGCAGGTCGGGTGTCGTGACCGGCGCGGGTTCATGCGGCATCGGGGGGCCTCGGCCTGCACGGGTCGTCATCCGGATGACCGTCGTTGCTGGCATCGGGCAGCGGCAGGCCCTGTGCCGGAACGGGCTGCAGCGCCGGGAGCCCCCAGGCGTGCCGCGCCCGATCGCAATCCGGGTTCGGCATCCCGGATTCGCCGGACCGCGTGAACTCGCGGCAGGTACTGCTGCGCGCAGGGTGAATCGTGCAGTGAACCTGTTCGCCGATGGTCCCAGACAGCGCCACGCAGCGCGGTTGCGCCTGGTTGGTGCCGCGCATGGCGAGCCAGTGGGCGCCGACCGGCTCCGTGTATTGACCGGGCACGGTTCCGCCAATGGTCGGGTCGGCTTCGGTCCAGTGGAAACTCACGCGGAAAAATGCACAGCAGGCACCGCAGACAAGGCAGGGGTTTTCGGACATGGCGTGGGCTGAAACCTCCCGGTGTATTCTTGAAAAAACGCTGCGCGAGGCCCTCCATGGCTTCGTGGGCTGGCGCCGGCTGGCGAAGACCGTATTTGGCGACGCCCGGGCCGATGCACCCCGGCCTGTGCGATTGACCGGCTTGCGCCATGACCCGGCACCCATGCCCTGCACGGGAATCGTTGCTTTCGTGCAGGACCTCATCGGGGATGCCTCGCCGAATGCGCGCGCTTCCGGCGCCGGACAGGGCGCGGTCACCCGGCTTTGGCGGGTCGGGCCGGGATAGGCTGGATTTTACGTGAGCTGGCTTCGGTTGGGCAGGGTTCATCCACCGGTGGAGCGGAACAAGAAGGGTTTTCATGTACAAGTTGTTGTTCTGGGTCGTCGTGATCATCGCTCTGGTGCTGTATGTGCGTCATCGCATCCGGGCGCGGAATCGTGATCCCGTGGCCGAAAGGCGGGCGCCGCCCACGGCCATGAAGGCGGTCTCCTGCCGCCATTGCGGCCTGCACGTTCCGGAGTCCGAGGCCGTCCGTCACGACGGAAAAACGTTCTGTAGCTGGGAGCACGCAAACGCATGGAAGCAGGACAGGCCAGGGCGCCACTGAGCGGGCTGCTCACGGGCGAGCAGAATCGCTGGCGCGGCATCCGGCTGGTGAACGCCTACCGGATCCTGGTGGCGCTGGCCCTGGTCGTCGCGGCCATGACCCGCATCGGTCCGGATTCGCTGGGTCAGTGGAACCCGGACCTGTTCGGACTCACGGCCTGGGCCTATCTGGGGGCGGCGCTGGCCTTCGAGTTTCTGCTGGAGTTGCGGGTGTTGCCCTTTCGCCTGCAGATGCACCTGTATGCCCTGGCGGACATCGGCTTCCTGCTGATGCTGCTGTACGCCACCGGGGAGCCGGTCGGTGGCGTGCTCGGTCTGCTGCTGGTGGTCGCCGTGGCGATGGCCGCCAACCTGGGCCATTCCCGGACGGCGCTGTTCTATGCGGCCGTGGCGGCCATCGGGGGGCTGATACAGACCACGGTCCTGATCATCCAGGGAGTGCTCGATTCCGGCGACTACACCGCCACCGGCGCGCTGGGCATGGCGCTGTTCACCGTGGCAGGCCTGGTCTCCTCGCTGACCCGACGCGCCGAGGGCCTCGAGGCGCTCAGCGCCCAGCGGGAGGCCGAGATTGCACGGATGGCACGCCTGTCGCTGCGCATCCTCGAACAGTTCGAGGACGGGGTGGTGGTTGCCGACCGCGCCGGTCGGGTCCAGTACGTCAATTCGGCGGCGCGTGGCTTGCTGGCGGATTCCGCGGCGCCCGATGGCCACTACCCGCTGATCCGTGCGCTCGCCCGGGAACGGACCCAGGAACCGACCGGCCAGGTCGAGGAGGTCGAGCAGCCCAGGCCGATGCAGATCCGGATCAGGTCACTGGACGAGCAGAACGTCCTGCTGCTGCTGGTTGACCGGCGGCGGCTGGAGGAACGTGCCCAGGAGGTCAAGCTGGCTGCGCTCGGGCGGCTCACCGCCAGCATCGCGCACGAGATCCGCAACCCGCTCTCGTCCATACAGCATGCCGCCGAGTTGCTTGAGGAACAGGTCGATCAACCCCAGGCGCGCCGCCTGACGGGTATCCTCGTGCGCCAGAGCCAGCGGATCGATACCCTGATCCGCGGCGTGCTGGATGCCGCACGGCAGCCGCGGGTTCAGCGCCAGCCCGTTCGGCTCGACAGCTGGTTGCGTCAGTACGCCGACCTGCACGAAGGCCTGTGGTCAACCCAGGCGGTGACCTGGCGGGTCCACCTGCCGTCCGAGGCTGTCTGGGTCCTGGTGGATGCGTCGCACCTGGCTCAGGTGGTCGACAATCTCGTGCGCAATGCCATGGAGCACGGCCGGGACGACCGCGGGCATCTGGTGCTCGATCTTTCCGTGCAGCGGGTGAAGGATGGTCGCATTCAACTGCGGGTCGCGGATGAGGGCGCGGGGATCGCCGGCACGCAGCGCGACCAGCTCTGGGAGCCGTTCTTCACCACCTCTGCCGCGGGCACCGGGCTTGGGTTGTATATCAGCCGGGAACTGGTGCAGGCCAACCAGGGCGAACTGAACCTGGTGGCCGGGCCCCGGGGGGGCAGTTGTTTCGTGATTACCTTGCCGGCCGCCAGCGAGCCGCCGCGCGAGGACAGGGAGAGCAGCGACGCATGAGTGACGTCGAGACCACCGCGCTGATCGTGGATGACGAGGAAGACATCCGGACCCTCGTGGAGATGACCCTGGCGGGCGAGGGGGTGCGCTGCCTCGGCGCGGACAGCCTGGCCGCCGCCCGGGAGGTGCTGGCGAGGCGGACCGTTGATTTCTGCCTGTGCGACCTGCGCCTGCCCGACGGGGATGGCCTGGACCTGCTGGACTGGATTCGCGAACGTCATCCCGGGCTGCCGGTGGCGATGATCACCGCGCACGGGCACCTGGATGCCGCGGTGCGGGCGCTCAAGTCCGGGGCCTTCGACTTCGTCAGCAAGCCGCTGGATCTCAAGACCCTGCGCCAGCTGGCGCGGGATGCCCTGCGTGCCGGTGCGGGTCGGCCGGGCGCCGCCAGGCGGGTGCGCGCCCGGGCGGCGCCGCAGCTGATCGGTGACTCGCATCCGATGGAGCAGCTGCGCGAACAGATTCGGCGCGTGGCGCGCAGCCAGGCGCCGGTATTCGTGCGCGGGGAGTCCGGCACCGGCAAGGAGCTCGTCGCCCGTCAGATTCATGCACACAGCGCGCGAGGCGACGGCCCGTTCGTGCCGGTCAACTGCGGCGCCATCCCGGCACAGCTCATCGAGAGCGAGTTGTTCGGTCATCGGAGGGGGGCATTCACCGGGGCTTCGTCCGATTCGCCGGGGCTGTTCCGCGCCGCCTGTGGCGGCACGCTGTTTCTCGACGAAATCGCCGAGTTGCCGCTCAATATCCAGGTCAAGTTGTTGCGTGCGATTCAGGAGCGGCGTGTCCGGCCGGTCGGCAGTAGCGAGGAGGTGCCCGTGGATGTGCGCATCGTCTCCGCTTCCCATCAGGATCTTGGCGAAGCCGTGGAGACCGGGCGGTTCCGGCATGATCTTTACTATCGCATCAATGTCATCGAGCTGGTGGTGCCGCCGCTGCGCGAGCGGCTCGAGGATCTGCCGGCGCTGGCCGAGCATGTGCTGGCCCGGCTCGCCGAACGCGAGGGGCGGACCCGGTGTGAACTGACTCCCGAGGCGCTGAACCGGCTGGCGACGCATGCCTTCCCCGGCAACGTCCGCGAGCTGGAGAACCTGCTCGAACGGGCGGTCGCCCTGAGCGAGTCGGTGCCGATCGAGCCTGAGGCACTCGGCCTGCCGCCGGCCCCGCGCACCGGGCCGGCGACACGGACGAGCATCGCCTCCGCGCCGGCAACCTGCCCGGACCTGGCCAAAGAGGAACTGGGCGAGCTGGCGCGGCGTGTCGGCCTGAGCGAGCGCCAGCTCGCCTGCCGGCTTGAGGCGATCGGGGACTGATGCGCGCCGAATCCGCCGATGGCCCGCGCGGCCCCGCGCGGGTGCCTCGGGACCGGCCGGCTTGAGGAAAAATCCCCGCCGGGCCTTCACATGTGCGGGCCAAAAGCCTAATATCGGCGCACTTTGCGCAGTTGCGCCCGGGTGATGCGAGCGATTTTTCGTGTTGCATCGCGCCACGGCGTGCGCTCGTGCCGGCCGTGGCGGTGTATGCCCGGGTGCGCACGGGTGCCCCCGAAAGCCTTATCCCGGCCGGTGGTCGCCGGTCCCCTGACGCCTTTCGGAATGCGTCCGTTTTCATTCATGTCCAGGAGTGCGATTCATGTCCATCAAGCATCCCGTCGTTGCCGTGACCGGTTCTTCCGGTGCGGGTACCACTACCGTCAAGATGGCGTTCGAGCACATCTTCCGCCGCGAGGCCATTACGCCCTGCGTGATCGAGGGGGACAGCTTCCACAGCCTGAACCGGCTGGAATTCCGCGAGGCGGTCAAGAAGGCCGAGGCCGAGGGCAACCACAGCTTTTCCCACTTCGGCCCGGAAGCAAACCACTTCGACAAGATCGCCGAGCTGTTCAAGACCTACGGGGAATCCGGCTCCGGCAAGAAGCGCTACTACATTCACAGCCTTGAAGAAGCCGAGTTCCACAACCAGCGCCTGAACAGCCAGCTCAAGCCGGGTGAGTTCACACCCTGGGAAGACGTGCCCGAAGGCACCGACATGCTGTTCTACGAAGGCCTGCATGGCCTGGTGAAGACCGACAAGGTCGACGTGGCGCAGCATGTCGACCTTGGCGTGGGCGTGGTTCCGATCGTCAACCTCGAGTGGATCCAGAAGATCCATCGTGACAATGCCCAGCGCGGTTATTCCGCAGAGGCGATCGTCGATACCATCCTGCGCCGGATGCCCGACTACGTGAACTACATCACGCCGCAGTTCTCCGAGACTGACGTCAACTTCCAGCGTGTTTCCACGGTCGATACCTCCAACCCGTTTATCGCCCGGGACATCCCGACGCCGGACGAGAGCTTCGTGGTCATCCGCTTCCGCGACCCGAAAAAGGCTCGCGCGGATTTCCCGTTCCTGCTGTCCATGATTCCGAACTCGTTCATGTCGCGGTACAACACCATCGTGGTGCCCGGCGGCAAGATGAGTTACGCCATGGACCTGATCCTGACGCCGATGATCCACGACCTGATCGAACGTCGCGGCCACTGACAGGATCGGCCGTTGCCCCGTGCGGCTGGCACCCGCCCGGGCAGACGGGCAATGGTGGCGAGACGGTCACCGCTTGCCGAAAAGCGTGTCGAACAACTTGTCGAATAAGCAGGGGCCCCGGTTTTTCCGGGGCCCTTGACGTTCCTGCGCGCCAGGGGACAGGCCGGCCAACCTTAGAACACGGGCCGCTGCGACCATTTGCGCGCAGGACGTGCAAGCCCTGCCGTGCCACGGTGCAGGCCCCAGGCCCGCGAAACCGTGGATGGCTGCGCGCAGAGCCTCCCTGCCTAGTACAGCCTGGGCCACTCGCCGCGTGCGAGCGCCTCTTGCACCTGCCCGCGATAGTAATCGAGGTCGGCATTCAGGTAGGGGCGGGTATCGTCGGCGGTCATCAGCCGGTACCAGCCCAGATAGACCGCCTCCAGGCCGGCCAGGTCATCGCCGGCTGCCTCGGGCTCGCCGATCTGTGCGGTGACCGCGTCGAGCTGTTCGCGGACCAGCAAGGCAATCCGCGCGATCACCGAGGCCAGCAGGTCGTCGCCCTGCATCGGCTCGGCGCCGGAAAGTATGAGCGCGGCAGCGTCCAGCCCATCGGGCGCCTCCTGCAGCTTGCGGCCGACGGCGGCGAGCATGGGGGGGGCTCCGGCCAGTGCCTGCTCCGGGGGCACGGGGAACCCGTTGCCGCCGGTCGAGCGAACCTGCTCCCGGGCGAGCTCCATGGCCAGGGCGATCCGCGGCAGGTCGAGGTCCATGGCGCGACGCTCTGCCACCTCCAGGCGTTGCGGGGTGATGGCCATGCCATCCCCAAGCCACTTGAAGATCACCGTGGAGAGGTTCTCGCGCTCCAGATACTGGTCCAGCCCTTCCCGGTAAGGCAGGACGTCCTGCGGGTCGATGTTGTGTTCGATGCGCAGTCGGCGCGGCTCGTCGGAGACGATCCGGGCGCCGGCCATTACCGAGGCCGAATTGGGACTGCAGGTTCCATACAGGGTCTTGCCCTTGCCTTCCTCGAACCGCGAGATCACGACATCAAGCTGGCCATCGGTGGTGACCGAATCCACACGGCCAGTTGCATAGCCGTCTTCGCGCAGGTTTTCCGAGAACAGAGGAATGAACACCCGGTCACCCGGACGGAACTCCTGAGTCATCGCGGCCGATGCGTGAAACAGCGCCAGGGCGCCTAGGGTGAGCTGACGGATTACGCGTATCATTCGATCCTATTCCTGAAGCGAGGGGGACGAGCAAATATGACAGCGAAACGCCCCGGGCGTTGCATCGAGCGCCTACGCGACGAGCACGGGCTGCTCGAAGTGTACGAAACCGTGGACGCCCGCAGGCTCTATTTCGGAAACCATGTTGCCCAGACCGAGCTGTTTCGCTTCGCGCCCGATTTGCTGTCCTTCAGTTACTATCGTGCGATGGCCTGCGCGTTTGCCTTCGTGCCGCAGCCCGCGCAGGTGGCGCTGCTCGGCCTGGGCGGCGGGGCGCTGGCGCGACTGGTGCTTGGCCATACCTCGGCCAGGCTCACCGCCATGGAACTCCGCCCGGCAGTGGTCGATTTGGCCGAGCGCCACTTCGGCGTGCCTGTCGGACATCCCGGCCTTTCCCTGCTGATCGGCGACGTGCGCGAGCGCGTGATTGATCTGGCGCCCGGGCAGGACATCGTTTTGGTCGACCTGTTCGATGCCGATGGCATGGTGGCCCTGGATGAGGCGTTCTTCGCCGCACTGCGCCAGCGACTGGTCGCCGATGGCGTCATGGCGGTCAACCTGTGGCGAACGCGCCTGACGGAGTTTGGGCAGCAGTGCAGCGCGATCAGTCGCAGCTTTTCCCATGCGCCGCTGGCAATCCACCTGCCCGACCGGGACAACACGGTCCTGATCTTTGGTCCCAAGGATCTGCGCAGGGCGCGGTTCGAGGCGGCCGGCCAGTCATTGCGCGAGTTGCCCGAGTTCATCCGGGCGCCGGTCGAAGAGATGTGGCCGATGATCCGCTAGGACAAGGCTGCGCGACGCGATACCGAGCCCCTGCTGCAACACTCGGGGCGGACCATGCCCGAGTCGTGCCCGCGACTCAATGGCATCGCGCACCAGGCCGCGACCGTCCGGCGGATTTCCGCTGCCGGGACAGTCCCGTCGTCCGGCAGGCGCTCGCGCCTTGCTTCCCTGGGTGATCCTGTGATCGTCCGGCCGGGTGGACAGCGTGGTCAGCGGGACTCGAGGAATGCCAGAACGGCCTCTGCCGAGGAGTTTTCCAGGCCGCTCTCGTCCACCCCGAGCCAGCGGACGACGCCGTCCTCGACGACCATCGCATAGCGCTTCGAGCGCACGCCCATTGCGGCCTGGCTCATGTCGCGATCCATGCCCAGCGCGCGCGTGAAGACACCGTTGCCGTCCGAGAGCAGCGAGATCTCCTCACCGACATTCCCGGCCTCTGCCCAAGCGCGCATCACGAAGGGGTCATTGACCGCAACGCAGGCGATTTCCTCCACGCCCAGGTCGCGCAACTTGTGCGCCACGGCCTGGAATCCGGGCAGGTGTGCCTCCGAGCAGGTCGGGGTAAAGGCGCCGGGTACCGCGAAAATGACGACGAGACGACCGCGGGTCAGTTCGCTCACGGTGATGCCGTCCAGCCCTTGCTGACCGCGACAGTGCAGGGTGCATTCCGGCAGGTGCGCGTTGACTTCGATCATGGTGCGATTCCTCCATGCGGATTGGAAAAGGCAGTGTCGGGCCGCCGGCGTGCCAGGGCATGGCGTACCTTGTGCCGACGCCGGTGTCATGACGGGAGCCCGCCGGGCAGGGCTGGTTGCAGAAGCATGGGCCCGGCTGGCGTTGGGGGTGCAGGGGGTTCGGCATGGTTCCCTGCACAGCCGTCCTAGGATAGCAGCCTGCAGCGGGTTTACTGAGGCAGACAGCAAAAGAGCGAGCCACGGGGCTCGCTCTTTTGCGGGGATATGGCGCAGCGGACGGGACTCGAACCCGCGACCCCCGGCGTGACAGGCCGGTATTCTAACCAACTGAACTACCGCTGCGTGTTTTGGTGGGTGGTGAGAGGATCGAACTCCCGACCTACGCCTTGTAAGGGCGCCGCTCTACCAGCTGAGCTAACCACCCGGATCAATCTGGAGCGGGAAACGAGACTCGAACTCGCGACCCCAACCTTGGCAAGGTTGTGCTCTACCAACTGAGCTATTCCCGCTTGCTCCGGGCGACGAAACCTGAGGTCCGCCGCGTCGATAGGAGGCGCATTATACGCAGGTGTTTGCGGCGCGCAAGCCTTTTTTGAAGAAATCTTCTTCCGGGGAATCGTTGCCCGAATGCTGCAGATTCCCGGTCGGGGCATGGATGCCCCAGATGGCGCCCCGGCACGAAGCCTTCCCTGGGCTTTGCATGGCCCGCCCGGGTCGGATTCAGCGCCTTTGACGTGCTCGTGGCGCAAGCCCGCGAAGCCCAGGGAAGGCTTCGTGCCGGGACGCCCGGGGATGATCCGGGGATGACTGCTTGCCGGGACGACCCGGGCGAAAAAAAACCTTAGCTTTACTAGGTGATTATCAAAAAAATTTATTTGAGTTGAAGAAAAATTAGGGTCACTTTGGGCGGCGGCGACCAAAAGGCGACAAATTTTTCAATACAAGCATTGGCGCCAGCCTACGGCAACCGGTTGAGGAGTCCGTTCGGGGCTTCTGCCGGTTCGGGGATCCTTGCAAACGCTTTGAGATTCCCTTGATGGGCATGGATGCCCCGCCGCACCATGGCGCAAGCCATCGAAACACGGAGCCCGGGCCGGGCGCGTATCGGCCCGGGCAACCCGGACCGGAGCCAGGGAGGGCTTTAAGGCAAAGCTTCTTTCGGGAATCCGGGCACGAATGCACCATTTGAAGGAGTCAGAAATGAGGAAGAAAGCGCGTTATCTGGCGCCGGCGCTGGCAGCGCTGGCGCTGCTTGGGGTGTCCTTTCAGGCGCAGGCTGCAGATGCATCGGGCGCCACGGTCGGTTACACCTGCATGGGTTGCCATGGCGCCAATGGCATCAGCAAGGGGTCGATCGTATCGCTGGCCGGCCGCAATGCGCAGGTCATGACCCGCCAGTTGCTGGACTTCAAGAACGACCAGCGTGAAGGCACGGTGATGAACCGTATCGCCAAGGGATACACGGACGAGGAACTGAGTGCGGTTGCCGAGTTCTTTGCGGGCCTGCCCGGCAACTGAGCCTTCCGCCAAGCTGAGCCGGTGTGCGGCAGACGGCGCCGCAGCTTCCGGTGACGCGCGACAGCCGGGATGGTTGAGATCCTGAGGGCGTGTTGAGCACGGCATCCTCCAGGCGTTGAACCTCGGTTGTCTGATACCGAATTTTCAAGGAGTTCATCATGACAGTCTCACGTCGTTCTTTTCTCAAGGTATCCGCGGGTGTCGCGGGTGCCGGTCTTTTTGCCGGCTGTGCCGGTACCGGTGGCCCGGGGTCCGGCAAGGCCCACGTGGTGGTCATCGGTGGTGGTTTCGGCGGTGCGACCGCCGCCCGGTACATCCGTAAGTTCGATCCGCAGATCCGGGTCACCATGATCGACCCCAAATCAAGTTTCAGTACCTGCCCGGCTTCCAACTGGGTACTCGGCGGGTTCAAGGATATGGACTACATTACTCACGGCTTCGACGATCTTGAGAAGACCGCCGGTGTCAATGTGGTGAAGGATTACGTGACCGCGGTGGATGGAGAAAAGCGCACGGTCACCCTGAAGAGCGGCCGGAGCATGACCTATGACCGGCTGGTGGTCTCGCCCGGCATCGATTTCAAGTGGGAAGCCATCGAGGGCTACGGGCCGGAGGCCGCCGAGATCATGCCCCACGCCTGGCAGGCCGGCCCGCAGACCGAGTTGCTGCGGTCGCAACTGGAGGCGATGCCCGACGGGGGGCTGTTCGTTATGACCGCGCCGCCGAACCCGTTCCGCTGCCCGCCCGGGCCGTACGAGCGCGCCGGCCTGATTGCCAACTACTTCAAGAACCACAAGCCGCGCGCCAAGATCCTGATCCTGGATGCCAAGGACCAGTTCTCCAAGAAGCCGCTGTTCACCGCAGGCTGGGATACTCTGTACGGCGACATGATCGAGTGGGTGGGCTATTCGGATGGCGGCATGGTGACCGGTGTGAACACCGCCCGCATGGAGGTTATCGCCGGCGAGACCGTTCGCGCCGACGTGGCCAATGTCATCCCGCCGCAGAAGGCCGGCAAGATTGCCCATCAGGCGGGACTGACAAACGACGCCGGCTGGTGCCCCGTCAATCACGAGACCTACGAGTCCCTGCAGGTGCCGAACATCCATGTGGTCGGTGATGCCTGCGTGCCCGGGGCCATGCCCAAGTCCGGCTATTCGGCGAATTCGCAGGCCAAGATCTGTGCGGCCGCGGTCGTCTCGCTGATCAACGACCAGCCCTTCGAGGTGCCGAGCCTGGTCAATACCTGCTACAGCCTGGTTTCTCCGGATTACGGAATCTCGGTTTCCGCGGTCTACCGGGTCAATGAATTCGGCGAGAACGTATCGGTCCAGGGTGCGGGTGGTGTCTCGCCGGCCGATGGCGACAAGCAGATGGAGGCTCTCTATGCCGAAGGCTGGTACACCAGCATTTCCGATGACATCTGGGGCTGGAACAAGGGTTGAGTGCCTGGTGCACGCCAGCGGTGTTGCCGTTGGCCCGTGATGTGCCGGTCATCCCGTGGATTGGTGCCTGATGACCGGATCGCACCGAAAATGGCAGAGTTGACAAGGCCCCGACGGTTGTCGGGGCCTTGTTGCGTCTGGCCGCATGATGACCCTGCCGCGCAGGTCGGTCGAGGTCGGCGCCGGGCGCGACGCGCGGCAGGGTCCGGCTTCAGTACGGTTCGCGCCTAAAGCCGGATGAGGTCGGCCGGCTCCGGACGTTCCTGGGTGCGACCAAACGGCAGTCAGGTCTGATCGCTGTCATCCCCAGGCACTTCGTGGCGTACATCCCTGCCCTGGACCTGGAAGACCACGTGCTCGGCGATGTTGGTGCAGTGATCCCCGATGCGCTCCATGGCGCGCATGCAGCCAAGGATTTTCAGGCTCTGCTCGGCCGAATGCGGGCGATCTGCCATGTAGCGGATCAGGACCTTGTGCACGGTGTCGTATTCCTCGTTGACGTGCGCGTCCCGGCGGATGATCTCTTCGGCCGCTGCTGCATCCATGCGCGCGAATGCGTCCAGCGTGTCATGCAGCATCTGCTTCACGGTGCGGGCCATCACGTTGAAATGCCCGTTGAAATGTCCCTCGGCCAGGATCGGCGCCACCTCCGGCGCAAGCTTGGCGATCTTCTCGGCCTTGTCTCCGATCCGCTCGATATCGGTGATTGCCTTGATGATGGTCACGATCATGCGCAGGTCGTTGGCGGTGGGCTGGTAGCGCGCGATCGCCGTGATGGCCATTTCATCGATGGAGACTTCCATCATGTTGATGTCCTGATCCCTGAGCGCGTTTTCACCGCGGTCCACGTTGCCTTCCAGGAGGAAGGCCAGCGCGTCCTGAACGTGTTGCTCGGCGATCCCGCCCATCTTGAGCATCATCGTCCGCAGTTTGGCGAGGTCTTCGTCGTAGCGAGAGATTGTATGAGAAGAGAGCTGTTCCATGTCGAATACGTGCCTTCTGTTCGAGAGGTGAAACGGGGATGTCACCGGGTTGATTCATCCTGAGCATCCCCTGCCGAAAACTGGCGGGCAGGGCTGGCCAACAATCCAATTTTGGCACACTATGTCAGACAGCGAATTCTAATCCTCAAGAGTTGCGTTTCCATGACGACCGAAAACCCCGCCACCGCGCAGCCTGCTGCCGAGTTCATCAACCGGGAATTGAGCCTGCTCGCCTTCAATCGGCGGGTGCTTGAGCTTGCCCAGGATACCGAAGTGCCGCTGCTTGAGCGGCTCAAGTTTCTCTGCATTTCCTCAAGCAATCTGGACGAGTTCTTCGAGGTGCGCGTGGCGGGCGTGATCCAGCAGATGCGCGCCGGACTGAACCGGCCTGATGATTCCGGCATGAGTCCGACCGAGCAGCTTGACGCGATTGGTGACGCCGCCCAGAAGCTGGTGCACGACCAGTACGAAACCCTCAACAAGGATCTGATTCCCGCACTCGCCGGGCAGGACATCCACTTCATCCGGCGCACCCACTGGAGCGAGGGGCAGGCACTGTGGGTCAAGCAGTTCTTCCGCCGGGAACTGCTGCCCCTGCTGACCCCGCTGGGCCTGGACCCGGCGCATCCCTTCCCGCGGATTCTCAACAAGAGCCTGAACTTCGTGGTGTCGCTGGAGGGGCGGGATGACTTCGGCCGGGATGGCTGGATGGCCATCGTGCAGGCGCCGCGGGCGCTGCCCCGCATCATCCGGATGGATGAGGAAGCGGCCGGCGGCAAGAACAGTTTCGTGTTCCTCAGCTCGATCATTCACGCGCATGTCGATGAGCTGTTCCCGGGCATGAAGGTGACCGGCTGCTACCAGTTCCGGGTCACCCGCAACAGTGACGTGCTGGTTGACGTCGATGATGACGATGATCTGCTCAAGACGCTCCAGGGCGGGCTGTTCGAGCGCAATTTCGGTGATGCGGTTCGCCTTGAAGTCGCCGACAACTGCCCGGCGGACGTGGTCGACTTCCTGCTTGAGCGGTTCGCCATTGAGCGGCGGTTCATGTTCCAGGTCCACGGGCCGGTCAATCTCAACCGTCTGATGGCACTGCAGGAACTGGTGGACCGTCCGGACCTCAAGGACGAGCCGTTCTCGCCCGCGCTGCCGCCGGAGCTGGGCCCGCAGGGCAATATCTTCGAGGCGATCGAGCATCACGGCGCGATCTTGTTGCACCACCCCTACCAGTCGTTCGTGCCGACGATCGAGTTCATCCGCCAGGCGGCCCAGGACCCGCGGGTGGTGGCCATCAAGATGACGCTGTACCGTACCGGCAAGAACTCGGCGATTGTCGAGGCGCTCGAGGCCGCGGCGCACGCGGGCAAGGAGGTGACGGCAGTCATCGAGTTGCGCGCCCGCTTTGACGAGGAGGCGAACATCGAGCTGGCGACCCGCCTGCAGAAGGCCGGCGCCTACGTCGCCTACGGCATCGTCGGCTACAAGACGCACGCCAAGCTCACGCTGGTGGTGCGCCGCACCCGCAACAAGCTCAAGCGGTTCGTGCATCTGGGCACGGGCAACTACCATGCCGGCACGGCCCGGCTCTACACCGACTACGGGTTGCTGACCAACGACCGCTACCTGGGCGAGGACGTCAACAAGCTGTTCATGCAGTTGACGGGGCTTGGGCGGGGTATCCGCCTCAAGCGCATGCTGCAGTCGCCCTTCACGCTGCACGCCGGCATGCTCGAACGAATCCGCCGGGAGACTGCCAATGCGCGGGCGGGCAAAAAGGCGATGGTCCGCGCCAAGATGAATGCCCTGATCGAACGCCAGATCATCGAGGCACTGTACGAAGCTTCCCAGGCCGGGGTGCAGGTCGACCTGATCATCCGGGGTGTCTGCTGCCTCAAGCCCGGCGTTCCGGGGCTGTCGGACAATATCCGGGTACGCTCCGTGATGGGACGCTTTCTTGAGCACCCGCGGGTGTTCTACTTCTACAACGACGGCGAGGAGGAACTGTTCCTCTCCAGCGCCGACTGGATGCCACGCAATTTCTTCGCGCGGATGGAGAGCGGTTTCCCCCTCGACGATCCGGAACTGCGCGCCCGGGTTGTCGAGGAATCGTTCGACCTGTACATGAACGACAATGCCGGGTCCTGGGAGCTCGGCCCGGATGGCCAGTATCATCGGGTCAAGCGGCATCACAACGCCAAGCTGCGCAGTGCGCAGCAGACGCTCATCAAGCGGCTGGGTGGCTGATTTCGTGCGCCCCGAGTCCAAAACGGCCGCCGCCGGCGGCCGCTGAGCCACCGACCCGTCCAGACAATGGCCGCCTTCGAATATTCTGCGCTCGACGCCCGGGGCCGGACACGCAAGGGGCTGGTCGAAAGTGACGGCCCCAGGCAGGCACGCGCCCAGTTGCGCGAGCAGGGTCTGACGCCGCTCTCGCTGGAACCGGTGCGCTCCGGGGATGCACCCGCGGCCGGCGGGTTCACGGCGCGCCTGCAGTCGCTCGGCCCCACGGATCTGGCACTGCTGACGCGGCAACTTGCGACGCTCGTGGGTGCGGGCCTGCCGGTGGAGGAGGCGCTCTCGGCACTGATCCGCCAGTCCGAGCGGGCCCGCGTGCGCCGGATCGTCACCGGTGTCCGGGCGAAGGTGCTGGAGGGCCAGACCCTCGCCAATGGTCTCGCCGGTTATCCCCGGGCGTTTCCGGAGCTCTATCGCGCCACGGTCGCCGCGGGCGAGGAGTCCGGTCATCTCGACGCGGTGCTCGATCGCCTGGCGGATTACACCGAGTCACGGCAGGCGCTGGGTCAGAAGATCCAGCTGGCGCTGTTCTATCCGGCGCTGCTCACCCTGATGGCGATAGCGGTGGTGATCGGCCTGCTGGTCTACGTGGTCCCGCAGGTGGTGCAGGTGTTCGTGGACATGGACCAGGCGCTGCCTCCGCTGACCAGTGGTCTGATTGCCGTTTCCGATTTTTTCCGGGCGCACTGGCTGGCGATGATCCTCGCCCTGGTCGCCGCCGGGGTCACGGCGCGCCTGGCGCTGCGGCGGCCCATGCTGCAGCTTCGCTGGCATCGGGCCCAGCTGGGCCTGCCCCTGGTCGGGCGGCTCGGCCGGGGGTTCAATGCGGCCCGGTTCGCGCGTACCCTGAGCATCCTGTCCGCGGCCGGCGTGCCGATGCTCAAGGCCCTGCAGATCAGTGGCGAGGTGGTGTCCAACCGGGCCATGCGCCGGGCAATCGCCGAGGCGACCGAGCGGGTCCGCGAGGGCAGCAGCCTGTCCCGGGCGCTGGAAGCCAGCCGGCTGTTTCCGCCGATGACGGTGCAGCTGATTGCCTCGGGTGAGCAGAGCGGCCAGCTCGAGAACATGCTGCGCCGGGCGGCCGATCAGCAGGAGCGGGAACTCGAGACCTTCATCAACGCCTTGCTCGGCCTGTTCGAGCCGGTGCTGATCCTGGTGATGGGGGGGATTGTCCTGGTGATCGTCATGGCCATCTTGATGCCGATCTTCGAGCTCAACCAGATGGTCGGCTGACCCGTCCGCGTGGCTGTCCGGGATTTTGCCGCGTCGGCAGGGCAACGACGCCCCGCCGCACGAAGCCACGGGGCGCGCTTGCGGCGAGCCGCCGGACGGGAAAGCTGAAAGAACCTTTCGGGATGTTCCCGTGGAAGATTGTGAACCCAGTACTGGAAAACCCAATGAAGAAAGCACTGTTCTGGAGCGCCGGGCGTCGGCGGCGTCGGTCGGACGGTTTTACCCTGATCGAGGTCATGGTGGTGGTGGTGATTCTCTCCATCCTGGCGGCGGTGGTGGTGCCGAAGATCATGGACCGGCCGGATGATGCGCGGATCGCCAAGGCCAAGCAGGATATCCGCGCGCTCGAGAGCGCGCTCAACATGTACAAGCTGGACAATCTCGCCTACCCGAGTACCGATCAGGGCCTCGAGGCGCTGGTCCAGCGCCCGGGCGGCACTCCGGAGCCGCGCAACTGGCGATCCGGTGGTTATGTTGATCGGCTGCCGGAAGACCCCTGGGGGCGCCCCTACCAGTATCTAAGCCCCGGCGAACATGGCGACTTCGACGTCTACAGCCTCGGCGCGGACGGGCAGGCCGGCGGCGACGGTGCCAATGCCGACATCGGCAACTGGATGAAGTGAGTCGCCTGTCGAGCCATCAGCCCGAACGCACCGGTCGGGGTTTTACCCTGATCGAGGTGATGGTGGTGCTGGTGATCGTGGGGGTGCTGGTGGGCATGGCCTCGCTGTCCTTCGGGCGTGTCGACCCGGATGCTCCGGGCGCGGTTGCGCAACGGCTGCAGGGCTGGCTGGATGCGGCCCGGACCCGGGCGATGGTGGAAAACCGGGATCTGCGGGTGGCCGAGCGCGACGGACGGCTCGAGTTGCTGGTCCTTTCGCGGTCCGAAGAACAGCAGGCATTGGGCGCGCCCTTCGAACTGCCGGAGGATCTGCGCATCGTCTGGCCGGAAGCGGGCGATGAGAAGCCGGACCTGGTCATCTCGCGCGAGGGGCGCTGGCATCGTTCCGGCTGGGCATTGCTTGTCGAGCCCCGGGAGGCAGCCTCGGATCGTCCGACGCTGCGCCTGGTTGCCAATGACCACGGGGAGGTCGAGGTTGGTCCGGATGCATCCGACTGAGCATCCGCATGCAGCGCGCGGGTTCACCCTGCTGGAGGTTCTGGTGGCCCTGGCGGTGCTGGCCATTGCGCTGGGGGCAGTGATCAAGGCTGCCGGGGACGGCGCCCGTGTAATCGGCGGGCTTCAGGGTAGCACCCTCGCGCAGGTGATCGCCGTGGACGAGATGAATCGCTTGCGCCTTTCCGGTGACTGGCCGGCTGTCGGCACGAGATCCGGCGAGGTCGAATTCGACGGCAGCCCCTGGGTCTGGGAGCGCACCGTGGAGGCGACGGAATTGCCCGTCCTGCGCAAGGTCACGCTGCGGGTCCGCAACGAGTCCGGCGGCCATTCGGCAGAGGCCGTGCTCAGTGCCTACCTGCGCGATCCGAAAACGGAGCCATGATGATGCGGGGTGTCGCCCGGGGCTTCACGCTGCTCGAATTGCTGGTGGCCATCGCGATTTTCTCGCTGGTCGCGGTCATGGCGTACAGTGGCCTGAATGCCGTGGTGCGCCAGTCCACCGCGCTGGAGGAGAACGAACGGGCCCTGCTGCGATTCCAGGCCGGCCTGCGTCAGCTGCAGGCCGACCTGTTCCAGGTGGTCGACCGGCCCGTCCGGGACGACCGGGGCGACTCCCTGCCCGCGCTGGCCGGGGGTGTCGATGCGTCCCGGCCGCTGCAGTTCACGCGCCTGGGTCTGCCGAACCCGACCGGAGAGCCCCGGCCGACCCTAGAGCACGTGCTCTGGGTGCGCGAGGAGGACCGGCTGCTGCGCCTGGGCTGGTCACCCGTGGACGGGCGAACCTTCGCCCGGGTGGACTCGGCCGACAGCCGACAGATTCTGCTGGAGGGGGTCGAGGAACTGGAACTGGTCTTCTACGACGACCGCAATGCCGACTCGCCCGTCTGGCCGCCGGCCAATCGTCCGGATGCCCGTCTGCCCCGGGCGGTGGAGCTTCGCCTGACCCTGGCCGGGCACCCCCCGTTGCGCCTGACCTTCGACCTGCCGGCCGAATGGCCCCGGGCCGCCGGGGACGAGGCGGATGAAAATGGCGGTGACGAAACCGGGAACGAGAGCGAGGTGGGCGGGCCGGCCCGCAGCGACCGGGAATTTGCGGGGGGCACATGAATCGGAGGCGCTCTGCGGGTGTTGCCCTGATCACGGCGCTGCTGGTGGTGGCCATCTCGACCAGCCTGGCGGTCGGTCTTGCCGTTCGTCAGAACCAGGCGATCCAGTCCACCGGCGGGCTGCTCCTGACCGACCAGGCGCGCGAACTGGCACGCAGCGGGCTGGAGCTGGCGCTGTTCGCCCTGGACGAGGACGACGCGAAGGTCGACGGCCCCGCCGATGCCTGGGCCGAGGGGCTTTCGGTGCTGCCTTTGGACGTGGGCACGTTGTCGATTCAGGTGACTGACCTGCAGGGGCGGCTCAATCTCAACAACCTCATCGATCCAGAGGGGCTGATCGACCCCGTGGCGCGGGCGCGGCTCGACCGGCTTCTTCGCGCCCTGAATCTCGATCCGGCATTGGCCGACCGGATCGCCGACTGGATCGATCCGGACGATCAGCCCTCACCCGGTGGCGCAGAAGATGCCTTCTACGCGGGCCGCAATCCGCCGCACCGGGCCGCCAACCGGCCGCTGGTCTCGGTGAGCAGCCTGCGGTTGCTCGAGGGCCTGGGCGACGAGGAATTCGCGCAGCTGGCGCCCCAGGTCGCCGCCCTGCCGCGGGGCACGTCCCTGAACCTGAACACCGCCTCGGACGAGGTGCTTCGCGCCCTGGGGGACGGGGTCAAGCCGTCGTCCCCGGAGGTGGACGCCGAGGAGCGCATGCCCGAGAATCACGAGTCCGTCGATGCCGCGCTGCAGGCCAGGGGCATCGATCCGGCCAGCGTGACCCCGCAGCGGCTTTCGGTGCGCAGCGCCTACTTTCTGGTGGATGTGCGCGTCGAGCTGGTGCAGAGTCGTGCACGGCTGCTTGCCGTGGTCCATCGCCCGGGGGATGCCCCCGCAACCGTCATTGCCCGAACCTTCGAATCATGCCTGAACGATATCTCCTGCATCTGAACGACCCGGACGGCGGCCATGGCATGCTCGCGCGGGTCGAGGGCGACCGGATCGGTCCGGCGCGGTCGCTTGAGTGCTCAAGCGTGCAGATCCCGCCGGGCGCTGCGCTGGATGTCCTGCTGCCGGCGGCCTGGTGCACCCTGCTCAAGGTGCGCATTCCCACACGCGCGCGCGCGCAGGCGCTCAAGGCGCTGGCTTTTGCGGCGGAGGAGCAGCTGGCCAGTGACCCGGAGCAGCTCGACCTGGTCCTGGGGGCGCGTGCGGACTCGGCGGGGGACTGGCCGGTGCTGGCAGTGGACCGTCAGGCGCGCGCCGGGCTGCTCGCGGTGCTGGAATCGACCGGGCTGCGTCCGGCACGTCTGGTCTGCGAGATCGAGGCCGTGCCGCCGGGCGAAAACGGCAGCTGGCAGGTCCTGCCCCTTGCCGACCGGGTTCTTGTCCGCTGCGCGGCGCACGAGGGATTCTCGGTGCCGGGCAGTGATCTGGGCACCTGGCTTGCTGCCATGGATGTGGATGCCGCCCAGCCTCTGAATGTGCTGGTGGCCAGCGATCAGCAGCAGGCTGCCGAAGCCTGCGTCGCGAGCCTGGAAGGGCGTTTCGCGGTGCAGGTCGAACAGACCGGGTCCCAGGCCCTCGCCCTGCTGGCCGCCGGACTGGCCAGGGGAACGCCGCTCAATGCCTTCGCGCCACCGCCGGATCGGCTGCTTCGTCGTGCCTGGACCAACTGGGGCGTCGTGGCCGGGCTGGCGCTGGCAGTGGGGCTGGTGATCGCGATCGAGGATGTCTTGCGCACCGAGCAGGCGCTGGCCCGCAATGCCGTGCTGCAAGAACAGGTGGAGACGCTTTTTCGCCAGGCATTGCCCGAGGCGCAGCGCATGGTCAATCCGCGCGTGCAGATCGAGCAGGCCCTGGCCTCGATGGACGGCTCCGGTCACGGGGCCGGATTTCTCGAACTGCTTGCCGCCCTCGGCGACGGGTGGGGGGATGATGCGCAGTTGCAGCTGGAACGCGTGGAGTATGGCGCCCGCGGCCTGGAGACCTCCGTGTCGGCGGCCCGTTACGCCGACATCGAGGCGCTGCGCGCGCGGCTTCGCAAGCTGTCCGGCATCGACGTGGAGCTGGCCGGCTCCCGGGCTTCGGAGGGGCAGTCCGAAGCCCGGATTCTCATCCGCCCCGGAGGCCAATCATGAAGGCCTGGCTCGAATTCTGGCGGGGCCGCCAATCCCGCGAGCGCATGGCCATCCTGCTGGCGCTGCTGGCACTGCTGGTGCTGGCGTTTGACAGCCTCGTCCACGTGCCCTTGCGGGAGGCCCGCGAGGCCGCGGAGGCCCGGCTCGAGAGCAACCGCGAGCTGGTTGCCTGGATGAGCGGCGCGGTTCGGGAGATCGAACAGCGTGGTGGCCCGGCTGCCGGCCCGACGCCCCGGCCCGGCGGATCGCCGATGCTGGCCGCCGAGCGCCTCGCCGGCGAGACCGGGATCGCCGAGGCCATGCAGAGCCGGCAACCCGCGGGCGACCAGGGCGTGCGCGTGGAGTTCGAAGCCGTGGTCTTTGATGACCTCCTGCAGTGGGTGGATCAAATGCAGGATCGTGAAGCCCTGATGGTGACCCGGGCACGAATCACTCCGGTCGAGGGGGCGCCGGGCAAGGTGGAAGCAATGATCGTTCTGGAGCGTGAATCTTGAGCAGCAGGGACAAGACGGAAAAACGCCCACGCTGGTGGCTGCGGGGCATCGGGCTCATTGTTCTGCTGGTGATCAGCTGGACCGCGGCCATGCTTTGGCTCGCGCCGGTCCAGGTGGTGCTCGATCGCCTGCCGGCAGGCGAGGACGTGTCGGTCCAGTCGCTGGAAGGCAACCTGTTTCGCGGCGTGCTGCGGCTGCAGGCCCGGGACGTGATGATCGACCGCCTTCACTACCGGCTGCGGCCTGCTTCGCTGCTGACCGGACGCCTCGGCCTGGACCTGGTCGCGGAGGTCGAGGGGGGGCGTGCCCAGGCCCGGGTCGCGCTGTCGCCGGCCGGCGCTGTCGAGGTCAGGGACCTGGAGGGCCGGCTGCTGGCGGACGCGCCGCTTGCACAGCAGTTCGCGCCCTTCCCGCTCGGCGGGTTCTTCGATCTTGCGATCCCCGAGGCCCGCCTCGTCCAGGCCGGGATCGTGTCGCTGGCCGGAACCCTGCGCTGGGAAGACGCGACGCTGATCGCCCAGGAGCCGGTGGCCCTTGGTCGGGTGGATGGCGATGTGACCATCGACGCGGGGACTCTGGTCGGCGCGGTCCGCGACAACGGCACCGGCGTGCTGGCCGTGGCGCTGGATCTGGAGGGACACCAGCCGGGCGTCCTGAAGGGCAGCCTGCGGCCTCGCCAGGGCGCTCCGGACTGGCTGGCAGCCACGCTGTCGATGGTCGGTCGACCGAATCCCGAGGGCGCGTTCCCGATACGCCAGTCCTTCCAGGTTCCCGTCGTCTCGCCGGAGTCTGCCGACTAACGGCGAAACCGGTCCCTGCCGCGGCGTCTTGAAAAAAAAGGTTCTTCGCAGACTGGCGTGAAGGCGAAGTGATCGTAGGGTGCGGAATCGAAGAACGGCGGTAAATCCGGGTAAGCTGATGTTCACCACAAACGTCTGCTCACGGATACCGCCGTTGCCATGGATACTACGCCGCTCAGCCTGTTCTGGAAAGGTTTTACCGTCACCCACCACGAGTACCTGGATTCTCAGACGCTGAGGCTTCAGTTGGCGCCCGATGATCGTGTGCCGCCCGTCTGTAGCGGCTGCGACCACGCCTGCTTCCTGGTGCGCGGACAGCCATCCATCGCGGGCCCGGGCCCCGACTGGCGCCGCAGGGGGGGCTTCGGCGCATGGCGCGCCAACTGCCCGTCCGCAGGGCCCGGGCAGGAAGGCGCAGCGGCGCCTTCAGGTGGCCGGCGGCCGAACCGGGTCCGCGGGCCCCAAAAGGCTGACCCCGGTGGCGCCGCTCGTCAGGCGTTGTCGCTGGTGACCCGCAGGACCTCCTCGGTGGTGGTGAGGCCGGCGCGAATGCAGGCCAGACCGTAGGCGCGCAGGCTGGGGGTCTTCTGCCGAAGGTACTGCTCCATGGCCTGTTCACCGTCGCCGTCGTGAATCATGCGCTGCAGGGCGCCATCCACGCGGATGAGCTCGTAGATGCCCATTCGGCCCTTGTACCCCCCGCCTTCGCGCAATGACGCCTCGCTCGGCCGGTAAAGTGTCGGCGGGTCGGCCGGGTCGACGCCGAGCAGCCGGCATTCCGCGGCATCCGGCGTGTAGGCTTCGCGGGTTTCCGGGTCCAGTCGGCGAACCAGCCGCTGGGCCAGCACCCCGATCAGCGAGGAGGAGAGCAGGAAGGGCTCGACACCCATGTCCCTCAGCCGGGTGATGGCCCCGATGGCCGAGTTGGTATGCAGGGTCGAGAGCACCAGGTGTCCGGTCAGCGAGGCCTGTACCGCAATCTGGGCCGTCTCCAGATCCCGGATTTCCCCGACCATCACCACGTCCGGGTCCTGGCGCAGGATGGCCCGCAGGCCCCGGGCGAAGGTCATGTCCACCTTGTTGTTTACCTGGGTCTGGCCGATGCCGTCCAGGTAGTACTCGATGGGGTCTTCCACCGTCAGGATATTGCGTTCCCGGCTGTTGATCTGGGTCAGCGCCGCGTAAAGCGTGGTGGTCTTGCCCGAACCGGTCGGCCCGGTGACCAGCAGGATGCCGTGCGGCCGGTGGATCAGCTCGATCAGCTGCTGGCGCACTTCTTCGCCCATGCCCAGTGCGGCCAGGTTCAGGCGTCCGGCCTGCTTGTCCAGCAGGCGCATGACCACGCGCTCGCCCTGGCCCGAGGGCAGGGTTGAAACCCGCACGTCGACCGGTCGGCCCGCCAGGGCCAGGGAAATGCGCCCATCCTGCGGCAGGCGCTTTTCCGCGATGTCCAGCCGGGCCATCACCTTGATCCGGGAGACCAGCAAGGGCGCGATCTGCCGTGGCGGCTCCAGCACCTCGCGCAGAACGCCATCGACCCGGAAACGCACCACCATGCGGCTTTCGAACGATTCCACGTGGATGTCCGAGGCGCCCTCCCGAACCGCCTCGGTCAGCAGCGCATTGATGACCCGGATGATCGGCGCCTCGTCCTCGGACTCCAGCAGGTCGACCGGCTCGTTGAGCTGGTCGGCAAGTGCATCCAGACCCTCGCCGCCGAGGTCCGTCACCATTTCCTGGGCTGCGCCGCTGCCGGTTTCATAGGCCGCGGCGAGCAGGGGTTCGAATTCCCCGGCGGTAACAAGACGTGGCCGGAACGGCTCGCCCAGGGCGCGTTGCAGTTCCGAGATCACCTCGGGGCGAAGCGGCCTGCAATGCAGCAGGTCCACGCCACCGGCGCCGTCCGGCCGCGCGAGCACCCCGTGGCGCTTGGCATAGCCATAGCTCACCCGCCGGGTCACTGGCAGCCGGGACGGGTCCGGTGATTCGGGCAGGTCCTCGACATGTACCTCGGGCACTGTCTCAGTCATCGCCGGCCTCGGCATCCGGGAGTTCGGGAACGTGCCTCAGGTAGCGGTCGTGCGCCTGAAGCACCGGCCAGTCCTCCCGGGACAGGAACCCGTGGGTACTGAAGGCTTCCTGCTGGGCGCCGCGGACGTTGTCGTAGTAGTTGCGGGTGCGGTCGTGGATATCGTCCGGACTGCGAATGATGATCGGCCGCAAGAACACCATCAGGTTGCGCTTGACCGAACGCGACTCGCGGTAGCTGAACAGATTGCCCACCAGCGGAATGTCGCCGAGCATCGGCACCCGCTGCCGGGTATTGCTGGCCGAGTCGTCCATCAGGCCGCCCAGGATCACGACGTCGCCATCGTCCACGGTCACCGTGGTGGTGATATTGCGCTTGTTGGTCACCAGGCCCGCCGGGTTGCTGACCGCATTGTCCAGGCTGGAGACTTCCTGCTCGATGTTCATGCGCACCGTGCCGTCCGGGCTGATGGTCGGCAGCAGCGAGAGCTTCACGCCGACGTCCTCGCGCGAAACGGTCTGGAAGGGGTTGGTGATCGCCGATCCGGACTCGGTGCCGGTGAACGAGCCGGTGACGATCGGGATGTTCTGGCCGACGACGATGCTCGCCTCCTCGTTGTCCAGCGTCAGCAGGGTCGGGGTCGAGAGAATGTTGTTGCCCGCGTTGGCCGCAAGTGCCGAGACCAGGATGCCGAAGTCGGTCCCCGAGCCGTCGAAGCGCCCGATGCCGAGATTTCCGCCGTCCCCGAGATTGCGGGCCGCAGCCAGCGCGATCGCCTCGGTCGAATCGGTGCCGGCCGAGGCGAGGTCCTGGACCACGTTGGACAGCAGGCCGTTGAATGTCGAGATGCCGATCGGCACCGTACCCGAGCCGCCACCCAGAACGAACTGGGTGCCCAGACGCTGCCGGAAGTCGTCGGAAACCTCCGCGATGATGGCCTCGACCAGAACCTGCGGCCGGCGCACGTCCAGCTGGGTAATCACGCTTTCCAGTTCCCGCATGACCTCCGGCGAGGCCGTGACCACCAGTGCGTTCAGCGAGGCATCGGCCTGGATGCTCACGTCGCTGGTCGGCCCCGACGATCCTCCCGCGTCGCTGCCTTCGGCGTCCGGCAGGTCCGGGACGCCCTTGAGCACCCGCACACCCTCCAGGATCGGTACCAGCTCCTCCGCTTTGGCATACTTGAGCCGGAACACCTGGGTATTGCCGGCGCGCTCAAGCGGGGTGTCCAGGTCGGCGATCAGTACCCGCATCCGGGCCCGGTCGGTCGGATCGCCGCTGATCAGGATGCTGTTGGTTCGCTTGTCGACCGCAAAGCTGGCCTCGCGCGCGCTGGCCGCCCCGCCCGCGTCATCGGGCGCGGCCGCCGGGCCGCCGCGCCTGCGAAATACCGACTGCAGGGTTTTCTGGACCTCGGAGGCCGAGGCATTCTTCAGGCGGATGATCTCGATCTCGTCCCGGTCCCGGACGTCGACCTGGGCCAGGATATCCTTGAGTCGCGCGATATTGCCGCTGCGGTCGGTAATCACCAGGGCGTTGGAGTCCTGGTGAACCGACAGCGCCGCCTGCTGCGGCATGATCTGCCGCAGGACCGTCAACAGCGGGGCGGCATCCACGTAACGCAGGCGGATGACCTCGGTGGTCACCTCGTCTGCCGGGCGGCGGCCGCTGCCGACCTCCCCGACCGGGGCCTCGCCCTTGGCATTGACCTCGGGAATGACCTTCACGATCTCTCCCGACGGCACGGCCGTGAAGCCATGTACCTGCAGGATCGACAGAAAGACCTCGTACAGCCGGTCCGGGTCCATCGGCTGGGCCGAGATCATGTTGACCCGGGCCTTGACCCGCGGGTCGACCACGAAGCTGGTGCCGGTGACCTCGGAAACCGCGGTGATCAGTGCCTCGATGTCCGCGTTGCGCAGGTTGAGGGTGACCCGGCCCTCCTCGTCGATCTGGGTTTCCTGCGCCCAGGCGCCCGGCCCACCGCCGAGCGCCGCGGCCAGCGCCACGGCGGTCAGTGCCTTGCGCAGTGCCTCAGAGCGCATGGATTGAAAGAAGGGCCTCGGGCCGTCAGCCCGTCGCGAAGTTGCCATGGGTTTCACTGCAGTTGTATCGAGATCGGAACTTCCTGCCCGTCGCGCAGCACGGTGGCCGACAGGTTTTGCGCGTTGCGCAGGCGGGGCATGAGCGCGAGCAGGGCCTGGGGGTTGTCCAGACGCGCGCCCTCGATGCCGGTCACCACGTCCCCGGGCTGGACGCCCAGCGCTTCGAGTATCTGTGCCCGGCCAGGGCGCGGCTGAAGCCGGTAACCGACCAGGACGCCATCCTTCATCACCGGCCGGGGCTGGACATAGTCGAAGAGGTTGCCCGGGTTTTCAAGCACTTCACGCACGGCCGGCCGGGTCGTGGCCGCCCCCGGCGCGCGCGTCGGCATCGCGGGCGGCGGGCTGTCGGCCGCGAGTGACAGTCCGGTTCGCGGCAGGTCGATCGACTCAAGCTGTCCGTTCCGTTCGATGATGACACGCCGCTCCTCGACGCGCGCGAGCCGAATCCCGGACTGGATAGTCGTCCCGGCCCGGAACACGCGCTCCTTGCCGCCAATCCGGAAAATGGCCACGCCCCGGCCGTCTGCGCCGGCGACCAGCACGCCGCGCAGGTCCAGCGCAACCCGCGAGGCCGTGATCTGCGTGGGCGTCTCCTGTTCCGGGCTGGCCCGGCCAAACAGTTCGGCCGGGCGGATCTGCGCGACCGGGTCGGCCTGCTCTGCTGCCGGTGACCCCGACGGGTCCGGCGTGGAAGGGATCACCAAAGGTGGCGCAGGCAGGACCAGCGCCCAGGTCAGCCGGGCCAGCAGCACCCCGAGCAGGATCACCAGCAAGACCGAGAGCAGCCAGGGCAGGGTGCCGGTCAGCAGGCTGGAGACGAGTTTTCCGGACGGGGCAAGGCTCATGACGGTCTGCCTTTGCAGTTCGTGCCGAATGATGCGGAATGGCCGTGGTTACCGCAGGCCCGTCCACCAGGGGGCGTGCCGGCGTACCCGCCCGGGCTTTGCTGCCCGGCCGGTGTGCCGCCGCTGCGCTTGCGATCGCGGCGGGCCATTATCCGGACGCCTCCTGTCCCGACAGCAGTGCATCCAGCGCCTGCTCGTCCAGAATCGGCACGCCAAGGCGCTCTGCCTTCGCCAGCTTGCTGCCGGCATCGGCTCCGGCGATCAGGGCGGTGGTCTTGCCGGAAACGCTGCCGGTGACCTTCGCGCCGAGTCGCATCAGGGCGGCGCGCGCCTCTTCGCGGGTCATGCCCGAGAGTGTGCCCGTCAGTACATAAGTCTTGCCGGCCAGCGGCTGCGCCCCGCGCCGTGGTGCCGGGTCAGGCCAGTGAATGCCGGCCTGCAGCAGGGCATCGATGACTTCCCGGTTGTGCGGCTGCTCGAAGAAGGTGCGCAGGTGCCGGGCGACCACCGGACCGACGTCCGGTGCCTGCATCAGCGCGGACTCGTCAGCTTTCATCAGGGCATCCAGGCTGCGAAAATGCACCGCGAGGGTGTCGGCGGTGCGCTCGCCCACTTCCCGGATGCCCAGGGCGTACAGGAACCGGCCAAGCGTGGTTTTCCGGGAGCGATCCAGCGCCTCGACCAGGTTGCGGGCGGATTTTTCGCCCATCCGCTCAAGGCCGGCCAACTGCTCCGGCGTGAGGCGGTACAGGTCGTCGACATGTTCGACCAGGCCGTGGTCGAGCAGTTGCTCGATCAGTTTCTCGCCCAACCCGTCGATGTCCATGGCCTTGCGCGAGGCGAAGTGCCTGAGGGCCTCGCGCCGCTGCGCGGGGCAGAACAGCCCGCCGGAACAGCGCGCGACGGCTTCGCCTTCGGCGCGCACCACCGCCGATCCGCATTCGGGGCACTGCTCGGGCAGGGTGATGGTTTTGGTGTCTTCCGGGCGGCGTTCGGGCACGACGGAGACGATTTCCGGGATCACGTCTCCGGCGCGACGCACGATGACCGTGTCCCCGATGTGCACGTCCTTGCGCCGGACCTCGTCCATGTTGTGCAGCGTGGCGTTCGAGACGGTCACCCCGCCGACGAACACCGGCTCCAGGCGCGCCACCGGGGTCAGCGCGCCGGTTCGCCCCACCTGGAAGTCCACACCGACCAGGCGGGTCGTCATCTCCTCGGCGGGAAACTTCCAGGCAATGGCCCAGCGCGGCGCGCGGGAAACCTGTCCGAGGATCTTCTGGTCGTCGAGATCGTCGACCTTGAACACCACGCCGTCGATGTCGAAGTCCAGTCGGTCCCGCTGCGCGAGGATCTCCTTGTGAAACTTCAGCGCGGCCTCCAGCCCGGTGCATGTCCGGACCAGGTCGGTCACCGGCAGGCCGAGATCCGCCAGCCACTCAAGCGTGGCATGATGCGACCCGGGCAGGTCGGCACCCTGGCACTCGCCCAGGCCGTAGGCATAGAAATGCAGCTTGCGCGCAGCCGTTACCCTCGGGTCCTTCTGGCGCAGCGAGCCGGCGGCGGCATTGCGCGGGTTGACGAATGTCCTTTCGCCCGCACGGGCTGCCCGGGCGTTGAGCGCGGCGAATTCCGAGCGGGTCATGATGATCTCGCCGCGCGCCTCGAGGACCTGCGGCGGATTGTCCGCCGCGAGGCGCTCGGGGATCGCCCCGATGGTGCGGACATTGTCGGTGACGTCCTCGCCCTGCAGGCCGTCGCCCCGGGTCGCGGCGCGCACCAGCCATCCTTCCTCGTAGCGCAGGCTGATGGCCAGCCCGTCGAATTTGGGTTCGGCCGTGTAGCAAATGGGCGCTTCCCGGCCGAGGCGCTCTCGGGCACGCTGGTCGAAGGCGCAAAATTCGGCCTCGTTCAGGGCATTTTCCAGCGACAGCATCGGCAGGGCGTGCTCGACCGTTTCGAACTGGCGGGCGGGCGGCGCGCCGACGCGCTGGGTGGGGGAGTCCGCGTCAACCCACTCGGGATGCTGCTGCTCCAGTGCCTGGAGCGCACGCATCAGCCGGTCGTATTCGGCATCCGGAATGGTGGGCGCATCGAGTACGTAATAGCGGAAGTCGTGGTGCCGGATCTGGGCTTGCAGCGCCTTGAGCCGAGCGCGTTCCGGGTCGCGCATGATCGGTTCAGCCCTCGGTCATTTCGCGCCAGCGATCGATCGATTCGGTGCTCAGCGGCGCACGTTGATCATCCAGAAGGTCGGCATCCAGCGCCTCGGCGATCCGGTTGGCGACCGCGAGCATGTTCTCGATCACCAGGGCCGGCTGGCCGGGAATCGGCAGCTGCATGAACATCGCCAGCCCGCGGGTTGCGTGGCTCTCGTCGCTTGCCGGATCAAACACGCCCGGCGCCACGGCGTTCATCACCGAAAACTGGCTGATACCCGTTGCGTCCGGGTAGTGGTAGATCTGCATGTCGCCAAACTCAAGGCCGTGCTCCACCAGCGCGGCGCGCACCTGTGCCCCGTCAAACCCCTCCGGATTCCGGGAAACCAGGTACAGCGTGATGACCTCGGGCATGGCGTCCCCGGCCCGCTCCGTCCGTTCCGGCGCGGCGGTTTGCGGCTCGCCCCCCGACTCGACCGCCGGCTCCGGCGCGGCGGCCGGTGGCACGTCCCCGCGGAGAGGCTGGTCGGCCTGTGCCGCCCCGGGGCCCTTCAGGTCTGCCGGGTATCCCTGCAGGAAGTCCATCTCCGGGGCCTCGATGACCTTGCGGCGCTGGCCGCGCTCGGCCTCGTCCAGGTCCTCGGACCACTCGCCTCCCCCGGGCAGGTCCTCGTCCAGGCGCGGCTCGCTGCGCCCACCAGCCCGGTCGACGTGCTCGATGTGCGCATCCAGCGGATCGCCAACGGCATTCTCGTCGAGTCGCAGCTCGGATTCCTCCTTGCGGCGGCTATACACGAGGAAGATGCCGATCAGCACCACGACCCCGACCCCCAGCAGTATCCAGCGCAGATATTCCATGATCCTCAGCTTTCCGAATCGACCATTTGCACCGCTTGATCAAGGTCCACCGAGACGACCCGGGACACGCCAGGCTCGCGCATGGTCACGCCGATCAACTGGGCGGCGCTTTCCATGGTGGTCTTGTTGTGCGTGATGAACACGAATTGTACCTGATCGGCCATTTCGCGAACCATAGCACAGAACCGCCCGACGTTGGCCTCGTCCAGCGGGGCATCCAGTTCGTCGAGAATGCAGAACGGCGCCGGGTTCAGCGAGAAGATCGCGAAGATCAGTGCCACGGCCGTCAGCGCCTTTTCTCCGCCCGAAAGCAGGCTCAGGTGACTGACCCGCTTTCCCGGCGGGCGGGACATCAGGTGCACGCCGCCGTTGAGCAGGTCGTCCTCTTCCAGGGTCAGGATGGCCTCCCCGCCGCCGAACAGGCGGGCGAAGGTCGGACCGAGGCGGTCGTTGACCTGTTCGAACGTGGTTCGAAAGCGGGCGCGGGTTTCCCGGTCCATCTGTGCGATTGCCGCGCTCAGCTGGTCGAGCGCGTCATTCAGGTCCCGGTCCTGGGCGTCCAGCTCCTCCTTGCGCTGCCTGGCCTGCTCGAACTCCTCGATGGCCGAGAGGTTGACGTTGCCAAGCCGGCGCCTGCGCGTCTGCAGCTCATCGAGTTTTGCCTTCAGTGACGTCGGGGACTCCGACTCCACCAGCGGCGGCGAGAACCCTTCGTGTACCGCCTCGCAGCCAAGGTATCGCGCACGGGCCTGGTCATGGTGCAGCTGTGCCGCCTGCCCGGCCATCCGGGCAGCTTCGCGGCTTTCCAGACAGGCACTCAGCTGTCGCTCGGCGTGCTGCAGGGCCTCGCCGGCAGCGCGCTCGGCCTGGTGGGCAGACTCCTGGCTTGCGTGGGCGGTGGCCAGCCGCGCCCGTGCCTGCTCCAGCGCCTCGGTGGCCGCCGCCTGTCGTGCACGCGCGTCGGCCAGCGCGCGCTCGAGTGCCGCGAGCGTCTCGACATGTTCCTGCCGCCGGGTGGCCAGGGCCCGGATTTCGCCCTGGCTGCGCTGTATCTGCGCACGGGTCACTTCGATTCGGGAAACCAGCCGGCTCGATTCCAGGGCCTGTTCATGAGCCTGTTGCCTGATCTGGTCGAGCCCCCGGCGCGCGGCATCCACCAGGCGGCGGGCTTCCTGCCGGCGGCTCTCCTGCCCGGCGCGTTCGGTCTGCACGGCATCCCGGTCGGCCTCGGCCTGCTGCAAGCGTTTTCTCGCCGCCGTGATCTGTTCCACCAGCGCGGCGCGGCGGTCGGCCAGGGCCTTGATTCGGGCCCGCTCGTTATCGACCGCGCGTTCCGCCTCGCCGGCCGCGGACTGGCATCGGGCCAAGGCAACCGCGCATTCGCCCTGATGTCTGATCGCTTCGCGCAGGTCCGTCTGGCTTGCCTTCAGGTCGGCCTCCCGCGTCCGCAGCTGTTGCGCAGCCTGAGTCCGGAGGGTTCCGGCGTCCGCGAGCATCCGCTCAAGCTCCGGTCGGCGGGCGCGGGTTTCCCGCAGCGCCGCCCGGCGCACCAGCATGCCGGTCTGGGTATCCTGGCCCGCCAGTCTGACCCAGTGCCTGCCGACTAGCGTGCCGTCCTCCGTCAGCAGCGCCTGGCCGGGCGCGAGGCGGTGGCGGGCGGCCAGCGCCGAGTCCAGGTCCGGCGCGCGTTCGCGGCTGTCCAGAAAATCCCGGAGCCAGCATTGCGGGGCGCTGGCCTCTTCGGGGTGGGGCGCAATCCACCATTGACCAGGGGGCGGATCGCTCAGCCCGGTCAGTGCATCGAGCGTCTCGACGGTCCAGCCGGTCAGGGCCTGGCCAAGGCAGTGTTCAAGCCAGGGGTCCTTCAGGTCGTGCAGGGCCAGCTGCTCCACCAGCCGGGTGGCCGCGATCGTTTCCGGCGCCGTGCCCGGCTCCTCGGTGGCGATTACCTGTTCCAGGGCGCGCTGCTGGGCGAGCAGGGCGTCCAGCTCGGCCCGCGCCTCGGCCTGTCGCCCTTCGGCCTGAGCCAGCACGGTACGTGCCTCGACCAAGGCCTGCTCGCAGGTACCGACGCGCGCCTCGGCGGATTCGATGGCCTGCCCGGCCTCGGCACGGGCGTGTTCCGCCTGTCCCAGCGCCTGCCGTGCCTGCTCCATTCGGGCACGGGTCCGGTCCAGGTCGATCCGGGCGGCATCGGCATCACAGCGCGCCAGGTCTTGTTCGGCGCCGGACAGCTCGCGTCTTTCGCGGGCCAGTCGCTCCGTCGGTTCCGAGGCGCGTTCGAGAAACGCATCCCACGCCGACTGTACCGCCTGCAGGCCGGCTTCGGCTTCATCAAGCGCCTGCTGTGCTTGCTCGCGGTCCCGCCCCAGGGATGCCTCGGAGGCGCGCGCCTGCGCTTGCGCCTGTTCCAGATCCGCGAGGCTTGTCTCAAGGTCCGCCGTCGCTTCCTGCAGCTGAGCGATGCGCTGCTCGTCACGCTGTTGCTGCACCAGGCGCTGTTCCCGATCAGCCCGCAGTCGATCGACCTGGACCTGCAGCTGTGCCTGGTTGGCCGTCTGCTCGTAGACGGCCGCCTGGCAGGTGCTGGTTTCCTGCAGGCGGATTTCCAGTACCCGGCGCGTTTCGGCCAAGGCCGCCTGGGCCTGCGCGCGGGCTTCTTGCGCCTGTTGCGCCTGTTGCTCGGCCTGGTGCCGGGCCGCTTCGGCCTCGGAGAGCGCCTCGGCGGCGAGTTTGAGCTCCAGGGCCAGCAGGCGCCCCTCGGTCTGCCGGATCTCGGCCTTGAGCCTGCGATAGCGGACAGCGGTCTTCGCCTGCCGGTCCAGCCGGTCGAGCTGTCGGCCCAGCTCCTCGCGCAGGTCGGTGAGCCGCTCGAGGTTCTCCCGCGTATGCGTCATCCGCTGCTCGGTTTCCCGGCGGCGCTCGCGGTAGCGCGAAATGCCGGCGGCCTCCTCGAGGTAGGCGCGCAGGTCTTCGGGGCGCGCCTCGACGATGCGATTGACCTGCCCCTGCTCGATGATCGAATAGCTGCGTGCGCCCAGCCCGGTGCCCAGGAACAGGTCGGTGATGTCGCGCCGGCGACAGCGGGCGTTGTTGAGGAAGAAGCGGGACTGGCCGTCCCGACTCAGCTCGCGGCGCACGGAGATCTCGGAAAAGCGCGCCCAGGCATCGCCCAGGCGGCCGTCGCTGTTGTCGAACAACAGCTCGACGGAGGCAACGGAAGCCGCCTTGCGGCCGCTGGCACCGGAAAATATCACGTCCTCAAGCGCCTGGCCGCGCAGCTGCCGGGCCGAGGATTCGCCCATCACCCAGCGGATGGCGTCGATCAGGTTCGACTTGCCGCATCCATTGGGTCCGACCACACCGACAAGGTTGGAGGGAAAGCGGACATCGGTCGGATCGACGAAGGACTTGAACCCGGCCAGGTGTAGCTGGGTCAGTCGCATCGGAACCTGCCGTATAATTCGCGGCCCAATCGCCCGGCGTCCCGGTGCCGGGAATGTCCTTCCCGGTTCAGCCCGTCCTGCCCGGCTTCACCCCGCGCAGTCATGACCATGCTGCCCGGGTCCACATCGCAAAACGAGTCACATGCCATGTCTACCCAACCGACCAAGAACCTGGAAACCTTCGAGAACCCCCGCCAGGACCGCGACTATACCATTCACATGGAGGTCCCGGAGTTCACCTGCCTGTGCCCGAAGACCGGCCAGCCCGACTTTGCCAATATCCGCATCGACTACGTGCCCGACCAGCGTTGCGTCGAGCTCAAGTCCCTGAAGATGTACATGTGGTCCTTCCGCGAGGAAGGTGGCTTTCACGAGGCCATGACCAACCGCATCCTTGACGACATCGTGGCGGCCGTCGAGCCGCGATTTTTGCGGATTACCGGTGAATGGAACGTGCGGGGCGGCATCTTTACCACCGTCGTGGTCGAGCATCGCCAGGAAAACTGGAATCCGCCGCAGAAGGTCGAGTTGCCGTGAG
>JBKHDT010000001.1:0-81488 GCA_046541195.1 Halothiobacillaceae bacterium | reverse complement strand
CTGGTCAGTGGTGGAGCGTGCCGGCTGCGGTATTCGCGGGGCTGCCGCTGTACGCCAATGCGACCGGCGTGATTCCGGTCATGGAAGGCCTGATTACGAAGGGCCTGCCGGTCGGAACGACCCTGGCCTTTTGCATGAGTACGGTCGCGGCCAGCTTTCCCGAGTTCATCATGCTCAAGCAGGTCATGACATTCCGCCTGCTGGCGATTATTTTCGTCATTCTGCTGGTGAACTTCATGGTGGTCGGCTGGGTGCTCAACGCCGCAGGCCCCTGGTTGTTTTCAGAACTTTGAACGGCAAGCGGTGGCCGTCTGCTTGGCATGAACCCCATGGCCTCGTGGGCATGCGCCCGCGGTCACGCGCCAGCAGGCGAGGCCTGCGCTCAGCAAAGCCCGGGCCGAAACCGGCCGGGGCATTGCGATTCAATCGCTTGCGCCATGGTGTGTCGAAGGCCTTTCCCGGCGCTGCCGGGCCTGGGCCGTGTAAGACCCAAGGGCCGAAGCTGTTCGTCGCCAGGCTTGCCATGCGGTGTTGCTGGTGCCGGAAGCTGAGGCTGCATCAGGCCGATTCTCCAGACCTGTGCCCGGTCCATGATGGCCGCAACGCTTTTGAGAACCGAGTTGGCCTTTGGCCACGTCAGGAAGGTCAGGTCGCAGAGGGCCAGTCAAACTCCGGGCAGCTCTTGAGGCTGCTTTGTCGCCTCCGATGATAAATCGGTTCTATACGCATAGTCGCCCCATCCAGTTCTGCTAGAATCGATTCGGGCGCTGGTAACTGCTCGAGAAATCGAAAACTATTTGAAAATTGTCCGGCGTGATCGGTCCGCTGCCCATGGGTGGCCGGTTTCAGACCATGTGGCAACAGGACGCTTCGGAAGCTCATGGATTCCGGCACGGACCGGACCGGCCGCGAGGCCAGTTGGGCGTTCATGAATCGTTCCAGCGGGGCAGTACCGGCGAAAGCTTACAGGGGAGATTTTCATCAATGGCGAACTTTGACCAACAGGAACGTTTTCGCAAGATGGACGAGTTGGAGTCCATGCGACAGGAGATGGGCATGTCCCGTCGAGACTTTCTCAAGCTTCTGGCCGCCGGCGGCGTGGCCGCAGCGGCGGGCTCAAGCCTGTATCCAGCCCAGGCCGAGGCGTCCGTCAAGACCAACGCGCATGTTGTGATCGCGGGGGCCGGGGCTGCCGGAATCACGGCGGCCGCCAAGCTGCATCGCTGGCTTGATGGGGCGCGGATCACCATTATCGACGAACGCAAGATTCACCTGTACCAGCCGGGCCTGACGCTGGTCGCCAATGGCATCTACAAGCGCGACGACGTGCTTGCCAATAACGCGGACTACATGCCCAAGGACATCAACTGGATCCAGGACAGCGTGGCCGCCTTCGATCCGGATTCCAACAAGGTGTTCACGTCGCAGGGAAATGAGGTGGTCTACGACTACCTGATCGTGGCGACTGGCTGCTTCCTGGACTACACCGCCATTGACGGCATGAGTCCCGAACTGATTGGCCGCGAGGGGATCGGTTCGGTCTACAACGGCGTCGATGGGGCACTGGCCACGCTGAAGGCTTCCCAGAAGTACATCGACAACGGCGGGGTCGGTCTGTTCACGATTCCGGGTACGCCGCTCAAGTGCGCCGGGGCGCCGGTGAAGATGACGTTCCTGACCGAATCACGCCTGCGTGAGGCAGGTACCCGGGCCAAGGCGGACATGCTGTACCTGTCCAGCTCGGGTGGCCTGTTCGGACAGCCGGACTTTCGCGAACTGGTGCGCGAGCTCTACGAAGAGAAGGACATCAATTACGACTACTACCACGTGCTCAAGGCAATCGATCCGGGCGCACGCACCGCGACCTTCGACATGCAGGGCTCGGAAACAACCTACGATTACGACTATATCCACGTGGTGCCGCCGATGCGGGCGCCGGACCCCGTGCGCGACAGTGCCCTGGCCTGGCAGGAGGGCAACTTTGCGGCCGGCGGCTGGCTGGAAGTCGACCAGTACACGCTCCAGCACAAGCGTTATCCCAATGTGTTCGGTGCCGGTGACATCTGTGGCACCCCGGTGGGCAAGACGGCGGCCAGCGTGAAAATGCAGGCGCCGACGGCGGCGCGCAATATCGTGGACCTGATCGCCGATCGCCCGTTCGAGGGGTATTACAACGGTTACACGTCCTGCCCGCTGATCACCGGGATCGGCAAGGCGGCCCTGGCGGAGTTCGACTACGACTTCACCCTGGTGCCGACCTTCCCGGTCATCGACCAGACCAAGCCGCGCTGGATCTGGTGGGAGTTCAAGCTGCACATGATCAAGCCGTTCTACTTCCAGATGCTCAAGGGCCGTGTCCCGGCCTGATGCCATGCCGGGGGCGCACAGGGGTTGCTCCTAGACGCTCCCTGCAAGCCCGTCCGGCCTGTCTGTCTGGTCATCAAAGGGTACACATGTGGGCTAACTGGTCACGGGCCTGTCCGCGTGGCGCGCGGCCTGGTACGCCAGAAGCCTGCCCGACCGTGCCACGACAGGTCACCTTGACCCTGCACCAACCGGTATGCGAAGAGGCTTCCGTCCTGTTCGGAACGATTTGAATCGGCGTGTTGAATCGGCGTGGTGCCCAGGGTCAGTCAATGCGCCCTGCAACGGAGTCCCGTGCGGGCCAACTGGGGTGTGGATCCTTGCTGGCTGTCCCGCCGACGGCGGTGCCCGCGTTTTGAAGGGTACGCGACCGAAGGCGTCTTTCAGACATCGTGTTCCGCGTGCAGCCTGAGTTTCTTGCGCAGGGTTGCCCGGTTGATGCCCAGGCACTGGGCGGCGCGGGACTGATTGCCGTCGCAGTGTTGCATCACCGTTTCCAGCAGGGGGCGCTCGACTTCCTGCATCACCAGCGCGTAGAGGTCACAGGGATCGTCCCCCTCCAGCCTTTCCATGTACCCCTCGATCGCCTGCCGAACCAGGTTGCTCAGGCACATGTCGGAAAGCAGCGATTCGCTACCATGGAGTGAGTCGTCGATTCCGGGTGGTCGTGTCATCGGCGGGTCGTTTCCGTTGCTGATCCGTTGCTGATTTTTCCAGCGCTCCAGGGCGCCCCGGGACTTGCTGCCCGTCTGCTTGCCGTCCCGGAATGTTTCCGCGCGCCATGGCCTCCATGTACACGTGGTTCCGGTGCCGGCACGGTTTTCAGGTTCCAGGCGACGGGAAACCGCCTGGGAAAGGTCTGCACGAATGCAGCGCTTTTCCGAGCAGGGCATGGACGCCCTGCCGCCCATGGCGCAAGCCACGGTATCGCACAGCCCGGGCCCCGTGACCCGCCCGTGCGTTGCTGCACGAGGCTATCGATGGCTCCGTGCAGACCGGACAGCCGGATTGCAGTCCGCGCGGGCAGCGCGCATTTCCAGCCGACTCTGCCGTGCGCAACCTGGGCCGGCGTCCTGCCGGCCGTGACGGCTTTGCTTGGGCTTCAGCCAGGGTCGATCCGACTGATCCATGCAAGCTGATCGGCCGGGCTTTGCAACCCCTGAAATGCCGGGAGCCAGTCGGCGTCCAGATCAAGCGTCGAAGCATACCACCGGGCGTGTTTGCGTGCCATGCACAACCCGGTTTCGGGGCCATAGTGGTCGTGAACCTGCGCGAGATGATCGCGAAAAATCTCGATCTGCGCCGGTCGATCCGGCACTTCGGGCGCCGGCAGGTCGAACAGTGCGCGGCCAAGGCTGGCGAACAGCCACGGCTGGCCGAAGGCGGCACGCCCGATCATCACGCCCGCGGCACCGGTCTGCGCCAGCACCCTGCGGGCCTTTTGCGGGCTGTCGATGTCCCCATTGGCGAAGACCGGCAGGGAAACGGCCTCGACCACCCGGGCGATGGTGTCGTATTCGGCCTCGCCGGCGTAGCGGTCTGCGCGGGTGCGTCCATGAATCGAGAGCATGGCGACGCCGCACTGCTCGGCCATGCGCGCCACCTCGACCGCGTTTCGTGCCTCGCGGGACACGCCTGTACGCATCTTGAGGGTGACCGGCACCGTCACGGCACCCAGCACGGCATCCAGAAGCCGGGCGATGGTGTCCGGCTCCGCCAGCAGGGCTGAGCCGGCAGCGCGCCGGCAGACCTTCTTTGCCGGACAGCCGAAGTTGAGGTCGATGATCTGGGCCCCTTCGTTCACCGCCCGTCGCGCGGCGTCTGCCAGCTGGGCCGGATCGTTGCCAAGCAACTGGACCGCCCGGGGCTCGGGATCGCCGGTCGTGATCCGGCGCAGGCGGCTCTTGCGACTGTCACGCAGCTGCGGCTGGCTGCCGAGCATCTCGGAGACGACCAGGCCCGCGCCGAATTGCCGGCACAGTCGGCGGAAGGGCGCATCGGTCACGCCTGCCATCGGCGCCAGGGCCAGGGGCGGGTCGATCACGATCCCGCCGGGCAGGCGGATCGCGCTCATTGATAGAGCATTCCCGGCAGCCAGGTCGCCAGGGCGGGAAAGATGGCGACCAGAAGCAGCACCAGCCCCTGGATGGCGATGAAGGGCACGACCCCTCGGTACAGCGCCATGGTCGGAATCTCGGGCGGCGTGACCCCGCGCAGATAGAACAGGGTGAACCCGAAGGGCGGTGTCAGGAACGAGGTTTGCAGGTTGATGGCGATCATGATCCCCAGCCAGATGGGATCCACGCCCATCATCAGCAGAACCGGCGCGATGATCGGAACCACCACGAAGGTGATCTCGATGAAGTCGAGAATGAAGCCCAGCAGGAAAATAATGGCCATGACAATGAACAGGGCGGTCATGGTGCCGCCGGGCAGGCCCGACAGCGCTTCGTGGACCACGTCGTCGCCCCCGTAGGCCCGGAAGAGCAGCGAGAACACCGAAGCCCCGATAAAGATGAGGAACACCATCGAGGTCATGCGGACGGTGGTCGTTCCCGCGTCCCGGAGGACCGCCAGCGTGAGCCGCCTTTTGGCCGCGGCGATCAGCGCGGCGCCCACGGCGCCGACGGCGGCCGCTTCAGTCGGTGTGGCGATGCCACCCATGATCGATCCAAGCACCGCGACAATCAGGGCAACCGGCGGGATCAGCGAGCCGAGCACCTGAGCGTGGCCGGGCCGGCTGGCCAGCTCCGCATCGGACAGTGGGGGCATCCGTGCCGGGTCTCGCCAGGCCACGTACAGCAGGTACAGCAGGTACAGCCCGACCAGCAGCAGACCCGGAACCAGGGCACCCATGAACAGGTCGCTGACCGACACGGTCTCGGGCGCGAAGATTCCCTGCGCGAGCTGGGCCTGGGAATAGGCCGAGGCAATCTGGTCCCCGAGCAGGACGAGGATGATGGAGGGCGGGATAATCTGCCCCAGCGTACCGGAAGCGCAGATCGTGCCGCAGGCGAGACGCGGATCGTATCCGCGGCGCAGCATCGCCGGCAGGGCGATCAGCCCGAGCGTGACCACCGTCGCGCCGACAATGCCGGTGGACGCGGCCAGGATGGCCCCGACCAGCAACACCGAAATGCCCAGCCCGCCGGGCCGGTGGCCGAACAGGGCGGTCATGTTCTCCAGCAGGTCATCGGCGACCTTGGCCCGCTCCAGCAGCACGCCCATCAGGATGAACAGCGGGACGGCCACCAGCGTCGGGTTGGTCATGATGCCGAAGATGCGGTTCGGAATCGCGCTGAGCAGTTGTCCGTCGATGACGCCAAGGGCCAGGCCCATGACGGCGAACAGCACGGACACCCCGGCCAATGTCAGGGCGACCGGGTAGCCGGCCAGCAGGGCGGCAAAGGCCGCCAGAACCAGAAGCAGGGCGAGCCACTCGTTCATGGACCTTCCTCCGCCTCATGGACCGGTCCGTCCGACTCGATGCCTTCACCGCCTGCCAGGCTGCGCCAGGCGCGCAGCAGTTCCGCGAGTCCCTGAAGCATCAGCAGAATCGGCATGACAATCAGCAGGGTCTTGAGCAGATACAGGTAGGGAATGCCGCCGGGCTCGCGCGCCCCCTCGTGGATTCGCCACGCCGCCTCGACGTAGGGCAGGTTCATCACCAGCAGGAAGAGCGCCACAGGCCAGAGAAACAGCACCGTGCCGGTGATCTCGATCCAGGCCCGGGTGCGCTGGCTGCGCTGGCGCTGGATCACGTCGACCCGGACATGTCCCCCGTGGCGGAGCGTGTAGGCGATGCCCAGCATGAACACCAGGCCGTGCAGGTAGAGCACCGACTCGGAAAGCCAGGGAAAGCTCATGGAAAACAGGTACCGCAACACCACCACGGCCAGCATCGCCACGGCCATCGCAAGCGCCAGCACGCCGGCTGCCCGGCCAATCCATTCATTGATTCCGTCGATCAGCGCGATCGTCCGATCCATGAGCGCTCCATTTGTCGATGCCAGGTGTTCGATGTCGGTTGCCGACCTCGGGCCCTGGCAATAAAAGAACATCCGGCCACTCGGCGGTTGTCCGGCCGGCCGCGGTTCGGGCGGTCCCGGGTGGGCGACGCCCTGCCGGCGGTTTCAGGCGCGCCGGGCCGGCGCCAGTTCCAGCTTGTCTTCGGATTCGGCCTTGCGGCGGGCGACCAGGACCCGGCGAAACTCGTCCGGGTCCTTGATGAAGGTCATCTCGCCATCACGCGGCTCCAGCTTGTCCTTGAGGCGAGAAAGCCAGAATCGCAGGGCCGCGCCGCGCAGCATCGCGGGCCACGCCGCGGCCTCGGCATCGGTCAGGGGACGGACATCCGAATATGCTGCCAGCAGCGGCGCGGTGCGTTCCGGGGCCAGGCTGCCATCCTCGCGGGAACACCAGTCATTGACCGTGACGGCCAGATCGTAGGCCCAGGCATCGTTGCAGGCGTAGTACAGGTCGATGATGCCGGTCAGCGTCGGGCCATCGAAGAGCACATTGTCGCGGAACAGGTCCGCGTGAATGACACCGCGCGGCAGCGCGTCCAGGCGATGGTCACGCTGGTACGCCAGTTCGGATTCGAGCAGCTGCCGATCGGCCTGATCGAGCTGCGGCATGAGTCGGCGCGATGTCTCGAACCACCAGGCCGGGCCGCGATCTGGCGGGCGATGGCCGGGATAGTCCGCCCCGGCCAGATGCAGCCGGGCAATCTCGGCGCCCACCGAGGCGCAGTGTTCAGGCTCGGGCTCCTCGACGGAGGAACCCGCGAGTCGCTGGACCAGGGCCGCGGGTTTGCCGTTGAGGGTTCCCAGGTAGTTGCCGTCCCGGTCAGCGAGCGGGTGGGCAGTCGGGACGCCCTGCTCGGCCAGATGCGCCATCAGCCCGAGAAAGTACCGCAGCTCTTCCGGCTCGTGATGCTCGAAGAGCGTGAGCACCATGCGCCGGTCACGGGTGTCCACGAAGTAATTGGTATTCTCGATTCCGGCGGCGATGCCCCGGAAGTCTTCCAGCGGCCCGGTCGGGTAGCGCGTGAGGAAATCGGTCAGCTCCCGCTCGTTGACGGGCGTGAATACGGACATGGGGAATTACCAGCGAATCAGGACCCATCGAGGCAGGTTGACCGGATCGTAGGGGCCATCGTGACGCTGGGTCGGCTCCCCGTCCCCGTCATGATCGACGATGTGGTACGGCGGCGCATTGTCGGGATGGACCTCGATCATGTAGGTCCGTCCGTTGCGGCGAAACTCGCGCACGCGGCCATCCTCGGTGCGGCGAATCACGACCTCGCCGCCTTCCATGTCGACCAGGTCGTCGTAGTGGTCTTCCTCCGGAAGCGGCGGAATCGGGGCCTCTTCCGGTGACTGGGCAAGCGTCGGGCCGGAGACGATCGGCAGGGTCAGCAAGACCGCCACCAGGATTCGGTTGCGCAACAATTGCATCATCACAGCTCCTGAAGTTTGCGCTGCTCCGCCGCCGAGGGCGTCAGGGCGCGGTTCTGGTAGAAGGCGAAAATGGCATCGACGACAGCCTGCGCGTCGTCGAGCAGGGTCATGAGCTTCAGGTCATCGGGGCAGATCGTGCCAAAGGACACCATGGTATCGTCGAACCAGTCCAGCAGCCCCTGCCAGAACGTGGTCCCCACGAGGATAACCGGTATCCGGCGGGTCTTGGCCGTCTGGATCAGGGTCAGGATCTCGGCCAGCTCGTCGAGGGTGCCGAAGCCACCGGGCATGACCACGTAGGCCGAGGCGTGCTTGACGAACATCACCTTGCGGGCGAAGAAATGCTTGAAGTTGAGCGAGATGTCCTGGTAGGCGTTGCCCGCCTGCTCGCGGGGCAGGGTAATGTTCAGCCCGACACTGGGTGAACGGCCTTCCCTGGCCCCCTTGTTTGCCGCTTCCATGATGCCGGGGCCGCCGCCGGAAACCACGGCGAATCCGCCGTCGGAGAGCAGGCGCGCGATCTCGACGGTTTTTTGGTAGTACGGGTCCGAAGGCTTGAAGCGAGCCGAGCCGAAGATGCTCACGGAAGGCTCGATGCTTGCCAGCGTCTCAAACCCTTCGACGAACTCGGCCATGATCTGGAAGATCTTCCAGGACTCGTGGCTGAGTGCTTCCTTCTCGTCGAGTCGCGGCTGGAAGTTTGACGGCATGAGTCGGATCATCCGGTTGGTGGGGCCTGACGCCCCGGTGCCTCACGGGCTTCGGGATCTGGAGTGACCTGGCAAGCCCGTCATGCCGCAATCCGGCGGCGACCTATTCGATCCCGGGCCACGCGCGGGTTTACGGCGTCGCCGGGACCTGTGGCATATTAACCGCGACGCATCGAAATTTCGACCTTGAGCGAAGCGCTGAACCGGTTCGGGGCTTCCCGCGTGGACCAGGGCTGTGGCCCTGCGCTCAGGGTGCGACGCATTGATCGGGCCTGGCCGGGGATGGGCGATGCCGCCCCGGCGGCCCTCGAGGGCAATCACTGCACGCAATCCCCCGTGGCCTGGTGCAGCAACGCACGGGCCGGTCGATGCTTGGTCTGCGCCTTTTGAATCAACGGCTTGTGTCATGGCGCACCGAGGCATCCGGGTCCTGTGCGGGGCAGTCGGCGTTCATGCAGACCTGGCTGAAGATGGTATTCCGGGTCGGGATGCGCCCGGATCCGGTCAGGTCCGCCGATGCGGCCGCGGCCCGGCCCCGGAAACCATCCACGTGTCTCAACCAAGTGCAATGGCGCCCCGCCTGCGCAATGCGGTGGCGCCCCAGCTGCCTGGAGTTTCTGAATTTCCATGACCCGACCCAACGTGATTCTCGTAGACGGCTCGTCGTTTCTGTTCCGGGCCTTTCATGCGCTTCCTCCGCTGACGACCGCTGACGGGCGACCGACCGGGGCGATCCACGGGGTGGTCAACATGCTGCGCAAGATGATTCGCGAGTACGCCCCGCTGCACATGGCGGTGGTGTTCGATGCGCCGGGACCGACCTTCCGCGATGAGCTGTACGCCGAGTACAAGGCACATCGCCCCCCGCTGCCCGAAGCGTTGCGGGCCCAGATCGAGCCGGTCCAGGACTTCGTGCGGGTCATGGGCCTGCCAATGCTTTGCGAGCCGGGTGTTGAAGCCGACGACGTAATCGGCACCCTGGCACGCGAGGCCAAGCGCCAGGGTGCCCGGGTACTGATTGCCACGGCCGACAAGGACTTCGCCCAGCTGGTGGACGAGGACATCACCCTGGTCAACACCATGAGTGGCACGGTGACCGACGTGGCGGAAGTGCACCGCAAGTTCGGGGTGCCCCCCGAGCGGGTGATCGACTATCTGGCGCTGGTCGGCGACAGCGTCGACAACGTGCCCGGCGTGCCCGGTTGCGGACCGAAAACGGCCGCCAGGTGGCTGCAGCGCTTCGGTGACCTGGATTCGGTGATGGCACAGGCGGACGAGGTCAGCGGCAAGATCGGCGAGAAGTTGCGCGCTGCGCTTGACCAGCTGCCGCTGTCTCGCGAACTGGTGACGATTCGGACCGACCTGGACCTGCCATCGCATATCGACGACCTGAATATCCGCCCGGCGGACAATGAGCGGCTGCTGGCGCTGGCGCGGAGTTTCGAGCTCAAGACCCTCGCGCGGCAGGTGGTCGAGGAATCCGGCGTCCCGAAGGATGCCGAGCCAAGGCGCGACGCCGAACCCGAAGGCCCCGTCGATTACCGGATCGTGACCGGATGGGCGGACTTCGAGCGGTGGCTCGGGCGGTTGCAGGCAGCGTCCCTGTTCGCCTTCGATACGGAAACCGACCGGCTCGATTACCTGACCGCATCCATCGTGGGCGTGTCGTTCGCGGTCACGCCGGGCGAGGCGGCCTATGTGCCCCTGGCCCACCAGGACCCGGATTTGCCTGAACAGCTTGATCGTGACCGGGTGCTGGCTGCCCTGGCTCCGCTGCTGGAGGACCCGGCCCGGGCGAAGGTCCTGCAGAACGCCAAGTTTGATCGGCACGTGCTGGAGAACCACGGCATCCGGCTCGACGGCGTGCGCCATGACACCATGCTCGAATCCTACGTCCTGGACTCGGTGGCGACCCGCCATGACATGGACTCCCTGGCGGCGCATTACCTGTCGACCCGGGTGACCTCGTTCGAGGAGATTGCCGGCAAGGGGGTGCGCCAGAAGTCGTTTGACCAGATTCCCGTGGCCCAGGCCGGCCCCTATGCCGCCGAGGACGCCGACATCACCCTGCGACTGCACGGGACGCTCTGGCCGCGGATCGAGCGCGTCGCCGGTCTGCGGCGGGTGTACGAAACCATCGAGTTGCCGCTCAGTCCGGTCCTTGCGCGCATCGAACGCAACGGGGTGGCGATCGATACCGACATGCTTGCCCGACAGGGCGAACACATGGGTTCCGAGCTGGCGCGACTTGAGCAGGCAGCCCACGAGGCCGCCGGGGAGTCCTTCAACCTCGGCTCACCGCGCCAGTTGCAGGTCATCCTGTTCGAAAAGCTGGGCCTGCCGGTGGTCCGCAAGACCGTGAAAGGGCAGCCCTCGACCAACGAGGACGTGCTCTCGGAGCTTGTGGACGAGCATCCGCTTCCGGGGTTGATCCTTGAGCATCGCGGGCTGGCCAAGCTCAAGTCGACCTACATCGACAAGCTTCCCGAGCTGATCCATCCGCGCACCGGCCGGATCCACACCTCGTACCACCAGGCGGTGACCGCCACGGGGCGGCTGTCCAGCTCCAATCCCAACCTGCAGAACATTCCCATTCGCAGCGAGGCCGGTCGGCAGATCCGGGCAGCCTTCGTGGCTTCTGAAGGGCATGTGCTGCTGGCGGCGGATTATTCGCAGATCGAGCTGCGGATCATGGCGCATCTTTCCGGCGACGAGGGGCTGCTCGAGGCCTTTGCCGCCGGCGAGGACATTCACCGCGCCACGGCCGCGGAGGTCTTCGGCCTGCCCCGGGACCAGGTTGCAGATGGTCAGCGGCGGGCGGCCAAGGCCATCAACTTCGGCCTGATCTACGGCATGTCGGCCTTCGGCCTGGCGCGACAGCTCGGTATCGAGCGCGGTGAGGCACAGGACTACGTGGCGCAGTACTTCGCCCGCTACCCCGGCGTGAAGCGTTACATGGAGCAGACGCGCGAGCGGGCGCGCAGTGCAGGTTATGTCGAGACGGTCTTCGGTCGGCGTCTTTACCTGCCGCAGATCAATGCCCGAAATTCCCAGCTCCGACAGTATGCCGAACGCACGGCCATCAATGCCCCGATGCAGGGGACCGCGGCGGACATCATCAAGCGTGCCATGATCGCGATCGACGAGACACTCGGCTCGACCGACGGGCTGCGCATGATCATGCAGGTGCACGACGAACTGGTGTTCGAGGTCGAGCCCGGCCGCCTGGACGCAATGCAGTCACGGATCGTGGAAATCATGTCACAGGCTGCCGAGCTGAGGGTGCCGCTGGAAGTGGGCGTGGGCACCGGCCACAGCTGGGATCAGGCGCACTGAAGCGGCCTTGGGCCGTGCCGACGGCAGCCCCCCGTGTGGATCGGTGGTCTGTGGTGGCGGTAGCCGATGCGATCCTGCCGGTTCAGGCAGCCAGTTCCGCCGCCCGCCGCCGGATGAACTCGACCATGTTGAACAGCCCGGTTGAGCGGTTCGGGGAGAGATGCTCGGCGAGGCCGAGTTCGCGCAGGAAGTCCGGATCGGTCGCCAGGATCTGCTGCGGTGTTCGGCCAGAGTAGACGCGCATCAGCAGGGCGATCAGGCCCTTGACGATCTTCGAGTCACTGGTGCCCTGCAGGTGCAGTCGACCGTCGCGCAGCTGCTCGTCAAGCCAGACCTGCGACTGACAGCCGTGGAACCGGTGGGCCTCGTCCTGCTTTTCGGCCGGGTAGGGCGGCATGTGATCGCCCATTTCGATGAGGTACTGGTAGCGTTCGGTCCAGTCGGAAAAGAACGCGAACTCGGTGGCCAGCTCGTCGATGGACGCCCGGACCTCGGGCGGGGTGGAAGCGGTCATCTGGGTTGCTCGTCCGATTCGATTTGACGTCATTTTCCCGGCCGGGGTGGCGGGGAAAAAGCCGCGAAGACCGGGGGTTTTCCGGGCCCGCGGCCCGGGCGGTCTTGCGTCCGCCGCCGGGGCGTCATTCAGTCCCGATAGCGCCGAAGCACGAGGCTGGCATTGGTGCCGCCGAAGCCGAAGCTGTTGGAGAGCACCACGTCCAGATCGATGTCCTCGATGGTTTCGCGCACGATATTGGCCTCGGCGGCCTCCGGCTCGAGTTCGGAGACATTGGCCGAGGCGGCCACGAAGCGGTTTTCCATCATCAGCAGCGAGTAGATCGTCTCGTGTACACCCGCGGCACCCAGGGAATGGCCGGAGAGTGACTTGGTCGAGGCCACCCGCGGCATCCGGCTTCCGAAAACGGTCTTCATGGCCTCGAGTTCGCGCATGTCGCCTGCCGGCGTGCTGGTGCCATGGGCGTTGATGTAATCGACGGGGCCGTCCACGGATTGCAGGGCCATCTTCATGCAGCGCACGGCGCCCTCTCCGGAAGGCTGCACCATGTCGTAACCGTCGGAGGTCGCGCCGTAGCCGACGATCTCGGCCAGGATATTCGCGCCGCGTGCCCTGGCGTGCTCGAGTTCCTCGACCACCACGATCCCGCCGCCGCCGGAGATCACGAACCCGTCCCGGCTCACGTCGTAAGGACGGGAGGCGGTCTGCGGACTGTCGTTGTACTTCGAGGACAGGGCGCCCATCGCGTCAAACATGGCGCTCTGGCTCCAGTGCAGTTCCTCGCCACCGCCGGCGAAGACCACGTCCTGCTTGCCCAGCTGGATCAGTTCGGCGGCGTTGCCGATGCAGTGGGCACTGGTGGCGCAGGCCGAACTGATCGAGTAGTTGACCCCCTTGATCGCGAAGGGCGTGGCGAGGCAGGCCGAGGCGGTCGAGCTCATGGTTCTCGTCACCATGTAGGGCCCCACGCGCTTGATGCCCTTGCTCTCCGCGATCTGTGCCGTGGCAATGATGTTTTCGCAGGAGGAGCCGCCGGAGCCCACGATCAGCCCGGTTCGCTCGTTGGAGATGTCGGTCTCCTCGAGGCCGGCGTGTTCGATGGCTTCCTGCATCGACAGGTAGCTGTACGCGGCAGCGGAGCCCATGAAGCGCATGAGCTTGCGGTCGATGTGCTCTGCCGGGTCGATCTTGAGTGTTCCGGCCACCTGGGAGCGAAAGCCCCGCTCGGCCTGTTCCGGGTTTGACTCGATCCCGGAACGGCCCGTGCGCAGGGCGTCCAGGACCTCGTTTCGGTTGTTGCCCAGGCTGGAGACGATTCCCATGCCGGTGATGACGACGCGTCGCATTGCGGCTTACCTCGAGGAGATATCTTGCGTTGAGACAAACAGCCCGACGCGAAGGTCCGTCGCTTGGTAGATGACCTCGCCGTCGGCTTCCATGGTGGCATCGGCGATACCCATGGTGAGCTTGCGCATGATCACCCGCTTCATGTCGACGCGGTAGGTGACCTTGCGCACATCGGGCAGCACCTGGCCCGTGAACTTGACTTCGCCCACGCCCAGCGCCCGGCCGTGACCCTTGCCGCCCTTCCAGCCAAGGAAGAACCCGACCAGCTGCCACATTGCGTCCAGTCCCAGGCAGCCGGGCATGACCGGGTCGCCCTCAAAGTGACACTTGAAGAACCACAGGTCCGGGTGGATGTCGAGTTCGGCGATCATCTGCCCCTTGCCGAAGGCGCCGCCCTCGTCGCTGATGTGGCTGATGCGGTCGAACATCAGCATCGGCGGCAGGGGAAGCTGCGCATTGCCGGGGCCGAACATCTCGCCCTTGGCGCAGGCGATCAGGTCGTCGTATTCAAACGAGGAGGGTCGGGTCATGAATTTTGCTTCACTAAAAATTTTTCAATTATAGGCCAAACGGATGGCCTGAAAAAACACTCCGGGCGATACCCGGTGCGGGTCTGCGCCGGGTCGCGCATGGCCGCCCGGCCCGTGCCGGCAACGGCACCGGTCGGAAAAAGCCGGCCGGGCCAATTGTTGGCGCAGCGGCCTGTCCGGGTCTCAGACGTCTTCTTCGAAACGGTTTTCCACCAGGGCCTGAAGTGCCTCCAGCGCCTGCTCGTCATCCGGGCCCCCGGCCGACACGTCGATCTCGCTGCCCTGGGTTGCGGCGAGCATCATCAGCCCCATGATGGACTTGCCATTGACCCGGCGATCGCGGAATTCAACCGAGATGTCCGACTTGAAGGTACCCGCCAGAGTGGCGAACTTGGCTGCCGCCCGCGCGTGCAGGCCCCGCCGGTTGATGATGGTCAGCCGGCGGGTCACGGGCGGTCACCGGCGGCGGTTCCGCCTTGGCGCGATGTAGCCTGCAGCTGGGCCAGCCGGTCGGCACTGTTGGCCCGGTTGCCTTCGAGAATCCCTTCCCGACCGCCGTGGACCACCCGCTCGGCCATTTCCGTCAGCGTCAGATCCGGATAGTTCAGTACCCGAACGACCATCGGCAGGTTGACCCCCGAGACCACCCGGACCCGCTTGTCGTCGATCAGTCGGTGCGCGATGTTGGACGGCGTCGAGCCGTACATGTCCGTCAGGATCAGGACCCCGTCGCCGGAGTCGAGGTCACCGACCTTGCGGCGGGCCCGGTTGAGCAGCTCGATCGGGTCGTCGTCCTGGTAGACCGGCAGGTGCAGGACACTCAAGGGGCAGCGGTCGAGCATGTCCGTCGCGGTTTCCAGCAACTCGTGCCCGATCTGGTTGTGGCATATCAGCAGCAGGCCGACACTCATGGCAAATCCCGGTGGCGTTTGTGCAACTGGGGCACCTCAGGCGCCAGTTGACGATACAGGCGTTCAACTAGGTAGACGGATCGGTGTCGGCCGCCGGTGCAGCCGATGGAGATCGTCAGGTAACTGCGATCCGATTCCGCGAAGCGCCAAAGAGTACCACGGAGGTAGCGGAATATGTCATCCAGTGCCTCCCCGGTGGGTGCCTGCGACTCCAGAAAGCGGGCCACCGGGGCGTCCCGGCCATCCTGGGCGCGCAGGCTCGGGTCCCAGTGGGGATTCGGCAGGTGACGCACATCGAACAGAAAGTCGGTATCCAGCGGAATGCCCCGCTTGAAGCCAAAGGACTGCAGCAGGATGGACGGGTGGCGACGGTCATGTTCGAGTACCCGCTGGCGGATCAGCTCCCGCAACTGGTGCACGTTGGTAATGCTGGTGTCGATCACCAGATCCGCGTCCGCCCGCACACCGGCAAGCAGTCGGGTTTCCGCCTCCACGGCGCCGGCCAGACTGGTGGCGCCCTCGGTCAGGGGGTGTTTTCGACGGGTTTCGCTGAAACGGGCGATCAGTGTGTCCGTCGCCGCCTCGAGAAAGATCCGGCGCACCACCAGGCCCGGGCGTTCGGCCACCAGCCGCGCCAGTCGGCGGGGCAGCGCTTGAAGATCGGCCCGGGGCGCCCTAGCGTCGATACCCACCGCAAGGCCGGCGGTACGCGCCTGAAGTCCGTCCCGGTAGGTATCGATCAGCGATTCCAGCAGGCTTGCCGGCAGATTGTCGACGCAGTAGTACCCGCCGTCTTCGAGGGCGCCAAGGGCCACCGACTTGCCTGAACCCGAGTGCCCGCTGATGAGCACGAGGTGCATTGTCATCTTGCACGCTGGCATCCACGTTCCTCGCCGCGGTCACTGGAAAAACGCTGCACGAAGTCGTCCAGGGCTTCGCGCAGCAACGCACGGGGCGGTGCCTGCTCGACCCGTGCGCCGCAACGGACTGGCTTGCGCCAGGGGGGGGCGGCAGGGCTTTTCGTGTGCTGCAGGGGCCGGTCCGAATTCGTGCAGACCTGCGCCGAAGGCGCTGTTCGTCGGGCTCGGGCGCGACCTGCCGATCTTTTCGGAGGACGCCTCGAAAGACGGGCTTGGTCCCGAGGTGCGCTGCCCCGGCGGCCACCTCCGGAGGCGGTCGTGTTCAGCGCCTGCGCGCGGCCGCGGATCTTGTGCCTGCTCACTCGGGGGAGAGCGTCGCCCCCCGGTACGGTTCGCCGTCGGCTTCGTCGGGCGGGGCGATGATCGCCCCGCGGCAGATTGCCTCCGCGGCAAGCGCGCTCTGCAATGCGCCGAGTGCAGGTATCCGCCAGGCCGGCAGACTGATGTCCAGCAGTCGCACAGGATCGCTCACGCCCAGAATGCCCTCGGGGTCATCCCAGGGCCAGTGACCGGCGGGAACCAGCTCCAGAACCCGGCTGATCCGGCAGCAGGGCAGGGTGGCGCGGGGCCCGTACTGGCGCCGCAGGTCCAGCAGGCCGATGCCGCGCACGGCGAGCAGGCCGCGCCATCGAGCCGGGGCGTGTCCGAACACGCAGCCGGTGCCATCGTCCGAGGTCCCGCCTGTCAGCCGGGGGGCATCGTCCACCACCAGCTGGTGTCCCCGGTCGACCAGGGTCCAGGCCAGCGCACTCTTGCCCACGCCCGGAGGGCCGGTGACCAGCAGGCCCTCGCCGTGCACCTGCAGCAGGACTCCATGAGGCGTGCCGATGGTGCCGGCGCCGGGCCGGTCGGGGTCAGAGATCGTCGGACAGGTGGCCGGCGACCTGTTCACTGATCAGGGCCTGAATGCGTTCTGGGGTCTGCGCCGAACGCAGTGCCTCGCGATTCTGGGGCTCGGAAAGGGTTCGCGCCAGGCCGGCCAGAATGTTCAGGTGCGCGGCATCGTCGTCATCCGGTGCGATCAGGCCGAAGATCAGGTCGACCGGCGAGTGGTCCGGCGCATTGAAATCGATGCCCTCGCGCAGCCGGATCAGCGCCCCGCGCGGTGTGTCCAGCCCGGAGATGCGGCCATGCGGCACGGCGATGCCGTGGCCGATGGCGGTACAGCCCAGCCGTTCGCGCGCGATCAGCGTCTCGAAGATCCGGGTGCTTTCCTCACCCCCCAGCTCGTCTTCGCTGAGCATTCCGGCGAGCGTCTCCAGCACGCGTTTCTGGCTCTGGTACAGCTCATCCAGGCGAATGCGCCGGACCGGAAGAAGTTCTTGAAGGTTTAGCATGTTCGGTTCGTTGGCCCCAGGGTCGGGGAGCATGAATGAGCGTCTGGCACCGACTTGATCCGCCTACCAAAAAACCGCCCGGCTCGGGCGGTTTCGGCAGGCTTCGTATCACCGGTGCTTGGTGATCTTTTCCTTGTGCTTCACGATCTGTCGATCAAGCTTGTCCGCGAGCGCGTCGATCGAGGCATACATGTCCTCGGAAACCGCCTCGGCGTGGATGTCATTCCCGCTCATGTGCAGCGTGGCCTCGGCCTTCTGGTTGAGCTTCTCGACTTCCAGAATCACGTGGACATCCATCACCTTATCAAAATGCCGCTCGAGGCGGGCGAGTTTTTCGTTGACGTAGTCACGCAGCGCATCGGTGAGCTCGATGTGATGACCGGTGATGCTTACTTGCATGGTGTTTTGCTCCTTGGTCGGGCGGTTGGGGCTGTCCTGTCAGACGAGCCGTTTGCGTTCGGTGGACGAGGCGATACCCATTGCCTCGCGGTACTTGGCGACGGTGCGGCGTGCCACCTGGATTCCCTTCTCCTCCAGCAGACTGGTGATGCGGCTGTCACTCAGCGGCTTGCGGGGATTTTCCCCGGCAACCAGTTCGCGGATCATGGCACGAATGGCGGTGGCCGAGCACTCCCCGCCGTCGGCGGTGCCGACGTGACTGGAAAAGAAGTACTTGAACTCGAACACGCCGCGCGGCGTGTGCATGTATTTCTGGGTCGTCACCCGGGATACGGTGGACTCGTGCAGCTCCAGTTCCTCGGCGATTTCGCGCAGGACCAGCGGCTTCATGCCGACGTCGCCCCGGTCGAGAAAGTCCTGCTGGTGGCGCACGATGGCCCGGGCGACATTGAGCAGGGTTTCATGCCGGCTGCGCACGCTTTTGATGAACCAGCGGGCCTCCTGGAGTTGCCCGCGCAGGTAACTGGCATCTCCACCACGGCTGCCCCGGCGGATCAGGCCGGCATAGTAGCTGTTGATGCGCAGCCGGGGGGCAATCTCGGGGTTGAGATCGACCCGCCAGACGCCCTTGTCGCGCTGGACGAGGACATCGGGCGTCACGTAGTCGGTGCGGCCGGACGAAAGGGCAGAGCCCGGGCGCGGATTGAGTTGCTGAATGACCGACATGATCTCGGTCAGGGTGGCCTGATCAATCCTCAGTGCTTTCTGGACGGCCGCGTACTCGCGGCGCCCGACCGCTTCGAGGAATTCGTTGCAGACACGAATCGCCAGGTCCCGGTGAGGCAGCTCGGCGCCGAACTGCTCTAGCTGAAGCGCCAGGCACTCGCCAAGATTCCTGGCCCCGACGCCGGCAGGGTCCAGCTGCTGCACCAGGTGCAGCATGGCTTCGACCTCATCAAGCTCCATGTCCGGCCAGTCCTGGGCGAGCATGGCCTGGATGTTCTCCAGCGAGTCGGTCAGGTAGCCGGCCTCGTCCAGCGACTCGATCAGCGCCACCGCGGCGGCATGGTCCCGCTCGCTGAGGCTGGCCACGAAGACCTGGCCAAGCAGGTGGTCCTGCAGGTTGTCGTCCCCCGTGCCGTGCGTGGCATAGGGGTCCCGGTCCAGCTGCTCGGGATCGCCGGCGGAAAAGGCCGTGCTGCCGTCGGGCTCGTAGTAGTCGTCCCAGCTGCTGTCCACCACGAATTCATCGGCCGCGGTTTCGGCCGTTCCGGCCTCGAGCATCTGCTCCGCGGGGTCGGTCTCGGAAGGTGCGGCCTCGCCGGATTCCTGCATTTCCGGGCTGGTGTCCGGGGACTCGTCCTCCTCGTCCGATTCGGCGATCTCAAGCATGGGATTGCTCTCGATCGCCTGCTGGATCTCCACCTGCAATTCGAGCGTCGACAACTGCAGCAGCCGGATCGACTGCTGCAGCTGGGGCGTCATGGCAAGGGATTGTCCGAGGCGTAGCTCGAGGCCGGCTTTCATTCGTGGACCGGAAAATGTGTCGTGAACATGACGACAGTTTAAACGAAAGTCGAACCGAACACCCAACACCTCAGCAAGATGGATGCCCATTTTTGTGACGGGGAATCACAGCGAGAAGTCCCGGCCCAGGTAGACGCGACGCACCTGTTCGTCGGCAAGGATGTGCTCGGCGCTTCCCGCGGCGATCACCTCGCCTTCCGAGACGATGTAGGCCCGGCTGCAGATACCGAGCGTTTCGCGAACGTTGTGGTCGGTGATGAGCACGCCGATGCCCCGATCGCGCAGGTGGGCCACGATGCGCTGGATATCCACCACGGAGATCGGGTCGACCCCGGCAAAGGGCTCGTCGAGCAGCATGCAGTCCGGTCGGGCCGCCAGCGCCCGCGCGATCTCCACGCGTCGGCGCTCGCCGCCGGACAGGGCCTGGCCGCGGCTGTCGCGGATGTGGTGAATGTGCAACTCGTCGAGCAGGCGCTCAAGTTCCTCCTGCCGCGCCTGGCGGCTCAGATCAGCCCGCAGCTCCAGGATGGCCAGGATGTTGTCGGCCACGCTGAGCTTGCGAAACACCGAGGCTTCCTGTGGTAGATAGCCCAGCCCCTGCCGGGCCCGCCGGTCGACCGGCAGGTGGGTGACATCGCGCCCGTGCAGCAGGATTCGCCCTCCGTCCACCGGGATCAGGCCCACGGCCATGTAGAAGCTGGTCGTCTTGCCCGCACCGTTGGGTCCGAGCAGGCCAACCACTTCGCCGGCATGGACCTCGAGACTCACGCGGCGAACGACCTGCCGCTTGCCAAAACGCTTGTGGACGCCGTCAAGCGCCAGTACCGGCACCGTCACGGCTGATCTTCTTCCTGATCGCGCGGCATGAGGATCAAGCGAACCCGGTCGCGCTCGTCGCCGCCCTCGGCGCGGACGACCTGCTTCGCCATGTCGTACTCGATCCGGGCGGAACTGAGCCGGTCGCCGTCGCGTTCGACCACCGCATCGCCCTCAAGCGTGACCCGTTCGGCTGCCGCCTCGTAGACTGCCTCCCGGGCCGAAGCCCGGATCTCGCGCCCCTCGTCGTCGATTTCCCGGAAGGTCGCCGGGGCGCCCGTCAGCACGGCGCGATCGAAGCGGTCCTCCTCGACGTAGATGGTGGCCACGTCGGCGGTTGCCCTCAGCGTGCCCTGGGTGATGATCACGCCGCCCTCGTAGCGGCCGACGCCCGTCCTGTAATCGGTGGTCTTGCGGTCTGCCTGGATCTCGATGGGTTCCTGCCGGTCCGCGGATGCCCCCCAGCTGACGGCGGGGACGAACAGGGCGGGCAGGAGCAGCAGGATCAGTGGCTTGAGGGGCATGGACTCATCCCTTTCGGTAAACGGGCCTGCGGGCCCGGCAATGCGTGTATTCGGCGTCTGCAAGCACGTCCGGCATTCAGGCGGTTGCGGCATGATCCAGGGGGCCGGCGTGTTTCGTAGCCTGTCGGGCGGTTGCAGGCAACCGATTGTAACCCGCCAGGAAAACCCTGCACGAAGCCCGCTGCCCGGTTTTGCGCCTGGCACCCGGCCCGGGCTTCGCGATTCAATGCCTTGTGCCAGGGTGCGCCGGGGCGTCCATGCCCCGATCGGGAATCTGAGGCACGGGCGCAGAGATGCCCTGGTGTGCCGGACTGTCCGGCGTCGGCAGCGGGGGATGCCCGTCATGCGGCGGTCGGTAACGGTCTCTGACCGACTCCTGCCCGATGCGGGCCGCTTCCCGCTCCAGGCGCAGCCCGCGTGACCGGCTGGTCCAGACGCCGGCTTCGGCAGCCCGCGCGGAGGCTTCGGTGTATGCCAGGCCCGCATCGGGCTCGATCGTCAGCCGTTGTGTCGCGAAGGACAGTGCCTGCACGGGGGGCGCCGCATCCCGGTCTGCGCGGACCCCGTCGAACAGCACGATGCGCTCAAGGCGGTCGTCGGACTCGCCGGCGGTTGCCTCGATGCGCCAGGGCGGGTGCCCGGGGTCGTGCTGGTCGTGATATTCGACCGTGACGGCGCCCATCCTGAAGGTTTTCTCAGCCAGCAGATGATCCACCTGCTCGCCCTGCAGTCGCCAGGCGAGGGCACCGGTCTCGTCGAAGCCGGCGGCATGAAAGCCGGAGAGGCTGTGATCGACCTCCGGCAGCCCCGTGGCGGCCGGTTCCTGTGCGCTGTCATGAAAGTTCCACCAGCCGGTGACCAGCACCGCGACAAGCAGGACGGGCCACAGCAGGGTTCTGGGCAGGGTGGTGGGCAGCGGCATGGAGTCTTGTCCCGCGGGCGCTCAGCGCAGGTAACGCGCGATCACCGCGTCCCAGCTGCCCTGAGCCTGCAGCAGAGCCTCGATGAAGGTGCGCACGGCACCGTCACCACCGCGCCGGTCGCTGATCCAGTCGGCATGGGCCTTGACGCACTCCGGTGCATCCTGGACGGTGGCCGCCACGCCGGCACGGGTCAGCATCGGCAGGTCGATGATATCGTCCCCCATGGCCGCGAACCGTTCCAGCGGTTCGCCCAGTCGCTTCGAGAGTGACTCGATCGCCTCGCCCTTGGTCAGGCTGCCGAGGATGCAGTGTTCGATGCCCAGGTTCGCCGCGCGCGCCATCACGGCGCCCGATTCCCGCCCGGAAATGATGGCTACCTCGATTCCCGCGGACTGGGCCAGCTTGATGCCATGGCCGTCCCGGGAATGAAACGCCTTCAACTCGCGCCCGTCGGCGTCGAAGTAAAGCTTGCCATCGGTCATGACGCCGTCCACGTCCAGTACCAGCACGCGCACGCGGCGCAGCCGCTCCAGCAAGTTTTCCGATTCGCTCATCTGTGCATTCCCGGCGATCTGCCAACAGTTTTTCAGGGGCAGCCGCGATCCCTGGTCGCCCTTGGTCGCGGCGTGATCCGGTTCATTCGAGGCCGGCGTGAAGCAGGTCATGCATGTTCAGGGCGCCGGCCACCCGGCCCCGCGTGTCGATGACCACCAGGGCGTTGATCTTGCGTGATTCCATCAGGCCCAGTGCCTCCGCCGCCAGCATCTGCGGCGGGCAGGTCTGCGGGTCGCGCGTCATTACCTGCTCGATCGGGCAGTCGAGCACCGAGACGTCGCGGTCCAGGACCCGTCTCAGGTCGCCATCGGTGAAGATGCCCAGCAGCCTGTCCTCGCTGTCCACCACGCAGGTCATGCCCAGACCCTTGGAGGTGATTTCCAGCAGGGCGTTGCGCAGCAGGGCGCTGGAAGGGACCCGGGGAATGCGGTCGTCGCGGTGCATGATGTCCTCGACGTGCAGCAGCAGCCGCCTTCCGAGTGCGCCGCCGGGGTGGGCGCGCGCGAAGTCCTCGGGGGTAAAGCCCCGTGCGTCCAGGAGCGCGACCGCGAGCGCGTCTCCCATCGCCAGGGCCGCGGTGGTCGAGGTCGTGGGCGCCAGGTTCAGCGGGCAGGCTTCCCGGTCGACGCTGACGTCCAGATGAACCGTGGCGGCCTCGGCCAGGGTCGATCCGGCACGGCCGGTCAGGGCAACCATTGGCAGGCCGAGTCGCTTGATTCCCGGCAGCAGGGCCAGTATCTCGGCGGTTTCCCCGGAATTGGACAGGACCAGCAGGATGTCCTCGGCGGTCACCATGCCCAGGTCACCATGACTGGCCTCGCCCGGATGCACGAAAAACGCCGGCGTGCCGGTACTCGCCAGGGTCGCGGCGATCTTGCCGCCCACGTGCCCGGACTTGCCCATGCCGGTGACCACGACCCGGCCGCTGCAGCCGTAAAGCAGGTTGCAGGCGTCCACGAACTGCTGGTCAACGCGGTCGGCGAGCGCGCGCACCGCGTCGCTTTCCGCGCGCAGCACGCTCCGGCCCAGGTCGATCAGGTTGGTTCGATTCATGGCGTGAAGGTATCATGGCCGTTTGTCGCGAAGGCCCGGATTGTATCCGTTGCCCGCGCCGGGCTCCAGAAGCGGGGCGGGAATTGCGGTGCCGGTGGCCGTGCGGAACCCCGTCTCGGCGGCGCGGTCACACCGGTCCATTTCAGGAACTCGATTCGAAGGTGCAGAACACGCATGAGTGCCCAGCCAGAGACAATCGACCGGGACACTTCCGGGTCCATCGGCCGCGGTGAGGACCAGCATTTCACCCGTGCAAGTTTCATGCAGGCCGAGGCGGCGCGGGCGAAGGGCTTCGAGCGACTTTTCGCGGATCGCCTTGATGATGGCAGCACGGGTCCGCAGCTGGCATTCATTCCCGCCGGTGCCTTCGAAATGGGGGCGCCGCCGGATGAGTACATGCGGCTGCCGGAAGAGGGCCCGCGTCGGGAGGTCCGGTTCTCGGCCCCGTATGCCATGACCTGCACGGCGATGACCCGTGCCTGGTACTACCGCTTCGTCGAGGAGAGCGGGCGGCGGCCGCCGCGCCCCTACACCTGGCGGGAGCCCGGTTTTCCCGTGTACAACGTGTCTTTCTGGGACGCCGAGGCATTTGCGAACTGGCTGAGCGGCCGCACCGGGCAGCGGTATCGGTTGCCGACGGAGGGCGAGTGGGAATACGCCGCCCGGGCCGGGACCGACAGCGCGTTCTGCTTCGGCGACAAGATTCACCGGGAGGAAGTCAACTGCGCGGGCGGCTTTCAATGCACGCGGGGACTGTTTCTCTGCGGGCTGGGCAAGCCGGTGGCGGCCGGCAGTCTGCCGGCGAACGGCTGGGGGCTGCACGAGGTCCACGGGAACGTCCAGGAATGGACGCAGGATCACTGGAGCGATACCCTGCGCGGCCACCCCACGGAAGGGGGCAACGCGCATGTGTCCCTCGACAAGCGTCACCGGCAGCAGCGGGTCGTGCGCGGGGGGTCCTGGTTCGATCGTCCCGGGCGCTGCCGAAGCGCCTCGCGCGCGGCGCGTTACGTTTACGAGTTTGACCTGAATCTCGGTTTCCGGCTGGTTCGGGAGATCGACTGACCATGCCCTGTCAGCGCCTGCTTATCGGCCTGCGCCGCTGGGACGATCCGGCCCTGGACGGGCTCTACTATCCCGAGGATCTTCCGGATTCCTGGCGTCTGGATTACCTCGCCGGCACGACCTCCGCGATCTGGCTCGCGGCCGATCAGGTGGACGAGGCCGCCCTGGCCGTGCTTGCGGATGCGCCGCCATCGCTGCGTGCCGTGATCGAGGATCCGGGTGACGAGCCTGGGCGGGCGCTGGTTTCCACCTGGGCGTCGGCCCACGCGCACCGAATGATTGCGCTGCTCGATGCCCCTGATGCGGTTGCCCCGGGGGTGCGGCATCTGGACAGCGCGGCGGTATGGCAGCCGGATCATCCGACCGCTGGTTCACCGGTGGGCGTGATTCCGGCAACCCGCGACCTGCGCGCCCTCAGGGGCTGGGTCGATGCTTTCGCCGCCGGGCCCGCGGAGGGTGCCTGTGCGCTGTTCGTGGCGGGCAGTCCCCCGCCCACGGGAACCCTGGAAAACCTGCGGACCTTGCTGGAGGTCATGGGCTGGTGACTGATCGAACGTCTGCGGTGGTGCTGGAGGACGTATGCTTTCGACGCGGGGACCAGCTGATTCTCGACGGCGTGAGCATGGAATTTCCGCGTGGACAGGTCACCGCCGTGATGGGGCCGTCCGGCACGGGCAAGACGACCTTGCTCCGGCTGATCGGCGGCCAGCTGCGTCCGGATTCGGGGCGGGTGCTGGTCAATGGCGTGGACATGGCGCGTGCGCGGCGGGGCGCGCTGTACGCGGCGCGAAAGCGGATGGGCGTGCTGTTCCAGAACGGGGCCCTGTTCACCGACCTGAACGTCTTCGAGAACGTGGCGTTCCCGCTGCGCGAACATGCGCAACTGCCGGAGAACCTGGTGGCGGGGATCGTGCGCATGAAGCTCGAGGCGGTCGGGTTGCGCGGGGCGGCCCACCTGATGCCGGCACAGCTCTCCGGGGGCATGGCGCGGCGGGTGGCGCTGGCGCGGGCGATTGCGCTGGATCCGGACCTGATGCTGTACGACGAGCCCTTCGCGGGGCAGGACCCGATTTCCATGGGTGTGCTGGTGCGTCTGATCGAGTCGCTCAACGAGGCACTGGGAATGAGTTCGATCCTGGTGTCGCACGACGTGCCCGAAGTGCTCTCGATTGCCCGCATGGCCTATGTCATCGCGGACGGGCAGGTGGTTGGCGCGGGCAGCCCGGAGCAGCTGCGCCAGCATGATTCCCCCTGGGTTTGCCAGTTCATTCGCGGGGAGCCGGACGGTCCCTTGCCGTTTCATTATCCCGGACGGTCCCTGGCGGCCGATTTCGGGTTCGATGACCCGCCCCCCGGAGCGCGGCCATGAGCGCGATTGCGCGGCTCGGTGCCCTGGTCCTGGCGGCGCTGGGGCACCTTGGACGCATGGCGCGCTTTGTGCCGCGTCTGCTGTCGGCCGTGCCGGCAGCGCTTGCCCGGCCGGGCATCCTGGTCACGGAGATCTATGCCGTGGGCGTGCTCTCCCTGGTGATCATCCTGGTTTCGGGGGGATTTGTCGGCCTGGTGCTCGGGCTTCAGGGTTTTCACATCCTGTCGAACTTCGGGGCGGCCGAGTCACTTGGGGTCATGGTGGCCCTCTCGCTGGTGCGCGAGCTGGGTCCGGTGGTCACTGCGCTGCTGTTTGCCGGGCGTGCCGGCTCGTCGATCACGGCCGAGATCGCCCTGATGAAGACCACCGAGCAGTTGTCGGCAATGGAGATGATGGCGGTCGATCCCATGCGTCGGGTCATTGCGCCGCGATTCATCGCCGCAATCGTGGCCATGCCGCTGCTGGCCGCCCTGTTCAGCGTGGTGGGCATTTTCGGCGGGTATCTGGTCGGCGGGATCTGGCTGGGTGTGGATGAGGCTGCCTACTGGGGGCAGATCGTGCTTCAGGTGGATTTTCAGGACGATATCGTCAACGGCGTCGTCAAGAGCGTGGTATTCGGTGCCCTGGCGGGGATGATCGCCGTTTTCGAGGGCTACAATGCCACGCCCACTTCACTGGGGATGTCGCGGGCGACCACGCGGACGGTGGTGATCACCTCGCTGGCGATCCTGGGCAGCGACTTCATTCTCACGGCCGTGATGTTCGGGGGCTGATTCAATGAAAACGCATCATTCGGCAGAAGTCTGGGTGGGCCTGTTCGTGGCGCTGGGACTGGGGGCGCTCTTCGTGCTGGCGATGCAGATGAGCAACTTTGGCGCGGGCGCTGGGAACACCTACCAGATCGAGGCGCGCTTCGATAACGTTGGTGGGCTGACGGAGCGCTCGCCGGTCAAGCTTGCGGGGCTCACCATCGGACGGGTGGGTCGGATCGACGTCGACACCGAGACCTTCGAAGCGGTGGTCACCCTGCAAATCGACCGGGCCTACGACAATCTGCCCAGGGATACGTTCGCGAGCATCTACACGGCCGGCCTGCTCGGAGAACAGTACATCGAGTTGTCTCCGGGCGCCGAAGATGCGGTGCTCGAAGAAGGGGACCGCCTGGCCATGACCCAGTCGGCCGTGATTCTTGAACGGCTGGTTTCACAATTCTTGTTCGACAAGGCAGCAGAATGAACGGACTGATCCTGGGGATCCTTCTTTTGGCGTGCTTGTTCGCCGGGCGGGTGGCGGCCGAGCCGCTGACGCTGGAGCAGGCAGTGGACATGGCGCTGGCGGCCGATCCGCGCATTGACGAGCAGCGGGCGAATGTGGAGGCGGCGCGTGCCCTGATCGACGAGGTGACGGGCAACCGCGACCCGATCGTGGACCTCAACCTGTATGCCGGCCTGGCGCTGCGCAAGTCCGGGGGCTTTTTCGCCAATGGCAGCAACCGCTGTTCGGCCGGCGAGGACTGCGCGCTGCGGGATGACGCCTATGACCTCGATGGACTGACACCGACGTTCGGGGTCGAGCTGTCGATCATCAAGCCACTGTATACCTTTGGCAAGATCGAGAATTACGAGATCGCCGCAAGAAGGAACCTCGCCGTGGAGGAGGGGCGCGTGCGCCTGGCGCGGGGGCAGGCCTGGCTCACCGTGCAGCGCGCCTGGTACGGTTATCTGACCGCCAGCGACACGTTGTCTTTGCTTGAGGACATCCGTCGGCGGGTGGCAGAGGCCGAACAGGACACCCGCTCCGGCGTGGATGAGGGCACCATGAAGATGGCTGACCTGTATGCGTTGCAGACAGCGCTGGCCCTGATCGACCGCTTCGTGGCCCAGGCCGAGGCCGTGCGCGAGATTGCCCTCGATGGTCTGAAGACCATCACCGGCATTCCGCGTGCCCAGCCGGTCGAGCTGGCCGAGCGGCACATCCGTCCGGTCGATGCCGGGGAGGACGCACTGGAGGACCTGGTGGCCCGCGCCCTTGAGGGACGGCCTGAAATGGACATGGCCGAGCAGGGCATGTCGGCAATGCGTGCTTATGTCGCGGCCCGGCGGGCCGAGTCCCGTCCGGACATCTACGCCGGTGCGGTGGCCGTGGGGCAGCTGACACCCGGCCGGGACCGGATCGACAACCCGTATCTATTCGATCCGCTCAATTTCGGCGCGGTGACCCCGGTGGTCGGCATGCGCTGGAACTTCCAGTCGGGTGTCGATCGGGCGCGGGTCTCCCGGGCGGAGGCCGAGCTTCAGGGCGTGGTCGCCAAGGCGCGGCAGGCTCAGGTGGGCATTCCGTTCGAGGTCGCAGAGGCGTATCACAGGATTCGCGCCCTGCGTCAGGAGATCGATCACCTGGACTCCGGCGCACGGTCGGCACGGCGCTGGATGGTCTCGGGCTTCATGGACTACCAGGCCGGGATCATGGATGCCGGCAGCCTCGCGGATGCCCTGCGGACCTACGCGACGACCCGGGCCGAATACTACTCGGCCATCAACGATTACAACATGCAGGTGGCGACGCTGCGTCATGCCATGGGAGACTATCCATGAGGCTTTTCAGAAGCATCCTGCTGATCGGCGTGCTGTTCGCCGGTCCGCTGCAGGCCGAAACGCAAGAGGATCAGGCCAGAGCGGTGGTCGAGCAGACCATCGACGAGGTCGTCGAGGCAATTCGGGAGAACCAGGAGGCCATGGAGGCCGATCCCGATGCACTGCTGGAAATTGTGGACGAGATCCTGCTGCCGCGGGTCGATTTTGACCGGATGAGCCGCCTGACGCTTGGTCGGTTCTGGAACCGGGCCACGGCCGGGGAGCGGGAAGAATTCCAGGCGCAGTATCGACGGTTGCTGGTGCGCACCTATGCCGGGCCGCTTTCGAGTGCGGGGGATCAGCAGATCGAGATCGTGGGCGTCCGGGCCGGGTCCGGGGACAACGATCTGATGGTCCGCTCGGAGGTTCGTGACGGCGTGGAGTCCGTGCCGGTGGACTACCGGATGCACCGCGACAACGGAACGTGGATGGCCTACGACGTGGTGATTGACGGGATCAGCCTCGTGAACAACTACCGCGGCAGCTTCGGACAGACTGTCCAGCGCGAGGGCATGGGTGGCCTGATCCGGCAGCTCGAGGAGCGAAACCGGTGAAGCGAGGCGGACGGGCGGCGTACACGGTGCAGCGCACTTCGGATGGCACGGTTCGCGTCCGTGGTCGGCTTGACTTCGAGAGCCTCGCCGGCCGCGATGCGGGCCTGCCCGAAGCGCTCGGGGCCGGCGGGCAGGTGTGCCTGGACGAGCTGGCCCGCGTTGACAGCGCCGGACTGGCCCAGCTGATCGAGTGGCGCGCCCGCGCGGCCCGGGCCGGGCGGCGGCTGGAGTACGTTGGCCTGCCGGACCAGGCCAGACAAATGATCCGGGCCTACGGGCTGCAGGCGCTGTTCGCGGACGCCCCGGATGACGGACGGAAACCGGAAGCAACATGAACAAGCTGATTATCGAGGGCGGCGCGCCACTCAAGGGCGAAGTCCGGGTCTCCGGCGCCAAGAACGCCGTGCTGCCGATCATGGCCGCGTCACTGCTGGCCGAGCGCCCGGTCGTGGTTGAGAACGTGCCGCACCTGCAGGATGTGACGACCACCATGGAGCTGCTCGGCGGCATGGGCGTGGGGCTGACGGTGTGTGACCGCATGAGTGTCGAGATCGATGCCGGCAACCTGTCCAACCGGGTGGCGCCCTACGAGCTGGTGCGTACCATGCGCGCCAGCATTCTGGTCCTCGGGCCGCTGGTGGCACGGTTCGGTCATGCCGAGGTGTCGCTGCCGGGCGGGTGCGCCATCGGCTCGCGGCCGGTCAATATCCACCTTGATGGCCTGGCGCAGCTTGGCGCGGACATCCGCGTCGAGCAGGGGTACATCCACGCCCGGGCGAACCGGCTTCGGGGCGCGCGGATCGTGATGGACCAGGTGACCGTGACCGGAACGGAAAACCTGATGATGGCCGCCGCGCTGGCCGAGGGCGTGACGGTGCTGGAGAACGCCGCTCGGGAGCCCGAGGTGGTTGACCTGGCCAATTTCATCAACGCCATGGGCGGTCAGGTCGTCGGCGCGGGCAGCGACACCATTACGATCACCGGCGTAAAGCGGCTCGACGGGGTGCGGTACCGGGTTCTGCCGGACCGGATCGAGACCGGAACCTACCTGGTGGCCGCGGCGATGAGTGGCGGGGATGTCACGGTGCGCGACACCCGCCCGGACCTGCTCGATGCCGTCCTGGACAAGCTGCGCGCCACCGGCGCCCAGGTGGAGACGGGCGCGGACTGGGTTCGGCTCGACATGGGCGGGCGGCGGCCCCGGGCGGTCAACGTGCGCACGGCACCGCATCCGGGGTTCCCGACGGACATGCAGGCGCAGTTCATGGCCCTCAATTGCATTGCCGAGGGGACCTCGACGGTGGTCGAGACCATCTTCGAGAATCGCTACATGCACGTCCAGGAGTTGATGCGCATGGGCGCGCGCATCGAGATCGAGTCCAATACCGCCGTTGTCCACGGCGTCCCGAGGCTTTCCGGTGCGCCGATCATGGCGACCGACCTGCGCGCGTCTGCAAGCCTGGTCCTGGCCGGCCTGGTAGCCGACGGCGAGACGGTCGTTGACCGGATCTACCATATCGATCGCGGCTACGAGGCGATCGAGGAAAAGCTGGCCCGTCTGGGTGCGCGGATTCGCCGCGTGTCCGACTGACCCGGCCTGGCCGATACACAGAGGAATTGAACGCCCCATGGCAAGTCAAGACACGCTGATCATCGCGCTCTCGAAGGGGCGGATCTTCAAGGAGACACTGCCGTTGCTCGCGCATGTGGGCATCGAGCCGAAAGACGACCCGGAACGCAGCCGCAAGCTGATCCTCGATACCAGCGATCCGGCCGTCAAGCTCCTCGTCCTGCGCGCATCCGACGTGCCGACCTATGTCCAGTATGGCGCGGCCGATATCGGCGTCGCCGGCAAGGATGTCCTGGACGAGCAGGGCGGCGAGGGACTCTTCGAACTGGTGGATCTGCGGATCGCGCGCTGCAAGCTGATGGTGGCCGGTCAGCCCGGCTGCCTTGACGGGCACGGGACGCTGCGGGTCGCCACCAAGTACGTGAACGGGGCGCGGCGGCATTTTGCCGCCCAAGGCCGGCAGGTGGAGATCATCAAGCTGTACGGCTCCATGGAACTGGCGCCGCTGGTGGACCTGTCCGACTGCATTGTCGACGTGGTCGATACCGGCAATACCCTGCGGGCCAACGGGCTGGAGCCGCTGGAACATATCGCAGACATTTCCTCGCGGCTGATCGTCAACCGCGCCGCCATGAAACTCAAGCACGCGCAGGTCGCCCGAGTGGTCGACCGCGTTACCGATTACCTGCAACAGGGAGCATGAGCATGGATATCCGACGCCTGAGCAGCAGCGATCCCGGTTTCCAGGCGGCGCTCGACGGGCTGCTGGCCTGGGAAAGCGTATCCGATGACCGGGTGTTCGAAACCGTGCGCAAAATCCTCGCAGACGTGCGCGCGCGCGGTGACGAGGCCGTGCTGGAGTACACGCGGCGTTTCGACCGGCTGGATGTCGATGCCGCCCACGCTCTGGAAATGTCGCCCCGGCGCCTGGAACAGTCGCTGCAGGCGATCGACGCGCCCGTGCGCGCGGCCCTCGAACAGGCTGCCGAACGTATCGGGACCTATGCCAAGCGCCAGAAGATGGAATCCTGGCAGTACACCGAAGCGGACGGCACCGTGCTGGGCCAGCAGGTGACGCCGCTTGACCGGGCCGGCCTCTACGTGCCCGGCGGCAAGGCGGCCTATCCTTCGTCTGTGCTGATGAACGCGATTCCCGCGAAGGTGGCCGGGGTGCCCGAGCTCGTCATGGTGGTGCCGACCCCGGACGGTGTCGTGAATGACATGGTCCTCGCCGCAGCGGCGATTGCCGGGGTCGATCGGGTGTTCACGGTGGGCGGCGCCCAGGCCGTCGCGGCACTGGCCTACGGGACCGAGACCATTCCCGCGGTCGACAAGATCACCGGGCCGGGCAATATTTATGTGGCCACGGCCAAGCGCCTGGTGTTCGGTACCGTCGGCATCGACATGATTGCCGGCCCGTCGGAAATCCTGGTCGTTTGCGATGGCAGGACCGACCCGGACTGGATCGCGATGGACCTGTTCTCCCAGGCCGAGCATGACGAGGATGCCCAGGCGATCCTCGTCAGCCCGGATCGGGCGTTCCTGGACCGGGTGGCCGAACGGGCACGGGCGCTGGTGGCCGACATGCCGCGCCAGCGGATCATCGAGGCGTCGATGGGCGCGCGTGGTGCGCTGGTGCATGTCCGGGACATGGAGGAGGCCCTCGCCGTGGTCAATCACGTGGCGCCCGAGCACCTGGAGCTCTCCGTCGAGTCGCCCGAGGAGCTGCTTCCTGCCGTTCGTCACGCCGGCGCGATCTTCATGGGGCGCTATACGGCCGAGGCGCTTGGTGACTACTGTGCCGGACCCAACCACGTGTTGCCGACCTCGCGCACGGCGCGCTTCTCGTCTCCGCTGGGCGTCTATGATTTTCAGAAGCGCAGCAGCATCATTCACTGCTCGGCCGACGGGGCATCCGGGCTCGGGAAGGTTGCTGCGCTGCTTGCCGACGGCGAGGGGCTGGGCGCACATGCGCGTTCCGCCCGTTATCGGGTGCGCTGAGCGGCGCTTGCGGGAATCCGCCCATGCCTGAAGGGCCGGCGTGTTGCGGCCCCCGGGCCACGCCCGGCTCCAAATGACATTCAACGACCGTGGAACGAACGATGTCCAACCGAGTAGCCCAGTGGATCCGTGCCGACATACGGGCCATCAATGCCTATCACGTGCCGCCGGCCGAGGGGATGATCAAGCTCGATGCCATGGAAAACCCCAATCCGTGGCCGGGTGAACTCTCGGAGGCCTGGTTGCAGCGCCTGCGGCAGGTGCCGGTCAACCGCTATCCCGATCCCGGGGCTCGCCTGCTTGCCGAGCGTCTGCGTGACCACCTGGGTATTGCGCAGGGCCATTCGCTGCTGTTCGGCAACGGTTCCGACGAACTGATCCAGATCGTCATGATGGCCCTGGCCGAACCTGGCCGCGTGGTGATGGGCACGGAACCGAGCTTCGTGATGTACCGGATGATCGCGCAGTTCCTTGGCCTGGAGTACGTCGGGGTGCCGCTCACCGACGCCTTCGGTCTCGACCTGCCGCATCTGGCCGCCGCCATCGACGAGCACCACCCGGCGGTGATTTTCCTGGCGTACCCGAACAACCCGACCGGCAACCTGTTCAGCGAAGAGGACGTGCTGGCACTGATTCATCGTGCGCCGGGGCTGGTGGTGATCGACGAGGCCTACCACGCCTTCGCCCGCGAGACCTTCCTGCACCGGATTGACGAGTTCGACAACGTGGTGGTCATGCGCACGCTCAGCAAGAGCGGTCTTGCGGGCCTGCGTTTCGGGTTCATGGTCGGCGCGGATGCCTGGATCCACGAGTTTGACAAGCTGCGCCTGCCGTACAACGTGAATGCGCTGACGCAGCAGAGTGTCGCCTTCGCGCTGGAGCACGCCGAACAGATGGACCGCCAGTGCGCGGCCATCGTGGCCGAGCGTGGTCGGGTCATCGAGGCGCTGCGGGCCGACGGGCGCTTTCGGGTGCACCCCTCGGACGCCAACTTCGTGCTGTTCCACACGGCGCCGGAGCAGTCCGAGGATCTCTTCCAGCACCTGTTGTCGCGCCATGTGCTCATCAAGCGTTTCGGACACCTCGAGGGGCCGCTGAAGGACGCGCTGCGCGTCACCATCGGCCTGATCGAGGAAAACAACGCCTTCCTGGCCGCGGTCGGGGACTGGGGCGGGAGCTCGGCATGAACGGCGTGGATCGCGCGACGCTGCTGGGCTGTCTGGATGAATTGCTCGAACCGCAGCTTTATCAGGATTACTGCCCGAACGGGCTGCAGGTTGCCGGACGCCGTCAAATCCGGCGGGTCGTCACGGGGGTCACAGCCTGCGAGGCCCTCATCGACGCGGCCATCGAGCGCGAAGCCGACGCCCTGCTGGTACACCACGGGTACTTCTGGAAGAACGAGGACCCGCGTATCGTGGGCATCAAAGAGCGGCGGCTGCGCAAGCTGCTGGTTCACGGGATCAACCTGATCGCTTACCACCTGCCGCTGGACGGACATGCCGAGGTTGGCAACAACGCGCAGCTGTGCCTGCGACTGGGCATCGAAAACACCGGCCGCTTCGGACCGCAGTCCATCGCCTTTCAGGGGCGTCTCGGCGAGGCCATGACGGCCGAGCGCTTCGCGCAGCGAGTGGCCACGGTGCTGGAACGTCCGCCTCTGATGGTCGGCGAGCCCGATCGGCTGATCGAGACCGTCGGGATCTGTTCCGGGGGCGCACAGGGGTATGTCGATGACGCGGCAGAGCTGGGGCTGGATCTGTACCTTTCAGGGGAAATCTCCGAGCAGACCACGCACAGTGCGCGGGAAAACGGGCTGGTCTATCTGGCTGCGGGACATCACGCGACCGAGCGGTTCGGCGTCCAGGCGCTGGGTGAGCGGCTGGCCGCGGATTTCGACGAACTGATGGTCGAATTCGTGGAGATCGCCAACCCGGCCTGAGCGAACCGTCGATCAGCCACGGGCAGGGCGCCATAATTTGTTCGATGGCCCATTAGTCACACTTGTTTGACCCCCGGTTGGCTTATGGAAGATTCTTCGCCACGCGAAAATGACTGTCCGTGACCGTCACCCCGGCAAGACCGCTGTCGCCGTGAACCTCCCGAGGCGCTCGGGGACCAACCTTGGGGACGGCGTGCCGGTCGGGGTTTCCGGCCTCAAGGCACCGGGCGGATTTGTGTCGCAGGGTGCCTTCAGCAAGGTGTCCGGTTCCAGCGCGCCCGTCGGAGTGCGCGCGCCGGGGCAGGAGGCCCCCGGTTGTTGACTGTTGTGAGGCCCTCGTGGCCTGGCGGGAAGCGTGTCGCGGTCGGCGTCCGCTTTCCGGACGAGAGAAAAGATCAAGAATTACTGCCCCAAAGTCGGAGGAGAAAATGCCGGATAATAACGTGAGTACCGGGCGGCGCCGCTTCCTTACGGGCGCGGCGACCGTCGTGGGAGGCGTTGGTCTGGGTTTCGTGGCGGTGCCGTTTCTGGCCTCGTTCAAGCCCAGTGCGAAGGCGGAAGCGGCCGGTGCCCCGGTGGACGTCGACGTGTCAAAGCTTGCACCGGGCCAGATGGTCACGGTGGAATGGCGTGGCCGGCCCGTGTACCTGGTTCATCGGACCGAGGCGATGATCGAGACGCTGCCAAAAATGACGGATCGGCTGCGCGACCCGGATTCCGCGGTCGTCACGCAGCAGCCTGAATTCGCCGTCAATGAATGGCGTTCGCGCAAGCCCGAGCACCTGGTGGTCATCGGGATCTGCACCCACCTTGGCTGCGCGCCCACCTATCGCCCGGATGTCTCGCCGGCCGATCTGGGCAAGGACTGGCGCGGGGGCTTCTTCTGTCCCTGTCACGGCTCGTCTTTCGACCTGGCAGGCCGCGTCTTTCGCGGTGTGCCGGCACCGACGAACCTCGAGGTGCCGCCTTACTACTACCGTGACGACGCGATCATCCGTGTCGGCGGCGAGGAGGAAGCCTGATGATCAAGCGCACATTCGACTGGTTTGATTCCCGCCTGCCGATCTCGCATTTCTGGAATGCCCACCTGGCGCAGTACTACGTCCCGAAGAACCTCAATTTCTGGTACTACTTCGGATCTCTGGCACTGGTGGTCTTCGTGATCCAGATCCTCTCCGGGATCTGGCTGACCATGAACTACAAGCCCTCCGCCGCCGAGGCCTTCGCTTCGGTCGAGTACATCATGCGTGACGTGGAATGGGGCTGGCTGATCCGCTACATGCACAGTACCGGCGCCTCGTTCTTCTTCATCGCCGTGTACATGCACATGTTCCGGGGAATGATGTACGGCTCGTACAAGGCCCCCCGGGAGCTGATCTGGATTTTCGGCTGTCTGATCTACGTGGTGCTGATGGCCGAGGCCTTCATGGGCTACATGCTGCCCTGGGGGCAGATGTCCTACTGGGGCGCCCAGGTGATCATCTCGCTGTTCAGCTCGATTCCGGTGATCGGCGAGCCGCTGGCGCTCTGGATTCGCGGCGACTTCGTGGTTTCCGACATCACCCTCAACCGCTTCTTCGCCCTGCACGTGATCGCGCTGCCCCTGGTGCTGCTGTTTTTGATCGGCGGTCACATCATGGCGTTGCACGAGGTCGGTTCCAACAATCCCGACGGCGTCGAGATCAAGGCGAACAAGGACCAGAACGGCAAGCCGGTGGACGGCATTCCCTTCCACCCGTACTTCACGGTCAAGGACCTGTTCGGGCTGGGTGTGTTCCTGTTCATCTTCTCCTTCGTGATGTTCTACCTGCCCGAGGGCGGCGGGCTGTTCATCGAGGCGCCGAACTTCGTGCCGGCCAACCCGATGCAGACCCCGGAGCACGTGGCACCGGTCTGGTACTTCGCACCGCACTACGCGATCCTGCGGGCGGTCCCCGACCAGTTCCTCGGCGTGGTGGCGATGGGGGCGGCGATCCTGGTGCTGTTCCTGCTGCCGTGGCTTGACCGCGGACCGGTCCGCTCCATCCGCTACCGTTCGCCAACCTTCAAGGTTCTGCTGTTCCTCTTCGCCCTGTCCTTCGTGGTCCTCGGGTTCCTCGGGACGCAGCCGGCGACGCCGGTATACACCTGGATGGCCCGCGTATTCACGGTGATCTACTTCGGCTACTTCGTCGGTCTCTGGATCATCAGCGGGAAGGAAAAAACCAAGCCGTTGCCGGAGCGCCTGACATGAAGAAAACGATCGCGACCCTGCTGTTCACACTGTCCACCCTGGCCGCGTCCGGTACCGTTGTCGCTGCGGGTGGGTCGCAGGTTGAACTGCAGAAGCCCGACATCGACCTCAAGGACGGCGACTCGATGATCCGTGGAGCCAAGACGTTCATGGCCTACTGCGCCACCTGCCACAGTGCCGAGTTCATGCGCTATTCGCGCATCGGCCAGGACTTCGGTCTGGGCGAGGAAGCGCTGCTGGACATGCTGGTCCCGCCCGGCGGGGCGATCGGGGACACCATCAGCGCCGGCATGCCGGACGATTACGCCGAACGCATTTTCGGCAAGGCGCCGCCGGACCTGTCGGTGATTACCCGCGCACGGGGTGCAGACTGGATCTACACCTATCTGCTCTCCTTCTACGAGGATGACGCCCATACGCTTGGCAGCAACAATGCCGTGTACAAGAATGCCGGCATGCCCAACGTCTTCGTGAACGAGCAGGGCATCCAGCGGGCAGTCTACGAGATGGTCGAGCAGGACGATGGAGAAGGCGAGAAGCCGCGCTTCGTCGGTTTGGAACTGGCCGAGCCGGGTGAGATGAGCCAGGATGCCTTTGAGGCCAAGATCCGCGATCTGGTGAACTTCATGGTCTACATGGGCGAGCCTTCCGCCATCAAGCGTCAGGAACTCGGGCCCTGGGTGCTCGCCTTCATCCTGCTGTTCACCTTCGTGGCCTTCCTGCTCAAGAAGGAGTACTGGCGGGACGTCAAGAAGTGAGCCTCCGGCCCCCGACCGGGCCTGATTCGGCCGTGACGGCCCTATTGCAAGCCATGCCGGAAACGGTGTGGCTTTGCTGTTTGGATGCCCGGCACGCGGTTGCGCGCAGCCGGGAGCCATCCGCCGGTCCGGCCTGTCCTTGGCGCCAGGGCCCCGGTAGTCTGCTAATATCCGCACAGTTGGCGGAAGTAATCACGGAAGGCGAGGAGTGAACCATGTATCCCGTACCCGGCGCGCAGGAGATCCTCGAGGCAATGCCCGATGCGGTCTACCTGATTGATCCGGCCAGCTCCCGGATCGTCGGCTGCAACCGTGCCGCCTACGAGGATCTGGGAATGAGCCGCGAGCAGGTACTCAACCATTCCGTGCTCTCGCTCCAGAAGGATGTGACCGGCCTGCCCCAGTGGTCCGAGATCGCCGGGGTGATCCGCGCCCGGGGGGACTACACCTTTGTTGGACGTCATGCCCATGCCGACGGCGGCGAGGTGACGGTCGAAGTCAAGACCCGGTGCGTCGAGATCGGGGGACATTCGTGGTTTCTCTCGGTTGCGCGCGATGTCACGCGGCGCGTGCTCGAGCGTGCGGATGTGGCCCGCCGCGATGACGACCGGGATGCCCGCAGCGTGCTGTACGAGGTGGCCGACGGCGTTTGGGACTGGAGCATTCCGGATGGGACCCTGCACTTCAGCCCGCGACTCAAGCAGATGCTCGGATACGGCCCGGATGACATGGCGCCGGTGCTTTCAACCTGGTCGGACAACGTGCATCCGGATGACAAGCCACTGGTAATGCGGGTGCTTGAAGAGCATCTGGCCGGCAAGCGGGCCCGTTTCGAGGCCGTGTATCGAATCCGCAACCGCAACGGTCACTTCCTGTGGTTCCACGATCGGGGGCGGGTGGTGCATTGGGATGAGGACGGCGCGCCGCTTCGCGTGGTGGGGATGGTGCATGACATCACCGACATGAAATCCCTGGAGCAGGAACTGCAGGCGCACGCGACCCGGGACGGGCTGACCGGCCTGTACAATCGGCGCAAGGGGGAACAGCTTTTGCAGGCGGCCATGGAGCGGATGGCGGCCGAGAACCGCTCGCTGGCACTCTGCCTGATCGATATCGATCACTTCAAGCAGGTCAACGACCTGCACGGGCACCTGGTGGGTGACCGGGTGCTGGAGGCCTTTGCGCAGATGGTGCTCGACGGAGTCCGGGAGCGGGACATCGTCTGCCGCTGGGGGGGCGAGGAGCTGGTTGTGGTGCTCCCCGATATCGGCCGCGAGGCAGCGATCGAACGTCTCGAAGCCCTGCGCAGGCGGATCGCGTCCACCCCTGTTCTTGGGGGCGCGCATCCGCCGATCCGCATGACGGCAAGCTTTGGACTGGCCATGTACCCTGAGGACGGCACCGTGCTGATGGAGTTGCTCGGGCTGGCCGACTCGGCGCTGTATGACGCCAAGCGACAGGGCCGCAACCGGCTCGTGAGCCTGCCTGAAGGCCGCGCTGCCTGAGCGCTGCGGTGCCGACATCACGGCGCACACCCGCGCAGTTGTGGTAGAGTAATGCGCGTTCGGGCGCACCGCGCCCTGCACCGGCAAAGACGGGCTGGCCCCAATTGCGCCGGTCGTCGTTTCAATCATTGCACCAGGAGGCTGCGCCATGGCGAGTGTCAATCGCCGTTCGGTCATGACTCTGTTCACGAGTCCGGATGGGCCCGAGTGCCACAGGGCACGCATCGTGCTCGCCGAGAAGGAGCTTAGTGCCGAGATCATCGAGGTCTCCGGCAATGACCGTCCCGAGGATTTCATCGACCTGAGCCCCAACGGGGACCTGCCTACCCTGGCGGATCGCGATCTGGTGCTCACCAACGCGCGCGTGATCATGGAATACCTCGACGAGCGTTTTCCGCATCCGCCGCTGATGCCCGTGGACCCGGTCAGCCGCGCGAAGGTACGGACCGCGCTCTACCGCATCGAAAAGGACTGGTACGGGCTGCTGCCGGACTTCGAACGTGGTGAGAAGACCGTCGCGCGGGCCCGCAAGCAGCTTCGGGAGAGCATCCTGTCGCTTTCACCGGTGTTCGCGGCCATGCCGTTTTTCATGAGCGAGGAATTCAGCCTTGCCGACGTGACGATCGCTGCGGTACTTTGGCGTCTCCCGGTATACGGGGTCGATTTGCCTGCGGCGCAGTCCAAGCCCATCCAGGATTACATGAAGCGGGTCTTCGACCGGCCCACCTTCCGAGCCAGCCTGACCGAGGCCGAACAGGAAATCCGGAGCGATTGGCCCTGAATGACTTCCAGCCGTCCTTACCTGCTGCGTGCGATCTACCAGTGGATCGTGGACAACGACCACGTTCCGCACCTGATCGTCAATGCGCTGCACCCCGAGGTGGTGGTGCCGCAGGACTACGCCCATGACGGGCAGATCACGCTCAATATCTCGCCGAACGCCACGCGTCATCTGGAACTCGACAATCCCCAGGTGACCTTCGAGGCCCGTTTCGGCGGGGTGCCGATGCAGGTGTTTGTGCCGATGGCTGCGGTCATGGGCATCGTGGACCGGGAAAGCGGCCAGGGCCTGATGTTTCCCGAAGAGGCAGACGACGCGGACTACGGCACCGGTCTCGGCGAAAGCGGCCCGGGTCGGGGCCGGCCAGCGCTGCGGGCCGTGGAAGGGCGCGAGTCCCCGGAGCCGGTCAGCCGCGGCGACCAGGACGAAGGCGATGACGATCCGGATCCGCCACCAAGGAAGCCCGGATTGCGGATCGTGAAGTGAGTCCCGGGACCGTCCCCGGGGCATTTGTTCGACAGTGTCCGCCCCGAGAGGACCCGTCCGGGTCCGCCGCGGGGCGCCGCGCAACAGACAGGGGAACCCCATGAGTCACAAGCACGAAGCGATCATCGAGAAGCTGTTCGCGCATCCGATCGCCGCCAACCTGGACTGGAAAAAGCTCGCCGCCGCGCTAGAAAGCCGCGGTGCCACAATCGAGCACAGTCACAGCAACCATGCCAAGGTCCGCCTGAACGGTGCCGAGGTCAGTATCCGTCTGCCGCACCACGGCAGCGATATCGAGGACCGGCATCAGATCATGGCACTGCGCCACTTCCTCGAGCAGCAGGGGCTGGCCCCGTCCGGCGACTGAGGCCTGCGGACCCGGCGCAGCCCGCGCCGGGTCCTTTTTCTTCTCAGATCGGTTCGGTGTGGAGCCCTTCGCTGCATCAGCAGAAGGACCGCACGAAGGACTGCATGAATGCAGACCGCGCCGTGCCCCGGCACATGCCGGTCACTGGCCGGGGCAGGGGCCGGGACATGAACGCGTAACAAACGCGCAGCAGGCAGCCCGCCGGCTCCTGCGTTGCTGGACGAGGCCACGAAGCGCTTCGTGCAGAGATTCCCCGGGGGTGTCGTCGGCCGCGGCCGCGCGCCGCTCGTGTCTACCGCGTTGAGGCTTGCCACCGGCTCACCGATCATCGGAGCGCGTGCTCATGGAACTCGATCCGCTTTTCCTTTCCCGCCTGCAGTTCGCGTTCGTCGTTTCCTTCCACGCGATCTTTCCTGTGTTCACCATCGGCCTGGCGTCGTTCATCGCGGTGCTCAAGCTGATGTACGTCTTGCGGGGCAATCCGGTCTTCGACGAGCTGTCCGTGTTCTGGACACGCGTGTTCGCGGTGGTTTTCGGGATGGGCGTGGTGTCGGGCATCGTGATGTCGTTTCAGTTTGGCACCAACTGGAGCGTCTTTTCCTATGCGGCGGCCAACTTCATCGGGCCGGTCATCAGCTACGAGGTGCTGACCGCCTTTTTCCTCGAGGCCGTTTTTCTGGGCGTCCTGCTGTTCGGGCGAGACCGGGTGCCCGCCGGCGTGCATCTGTTCGCCGCGGTGATGGTCGCCGTCGGAACCATGATTTCCTCATTCTGGATCCTCTCGGTGAACAGCTGGATGCAGACTCCGGCCGGCGTGCGCTTCGAGGAGGGGCTGTTCCACGTTCAGTCCTGGTCGGAAGCCATTTTCAATCCATCACTGGCCCACCGGCTGCCGCATGTCTTGCTGGCCTCCTTCCTGACCGGCGCGGTGGTGGTCCTGGGCGTGTCGGCCTGGTTTCTGCGCCAGGGTCGTCAGCGGCATCTTTTCCTGCCGGCGTTGCGCATGGCAGTGGTGATGCTTGCGGTGGCCGCGCCCCTGCAACTGCTGGTCGGGGATGCGCACGGGCGCAACACGCTGGCCTACCAGCCTGAAAAGATCGCCGCGATCGAAGGCATCTGGGAAACCGAACGGGGTGTGCCGCTGCTGCTGTTTGCAATCCCGGACCAGGACGGCGAACGCAACCTGTTCGAGGTGGGCATCCCGAGGGGGGCGAGCCTGATCCTCACCCACGATCCCGATGGCGCATTGCGTGGCCTCAAGGAATGGCCGGCGGCCGAGCGGCCACCGGTCTTTCCCGTGTTCTGGTCCTTTCGCGTGATGGTGGGCATCGGGCTGGTGCTGATCGTGCTGGGGGCCTGGGGTCTTTGGCGCATGGCTCGCGGGCGTCTGGGCGAAAACGGCCTGTATCTGCGTCTGGCGAGCTGGTCGATACCGCTGCCCTTCATTGCCGTGCTGGCCGGCTGGTTCGTCACGGAGATCGGGCGTCAGCCCTGGGTCGTGTATGGCCTGATGGATCACGCGGCGGCCCTGACGCCTTCGCTCTCCGGCCCCATGGCGCTGACCTCGCTGGTCGGTTACGCGCTCGTCTACGCCCTGGTGTTCGTTACCGGGCTGTCGACGCTCAGGCGGGTCATCATGGCCGGACCGGAAGCGGGCAGTGGCGGTGACCGCTACGCCCATGCCAAGCGCCCGCTCGCCATGGCGGGGCAGACCGATTCCACGCGGGAGACTGTCTGATGCCGGACTTGACCTGGATCTGGGTGGCGCTGATCGGCTTTGGGGTGTTGATGTACGCGGTCGCCGACGGGTTCGATCTCGGCGTCGGCATCCTGTTCCTGCTGTGCCCGGATGAAGAGGATCGGGACCTGATGATGTCCTCCGTGGCGCCGGTCTGGGACGGCAACGAAACCTGGCTGATCCTTGGCGGTGCGGGGCTGCTCGCGGCCTTTCCCATGATCTACGTGGTGTTCCTGCCGGCCTTGTATCTCGGGGTGTTCCTGATGCTGGCCGGCCTGATTCTGCGGGGCGTCGCCTTCGAGTTCCGGCTGCATGCGGACTGCGCGCGCAGCCGGCGTTTCTGGGGCCAGGCCTTCGGTTACGGCTCGCTGCTGGCGGCCTTTGCCCAGGGGGTGGTGGTCGGCGCGTATGTCCAGGGGTTCGAGGTCGTCGACGGACAGTATGCCGGCGGCGCCTTCGACTGGCTCAGCCCTTTCACGGTGCTCACGGGCGTGGCCCTGGTATCCGGATATCTGATGCTGGGTGTCGGCTGGCTGCTGCACAAGACCGAGGGCGAGCTGGCCACGCGCGTCCGGATGCTTGGCGCCCGGGCCTGGTGGGCGCTGGCCATCCTGATTCCCCTGGCGGCGTTCTCCAGCCTGCTGGTGCAGCCACTGATCGGCCAGCGCTGGACGATGGATCTGATCCTGCTGGTCGGGGGTGTCGTGATGCTCGGAATGCTGATGCTTCAGCTGCGCCGGGCGCTGCAGCGTCCGGGTGACGGGCAGGTGTTCCTGCTGACGCTGGGGATCTTTGTGCTCTGCTACCTGGGTCTGATGAGCAGCATGTGGCCTTATGCCGTGCCGCCGACGTACACGTTCCATGACGCGGCTTCCGACCCGGAATCCCAGTTTTTCATCCTGGTCGGTGCCCTGGTGGTCATGCCGATGGTGCTGGTCTACACGGTCTGGACCTACTGGCTGTTCCGGGGCAAGGTCCGGTCCGGTGACGGACACGGCAGGCGCTGAGCCGCCGACGCGCTGGCTGCGTCGTTACCTGGGCCCCGTTCGCGGTCGCCTGGTCGGCATCGGGTTGCTTCAGGGCCTGGCTGCGGGGGTGATCCTGCTCCAGGCGGCGATCCTGGCCGCGCTGCTCGCCCGGATTGCCCTTGAGCCGGGGGTGATGCCCTGGTCACTGCTCGCCGCTTTTCCTGCCGTTCTTGTCGCGCGGCAATCCATCGAGGCGCTGCTGCGCAGCCGGGTCCGGCTCACCGAGCAGGCCGTGGTCAGCCGGGTGCGGGCCGAGCTGTTTCATGTGCTGGCAACGTTGCCCGAGCATCAGCGTCTGGCACGCCGGCGCGGCGAGTGGGTCAGCCTGCTGGATCGGACGGTTCCGCAATTTGCCGGGTGGCATGGCCGTTTCCTCTCCCAGCGCATTCGTCTTGTGCTGGTGGTGACCTTCATCCTGGCCGCGCTCGCGCCGGTCAATCTGCTCAGCGCGCTGCTCCTGGCGCTCTGCCTGCCTCTGCTGCCGCTGTTTCTTTACCTGGTGGGTGCCCGCGTCGGCGAGTTGGCGACTGCCCAGCATGAGGCGCTGACCCGGATGGGTGGGTTTTTCGACGACCGGCTGCGGCATCTGCCCCTGCTGCGGCAGTTTGCCGCCGAGGGCCGGGTGGCCGGCGAGTTGCTGCAGGTTTCGGAGCGCTACCGGGAAAGTTCCATGGGCCTGCTGCGCCAGGCTTTCTTCTCGACCGCCGTGCTGGAGCTTTTTGCCGCCATGTCCGTCGCCCTGGTCGCCGTTTTCGTGGGACTGGGGCTGCTCGGACATGTCCGGTTCCTGGGCCTGGGGTCCCTGAGTCTTTTTGAAGGGCTGTTCATTCTGCTGCTGGTGCCGGAATTTTTCGCGCCGCTTCGCCAGCTCGGCCAGCAGCATCATCTGCGCGCCGACGCGCTGGCGGCGGCGGATGCCCTGGCACCTTGGCTTGCTCGGCAAGACTGCCCCGCTGCAAGCGAAGTAAAACCGCATGACCCGGCCGCATTGCTCGAGGTTGATGCCGGCTCGCTGACCCTGGCGCATGGACGGCGGCTGGATTTCCCGTCGCTGGAGGTCATGCCCGGGGAGCGTCTGTGCATTCGCGGTGCCAGTGGCGTGGGCAAGTCCCGCTGGCTGGCGTTGCTGGCCGGGCTGGAAACCGGTGCCGGAATCCGGCGTCGTGCGCGCCTGCGTTGCCTGCGAGTTGCCCAGGACCCGGAATGGCTGTCTGGAAGTCTTGCCCGGAACCTGCGGGTTGCCGCACCGGGGGCCTGCGACGAAACGATCCACAGGGCGCTCGTCGAGGTCGGCCTGCACCATGCGCCGGACAAGCGGCTGGGTGATCGCGGCTTCGGCCTGTCGGGCGGCGAGCGCAAGCGCCTGGCGCTGGCCCGCGCGCTGCTCTCCGGGGCGAAGCTGTGGTTGCTGGACGAGCCGACCGCGGGCCTCGATCCGGCGTCGGAGCGGGCCATGCTGGCCCTGCTTGACCGGGTGCGCGCCGACCACGGCGTGACCCTTGTGGTCGCCAGCCATTCGCCTGCGGTTCATGACTGGGCCGATCGCGTGGTGGAACTTCGGGAACCGGACGATGCGGGCTGAGCTCTGGATGCTCCTCGGCGGGCGTGCGGTGGCCGGGCGGCAGGTCCTGCTGCTGGCAGTGGCCCTGGCTGCATTGTCGGCGCAGGTCGGGCTGCTGGCCGTGGCCGGCTGGTTCATTGTCGCCTCGGGACTGGCCGGGGCAGGGCTTTATCTGCTGCGGGACATGCACAGCCCTTCGGGACTGATTCGCACGCTGGCCCTCTCGCGGGTGGTGCTGCGCTACGGGGAGAGCGTGCTCGGGCATGACCTGCTGTTCCGGCAGATGGCACAGCTTCGGGGTCAGCTTTTCGACGCGCTGGCGATCAGGTCTTCCCGGATCATTCACGGCATGCAGATCGACCAGGCACTGGAACGGATTGTCGGGGACGTGCACTGGCTCGAGCAGGTGATGCCGCGGATGCTGTGGCCGCTGATGGGCCCGCTGCTGCTTCCCCCGGTGATCGCCCTGTTCCTGGCGCCGTTTTGTTCGCCGCTGGCGCTCCTGGTGCTGGTTCCCTGGCTGGCCTGGCTGGTCAGCCTGAGCGGGGCCGCGCGTCTTGGACGCCGCTCGGGCGAAACGCTGCAGCGGCTGGCGGCACGCCGGCGGGTCTGGCTGGGCGAGTCGGTCGGCGCCATGTCCCTGCTGCGCCAGCACGGCCTTGCGGATCTGCGTCAACGACGGCTTGAACGCTTCGATCGGCTGGAATCCCGATTGCTGGCGGCTCGGGAGTGGGCCGAGACCTGCCTGGAAATCACGGTGGTCCTCGCCGGTGCGTTGACGATCATCGTGCTCGTGCTGGCAGGCGGCTGCCTCGCCGGCGCCACGCCGGGGCCCATGCTGGCCTGGTCGGTGCTGGGTCTTTTGGCGCTGGTCGAGGCGCTTCGTGTTCAACCGGCCGCGTGGCTGGATTTTCACCGGCTGCGTTCCAGGGTTTGCGGACTGCATGCCGAACTGAGTTCGCTTTCGCAACCGTCGGGGCAGCGGGTAGGGGTTGTCGATCCGGAACCCGAGCCGGCTCCAGGCGTGGCTCGTGCCGAGGGAGACGAGGATCTGCACGTCCGGCGCCTTGAACTGACCGAACCCCTTGGTGGCCGGATCCTGCTCGATGCAGTGAGTTTCTCGGTCGCGCGGGGAGAACCGCTGCTGGTCTGCGGGGTCTCCGGCCAGGGCAAGAGTCGGCTGCTGGCGACGCTTGCCGGCTTTGTGCGCCCGCACGGCGGCGAGATCCGTCTGGGCAGCATGAAGTGCGTGCAGGACCACGAACGCAGCTGGCACCGGCAGGTGGCCTACCTGCCGCAGGAAAATCCGGTGCTGGATGACACCGTGGCCGCCAATCTCAGGCTGGCAGTGCCCGGGGCCCGCGACGACGAGCTGGAGGCGGTGCTGGCGCGCGTGGGCCTCGAAAGTCTGCTCGCCTGCCGCGCCGACGGCTTGAACACGGCCGTCGGTCCGGAAGGGGGCGCGTTGTCGGGGGGCGAGTCCAGGCGGCTGGGGCTGGCGCGGCTGCTGCTGCGCGACCCGGCTTGCGTCCTGCTCGATGAACCGTTCACCGGGCTTGATGCGCGCACCCGTGACCGTCTGCTCGATCGGCTGCTGCCCTGGCTTGCCGGGCGCGTGGCCGTGATCGCACTGCACGAACCCGAACCGCGCCTGGCCGCAATGGGCCGGGTGCTGTGGCTGAAAGACGGCAGGCTGGTCCCCCAGGATGCGCCCTGCAAAGACATCCGGCGCCCGGCTTCGGGTGCCGATTGAACAGCGGCAGGAGACACGACTCGGTCGCTCGGACCAACAGTTGCTATAGTGGGACAAATTCGACGCCGGGGGTGGCACACATGATGGCCTTGCCGTTCTTTACCCTGTTCGCCGGGCTGGTCGCGGCCTGGTTCGGTCATCCGCGCTGGGCGCTCGGGCTCTGGGCGGGCTCGCTGCTCTGGGTGTTCGTCCTGTTCCTGGCGCACGCCACGGACCGTCTCTCGCTTCAGTTCTGACCATGCGCGTCCACCGGTTCCCATCGCAAGGAAGCTACCTGATGTCCCGCCAGAACCTTGTACTGCTCAATGCACTCGGTCTAGTCGGTATTTCCGGCGTTTTGCTGCTGGCCTTTGTCGACCAGCTGCTCTTTCAGGAGCTGCCCTGTCCCCTTTGCCTGTTGCAGCGCGCCGCCTTCGTGCTGGCCGGTTTCGGCCTGGCCATGAACCTGCGTTTCGGACCGTCGACCCGCCACTACGCGCTCGTTCTGGTCGCCGCGTTGATGGGGATGGTGGTTGCCGGCCGCCAGGTCCTGCTGCATGTCACCCCCGGTTCCGGCAGCTTCGGGGCGCCGTTTCTGGGGCTGCACCTGTATACCTGGGCATTTGTGCTGTTCGGGGTGACCATTCTCGGCATTGCGCTGTTGCTGTTCCTGCACCGTGCCTGCGATGAGCGCTGTGCCGAAACCGTTGATGATCTCTCGGACCTGGACCATCGCGTGGTCTGGCTTGCGCTCGGCGCCTTCTGGGTGTTCGCCGCTTTGGCGCTGCTCAATGGAGTCTCCACGCTGCTGGAGTGTGCGCTGGGCCTGTGTGCCGACAATCCGGTTGCCTACCAGTTGCTGCCCTGAGACAGCGGTTCGCCCGTCCGCCCGCCGGCGCCCTCCGCGAACCGGGTGCGCGGTCGTTGCCCCCGGTGCCCGCGAATTGCACCGGACCCGGAACGGGAAATCCCGGACGGTCCGCCAGACCGCCCCGGCTGCGGGCTCGGGCAAAGCCTGTCAAGGCAAGTTCGACGGTCTGAATGACGCTTGGGTGCGCCGTTGCAGGCTGGCCGATTCGGGTCCGCGCGCTGGTTGTCAGCCGGCACCTGAATCGTGCAGGCTCAGGCAGACCGAATTGATGCAGTAACGCTTGCCGGTGGGCGGCGGGCCGTCGTCGAATACATGGCCGAGGTGTGCGTCACACCGCGCGCAACGCACCTCGGTCCGTGTCATGCCATGACTGTGATCGGTCTGTTCGGTCACCGCTTCGTCAGAGATCGGCGCAAGGTAGCTTGGCCAGCCGGTCCCCGAGTCGAATTTCTCCCGGGAGTCAAACAGCGGGGCGTCACAGCAGACGCAGTGGAAAACGCCCGTGCCGTGATGATGGCAGTACGCTCCGGTAAAGGGACGCTCGGTACCGCCAAGCCGACAGACCCGGTATTGCTCCTCGGTGAGCTGGGCACGCCACTGGTCGTCGGTTCTGGTGATCTTGTTCATGTCCGCATGTATACTTCGGGTTTGTTCAAAAGTTGTTCGCCTAACATATTGATGAAACGAGCCAAAGACAAGCAGGAAAACCACACGCCGGCTGTGTATCGGCCCGGACGTTTCGGACGCGAGCTGCTTCTGCTTGTTTCGCTGGCAGTTGCCGCCATGCTGGCCGTTTCGCTGGCCACCTACGATCCGGCCGACCCAGGATGGACCTCCACCGGAACCGGCGAGGCCGTCTCCAACGCCATCGGGGTGGTCGGCGCCTGGGTGGCCGATTCGCTGCGCTTCCTGCTGGGTTTCGGTGCCTACGCGCTGCCGGTCGGGCTGGGGTTGGTGGCCCTGCGGGTGTTCTGGTCGATACGTCATGACCAGCCGCTGTTCTCCTGGGCCCATTCGCTGCAATTCGGCGGCTTTGTGCTGTTTGTCATCGGGACCGCCATCCTGGTTCAGATTCATGGCGTGCCGCCCGCCCGGCTGGAGCAGATCGGTGCGGGTGGACTGGTCGGTCGTGTCCTCGCGGTACCGCTGGTCGAATACCTCGGCGGACTTGGTGCCACCTTGCTGCTTCTGCCCTGCCTGATGATTGCCGTGACCGCCATGACGGGCCTGTCCTGGCTCGGGTTGGTGGACGTGGTGGGTGCCGCCACCCTGGGGCTGTATGACGGGGCGCGGCGTGGCCTTTTCGGACTCAAGCGGCTGGTAGAGCGACTGGAAGGGCCCGTGCGAAAGGAAACCACGCACCATGATGCGGTCGAGGAATCGGGCTTTTCCCCGTCCGCGAAGCCGACCGCAGATCCGCCGCCCATCGAGTCCGGGTCGATATTGCCTGCGGGTTTGCCTGAGCATTCCGAGCCGGTGGCCGAGCCCTCGAAGGCCCGCAAAGGGTTGCGCCTGGGCCGGCGCCCGGAGGAAAAGCAGGCGGACACCCGGGCCGAATCCCGGCCCGAAAGGAAACCCGTGCCGATGAAGAACGCCCTGAAGGACGGGCGTCCGAGTCTCAAGTTGCTCGATCCGGCGGTGCGCACCGAGTCCGGCTACAGTGACGAGGCCTTGCGGGCCATGTCCCGGCTGATCGAGGAGCGGCTTTCCGAGTTTGGCGTCCACGTCACCGTGGTCGAGGCGCATCCGGGCCCCGTGATCACCCGCTTCGAGCTGGAGCCGGCACCGGGGGTCAAGGTCAGTCAGATTTCCAATCTCGCGAAGGATCTCGCCCGGGCGCTGTCGACCGTCTCGGTGCGGGTGGTCGAGGTGATTCCCGGCAAGTCCACCGTCGGCCTGGAAATTCCCAACCACAAGCGGGAGATCATCGCGCTGCGGGAGGTGCTTGAGTCGGCGAAGTATGTCGATGCCAAGGCGCCGCTGACGCTTGGGCTCGGCAAGGATATCGGCGGTGCACCGGTGGTGGCCGACCTGGCGCGAATGCCGCACCTGCTGGTGGCGGGCACGACCGGGTCGGGCAAGTCCGTGGGGGTCAATGCGATGATTCTCAGCATCCTGTTCAAGACGACGCCGGAAGAGGCCCGGCTGATCCTGATCGACCCCAAGATGCTGGAACTGTCGGTTTACGAGGGCATTCCGCACCTGCTGGCCCCGGTGGTCACCGACATGAAGGAGGCTGCCAACGCATTGCGCTGGGCGGTCGGCGAGATGGAACGGCGCTATCAGACGATGGCGGCGCTCGGGGTGCGCAATATTGCCGGGGCCAACGCCAAGATCCGGGCGGCCCGCGAGGCCGGAGAGCCGCTGGTCGATCCGCTGCACAACCATGCCGAGGCACTCGACCCCGACCTGCCGCCGCCCGAACTTGAACCCATGCCTTACATCGTCGTGGTGGTGGACGAGTTCGCGGACATGATGATGGTGGTCGGCAAGAAGGTCGAGGAACTGATCGCCCGGCTGGCCCAGAAGGCCCGTGCAGCCGGAATCCACCTGATCCTGGCGACCCAGCGGCCGTCGGTGGACGTGATTACCGGCCTGATCAAGGCCAATATTCCCACGCGCATGGCCTTTCAGGTCTCGTCGAAGGTCGATTCGCGCACCATCCTCGACCAGATGGGGGCCGAGGCGCTGCTCGGTCACGGCGACATGCTGTACCTGCCGCCAGGGACGGCCATGCCAATGCGCGTTCACGGGGCATTCGTGTCCGATGACGAGGTCCACCGGGTAGTCGAGGCGCTCAAGAGCCTCGGCGAGCCGGATTACATCGACGACATTCTCGACGACCAGTCGGCGGCGGTGGCGTTGCCGGGCGAGCGACCGGCCGGCCCCGAGGGCGGGGAACAGGACGAGCTCTACGACCAGGCGGTTGCGATCGTTACCGAAAGCCGCAAGGCCTCGATCTCCTACGTCCAGCGACGCCTCAAGATCGGGTACAACCGCTCTGCGCGCCTGGTCGAGGAAATGGAGGTTGCCGGCATTGTCGGTCCGCTGCAGCCCAATGGTTCGCGGGAAGTTCTGGCGCCGCCACCGCCCAAGGCCTGATTGCCGGTCAGGGAGGGGCCTGGGTGTGGGATATAATCGCCAATGCCCTGTCGCTGTCTTGCCGGGCGCCTGAGGCTCCGGCGGGGCAGACGGGGCGGGATTCTCCCCCGGCCAGCCGTCGCCGCACTGCGTGCGGTGTCCTCACGACGCAATTTTAAGGCGCGATCATGTTGACCTGTTTTCAAAGAAAACGCCGCACGAAGCCACTCGGGGGCTCGCGCGGTAACGCGCGGGCCGATGCCTGCCCGGCCCGTGCGCTGCGATTTGCTGGCCTGCGCCCTGCTGCGGCACGGCTACCACGCCCCGCGTGGGACGCTCTGCGGGCATGCAGAGCGGCCCCGAGGATTGCGCTGATTTCCAGGATGCTCTTCGCCTGGGCGCTGGTTCTGGCGCCCATGGCCTCCGGGCTGGCCGAACCGCGTTCCCTGACGGATTTCGTCTCCGGGCTCGAAACCTATTCGGCACGGTTCGAGCAGTTGCAGCGGGACCCGCAGGGCAAGCGCATGCAGTTTTCGAGCGGGCAGGTGATTCTTCAGCGGCCGGGGCGGTTTCGCTGGACCTACGAGCGCCCCTATGTTCAGGAGCTGGTATCCGACGGCGAGTGGCTCTGGGTGTTCGATCCCGATCTTGAACAGGCCACGCGCAAGCCGCTGACCGGCAGCGTCGACAGCTCGCCGATCATGGTGCTGATGGATGAGCAGCCGCTGGACGAGGTGTTCAAGGTCGAACCGGTGGAGATGGATGATGACGAGGCCCGGTGGTACCGGGTGCGTCCGCGACAAGATGTGTCGGATTTCGCGCAGATCCTGATTTCCGTCGACGATGAAGGCCTTTCCAGCATGCGGCTGATCGACGCCTTCGAGAACGCCACCCAGGTTCGGTTCTTCGACCGGGTGATCAACGAGCCCGTCGCCTCGGAGCAGTTCGACTTCACCCCGCCCGAGGGCGTGGAGGTCGTCGAGGGTCGCTGATGGCCGACCTGTTTGCGCACGAGGGGCCCGATTTGCGCCCGCTTCCCGAGCGGATGCGCCCGCGGACGCTGGACGAGGTGGTCGGGCAGCAGTCGCTGGTCGGCAAGGGCCAGCCGCTGCGACTGGCCGTGGAGCGCGGCCAGTTGCACTCGCTGATTCTCTGGGGCCCGCCGGGGGTGGGCAAGACCACCCTGGCGCGGGTGATGGCCAGCCAGGCGGGAGCCGACTGGCTGGCGATCTCCGCGGTCATGGCCGGGGTCCGGGATATCCGCGAATCGATCGAGACCGCGCGTGGCCTGCTGCCTCGACGCACGGTGCTTTTCATCGACGAGATCCACCGGTTCAACAAGGCCCAGCAGGATGCCCTGCTTCCCGCCGTGGAGGAGGGGTTGCTGACCCTGATCGGCGCGACGACCGAGAACCCGTCCTTTTCGCTGAACAACGCGCTGCTCTCGCGGGCACGGGTGTACATCCTTCAGTCTCTGGCGCCGGCGGACATCGAGACACTGCTGCATACGGCGCTGGCGGATGCCGAACGTGGTCTGGGCGGTGCGGGACTGAAGACCGGGCCGGAGGCGGTGTCACGGATCGCCCGGGTCGCCGATGGCGATGCCCGGCGCGCCCTGATTCTGCTGGAGATTGCCGCCACCCTGGCCGCCGAGCGCAACGGGGTGCTCGACGAGCAGATCCTCGACGAGGTCACCCGAGCCGGTCCGAATCGCTTCGACAAGGGCGGCGACGAGTTCTATGACCAGATCTCCGCCCTGCACAAGTCGGTGCGGGGCTCGGACCCCGATGCGGCGGCCTACTGGCTGGCGCGCATGATCGATGGCGGGGCCGATCCGGCCTACCTGGCGCGGCGACTGGTCCGGATGGCCAGCGAGGATATCGGCAATGCCGATCCACGTGCGCTGACGCTGGCCATCGACGCCTGGCAGGCCCATGAGCGCCTCGGATCCCCCGAGGGCGAACTGATGCTGACCCAGGTGGCGATCTATCTGGCCTGTGCACCCAAGAGCAATGCCGTCTACGTCGCACACCAGGCGGCGATGAAGGATGCCCGCGAATCGGGCTCGCTGCCGGTGCCGATGCACCTGCGCAATGCGCCCACGGGCCTGATGAAGCGCGAAGGCTGGGGGGCAGGATACCGCTATGCCCATGACGAGGGCGAAGGCTTTGCCGCGGGTGAAACCTACCTGCCCGAACCCCTGGCGGGGCGGCGGTATTACCAACCGGTGCCGCGGGGTCTTGAAATCCGTATCGCGGAAAAGCTCGAACGCCTGGCGCGATTGAACGAGACGGCCCGCGCCGAGGGGCGTGGCCGGGGAGCGGGTGAGTGAAACTCTATCTGCTTGTCGGCCTGGCCGGCGCACTTGGCGCGATGGCCCGGTTCGGGCTGACCGGCCTGCTGATGCACTGGTTCGGTCGGGGCTTTCCCTTCGGCACCCTGGCCGTGAACGTGATCGGCTCGGCGCTGATGGGGTTTCTGGCCGTCTGGCTGACCACGCGCTGGGCCTGGCCGATCGAATACCGGATCGCGGTACTCACCGGCTTTCTGGGTGCATTCACGACCTTTTCCGCGTTTTCCATCGACGCGCTGGCATTGATGGGCCGCAACCAGTGGTTCCTGGCCGCCCTGTACGTCGTCGGCACGGTGCTCCTGTGTCTTGCCGGGGCGCGTGCGGGGATGCTGCTGGCCGAGCGGCTCGCATGAACGATGTCCTGCCCCCCGAGTCGCTGGCGGTTTCCGAGTGGATTCGCCGGGAGGCCCGTGCGCTGGGGTTCACGGGCGTGGGAATCACCGACACCGACCTGGCCCACGCCGAACCCGGGCTCCTGAACTGGCTCGAGCAGGGTTTTCACGGCGAGATGGACTACATGGCGCGGCACGGCCTCAGGCGGGCGCGACCCACCGAGTTGTTGCCGGGCACGGTCAGCATCATTTCCGTGCGGATGGACTACCTGCCCCCGCTGGCCGAGGTGCCGCGCAAGGTTCTGGCCGACCCGCGCAAGGGATATGTCTCGCGTTACGCGCTGGGGCGCGATTACCACAAGATCCTGCGCCAGCGATTGCAGAAACTGGCCGAGCGACTGCGCGCCCGCCTGCAGGAGACGGGGCATCTGCTGTTGCATCGTGCCTTCACAGACAGTGCGCCGGTGATGGAGACGGTCATCGCGGAAAAGGCGGGACTGGGCTGGAAGGGCAAGCACAGTCTCGTCCTGAGCCGTGAGGCGGGCTCGTGGTTCTTTCTGGGCGAATTGTTCACGAACCTGCCGCTGCCTGCCGACGCTCCTGCGTCGGCCCACTGTGGTCACTGCACCGCCTGCATCGATGTCTGTCCGACCGGCGCGATCGTCGCTGATGGCGTGGTGGATGCCCGCCGGTGCATTTCCTATCTGACCATCGAGCTGGATGGTCCGATTCCCCAGGAATTTCGTCGACCGATGGGAAACCGGATCTATGGCTGCGACGACTGCCAGCTGGTCTGCCCCTGGAACCGCTTCGCCCGAGCGAGCGAGGAAGCGGACTTTCGCGCCCGGCACGGGCTGGACAATCCCGACTTGGTTGAACTGTTCGGCTGGACCGAGGCCCAGTTTCTGGAGCGGATGGCCGGCTCGGCCATCCGCCGGATTGGGCATGAACGCTGGCAGCGCAACCTGGCCGTGGCTCTGGGCAACGCCCCGCCGGACGCGCGCGCGGTTCGGGCACTGCAAAGCCGGCTGCCCGATGCCGGTCCGCTGCTGGTCGAGCATATTCAATGGGCACTGGCCGTCCAGCGCGGACTGCTCTGAACGATCCGCACCCCCGGATTGCAGCGGAATGAACCTGAAAAACCAGGGGTCAGCCGGTGTTGCGGCCGGTTCAGCAATTCTCCTGCCAGGCAGTACAATGACGGATTGTTTCCGATTTTCTGACCGCACGCCCATGAAATCCCCTGAACTGCTTTCGCCTGCCGGCACACTCAAGTCCATGCGGTACGCATTCGCCTACGGGGCGGATGCCGTCTACGCGGGGTTGCCACGCTACAGCCTGCGGGTACGCAACAACGACTTTCTGGAAGACAACCTCAGGATCGGCATCGACGAGGCGCACGCGGCCGGCAAGCAGTTTTTCGTGACGGTCAACCTGTCGCCGCACAACGCCAAGCTGAAGACCTTTATCAAGGACATGCAGCCGGTGATCGACATGCAGCCGGATGCGCTGATCATGGCCGATCCCGGCCTGATCATGATGGTGCGCCGCCAGTGGCCGGACATGCCGATCCACCTGTCGGTGCAGGCCAATACGGTCAATCACGCCTCGGTCCAGTTCTGGCAATCGGTGGGCGTCGAGCGGGTGATCCTTTCCCGGGAGCTGTCGCTCGAGGAGATCCGCCAGATCCGCGATGCCTGTCCGGACACGGAGCTGGAGGTCTTCGTGCACGGGGCCCTGTGCATCGCCTATTCCGGCCGCTGCCTGCTGTCGGGCTACTTCAACCACCGCGACCCGAACCAGGGCACCTGTACCAATGCCTGTCGCTGGGAATACAAGACCACCGCGGCCGAAGAGGACATCGCCGGCGTGGTTCGCCCGGCGGACCAGGCGCAGGTGATCGGCCTCGAGGCCCTGCATGCGGCCAACCCCATGGACCAGGGCCCGGCGGCGCAACAGCGGCATCCGCTGGCCGACCAGGTGTATTTCCTGGAGGAAGCCAGCCGCCCGGGCGAACTCATGCCGGTGATGGAGGACGAGCACGGGACCTACATCATGAATTCCCGCGACCTGCGTGCCGTCGAGCATGTGCACGAACTGACCCGGATCGGGGTGGACTGTCTCAAGATCGAGGGGCGTACCAAATCGCATTATTACGTCGCACGAACCGCACAGGTCTACCGGCGCGCCATTGACGATGCGGTGGCCGGCAAGCCTTTCGATCCGGGACTGATCGCCGAGCTGGACAACCTCGCGAACCGCGGCTACACGGACGGGTTCTACAAGCGTCACCACACGCAGGAGTACCAGAACTACCTGGAAGGCGTGTCCAGCAACCGCATCCAGCAGTTCGTCGGCGAGGTAACCGGGGCCGATCCCGAGGCCGGCTGGGTCGAGGTCGATATCAAGAACAAGCTGCAGGTCGGTGACCAGATCACCTTCCTGTTGCCCGAGGGCAACCGGGATACCCGACTCGAATGGATGCAGGACCTGCAGGGCCGTCCCATGGACGCGGCGCCCGGCGGCGGTTATCGGGTGCGCCTGCCCATGCCGGCCGGCGTGGGCGGGCGCTTCGGGCTGATTGCCCGCAACCTGCCCGGCCAGGGCTGAAGCCCGTCCATGTCGGTCCTGGGCCGGTACCTGTTGCGCGAGATGGCGCTGGCGTTCGCGGGCGTGTTCTTCGTCCTGGCGCTGGTCATTGGCGCCAACCTGCTGGTTCGCGCGCTGGCCCTTTCGGCCGAGGGGGGGCTTCCGGCATCGCTGGTGCCCTGGCTTCTGGGGGTCAACGCGGTCAAGCTTCTCGGGTACATGCTGCCGGTGGCCCTGTTCATCGGTCTGGTCTTTGCGCTCGGGCGCTTGGCGCGGGACAGCGAGCTGGGGGTGATGCGCGCCTGCGGGGTGGGGGCCTGGCAGATCTACCGGCCGGTATTCCTGCTGGCGCTCCCGGTCGCGGTCCTGGTCGGGTGGCTTGCTCTGGACTTCTGGCCGGCCCTGCAGGAATCCCGTGATGACGTGATCGCCCAGGCCCAGTCTCTGGCCGAACTCAAAAGGGTGCCGACCGGCCGTTTCATCGAGACGCCGGACGGCCAGACCGTCGCCTACGTGGCACGGCAGGACGGCCGGGTGTTTCGGGAAGTCTTCCTGTACACGTTGCGCGACGGCGTGCCGAGCTTCGAGTTCGCCGGTACCGGCGAGCTGGTGACCGATCCGCAGACCGGCCACCGGTTTGTTGAGCTGCGGGATGGGCGGCGATACGAGGGCGTTCCTGGACGCGCCGATTTCCGGGTCATCGGGTATGACACGCACCGGGCCATGCTGCCGGGACTGGAGCCCGAGGACGTCGAGGACGGGCCCGGGGATACGCTGACCTTGCTGGGCTCGGACGATCCGCGTGATCACCGGGAACTGCTCAAGCGCGTGTCGCAACCGTTGAGCGTGCTGGCCCTTGCCCTGCTGGCGGTGCCCCTGGCCCACGCACGGCCACGATCCGGTCGATACGCGCGTCTGGTGACGGCGGTTCTGGTCTACGCGGTCTATTTCAACCTGGTGGGGGTTGCCAACAGCGCCGTGGGGCGGGGGGAGCTGTCCGTCGTGGCCGGGGCGCTGCTGGTACCCGGCCTGACGGTCATGGCGGCGATGGCGATGCTCTGGAGCCAGGGTGGCGGGCTGCGGCGGCTCGGGCTCGCCGCACGGCGTTCGGCGGTGTCCTCGTGAACCGGCTTGACCGGTACCTGTTCCGTGCAGTCCTGGTGGGCGGTGCCGCGTCCGTGCTGGCCTTTTTGCTGCTGGGACTGATCTTCCAGTTCATTGACGAGGTGGACAAGGTGGAGGGGGCGTACACGCTGGCCAGAGTCATGGCGTACGTGGTGCTGACGACGCCCGCCTATGTGTATGATTTCTACCCCGTGGCGATCCTGATCGGTGCGCTCCTTGCGTTGGGCGCCCTGGCCAACGGATCGGAACTGACGGTCATGCGCGCTGCCGGGGTGTCCGTGGCCCGGCTGGCGCGACCGGTGATCCTTGCCGGCCTCGTTCTGGCAGTCGTCGGCATGGTCATGGGCGAAACCCTCGGTCCCTGGGGGCAGGAAACCGCCAGGACCCTGCGCGCCGAGGCCACCCAGAGCGCCCTGTCGGTCAACACGCGGTCGGGACTGTGGGTGCGCGACGAAATGCGGTTTGTCCAGGTCGGCCGGGCGACCGTTGGCGGGCAGTTGCTGGATGTTCGGCTCTTCGAGTTCGACCCGGCCGGGCGCATGTTGCGCACGCTGGAGGCGGCCCGCGCCGAGAGCATCGACGAGCGGCGCTGGCAACTTTTTGAGGTACGCGGGACCGGGATGGTCGACGGGCGCATGCAGGCGGTCACCGTGGATTCGGTGACCGAAACGCTGTTCCCGCGCCGGGTGCTGGAGGTGGCGGTGGTCCATCCGCAGCACATGAGCCTGCCGGACCTGTATCATTACGTCCGGCACCTGGAGCGCAACGATCTGGATGCCACCGCGTACCGCGTCGCCCTCTGGGGCAAGGCGCTCGCGCCGCTGTCGGTGCTCGTCATGCTGGTGATCGCGATGCCATTCGCCTTTGCATCCCAGCGCGGCGGCAATGCCGGCAAGTGGCTGTTCGTGGGCATGCTTCTGGGGGTGGTTTTCGTCACCGTCAACCAGATCGTGAACTTCATGGGGCCCGTATTCGGCATGCCCGTGCTGCTCGGTGCGCTGTTGCCGCCGCTGGCATTCCTGGCCGCGGGCCTCTACGGGCTGTCCCGGCTCAATCCGGCTGCTTCGCCTGCGAGGACACACTGAACATGGCCACGACGACGGATTTTCCAGAAGACACCGGCTTCCCGGCAGGAAGCGAAGCATTCGATCACGAGCGCGAGTCCCTGGCGCATTTCTCGGAACGTGCCTACCTGAACTACGCGATGTACGTGATCCTCGATCGCGCACTGCCGCACGTGGCCGACGGGCTCAAGCCGGTTCAGCGACGAATCGTTTACGCGATGAGCGAACTGGGCCTCAATGCGACAGCCAAGCACAAGAAGTCGGCCCGTACGGTCGGGGACGTGATCGGCAAGTTTCACCCGCATGGCGATTCGGCCAGCTACGAAGCGATGGTGCTGATGGCCCAGTCGTTTTCCTACCGCTATCCGCTGATCGACGGCCAGGGCAACTTCGGGTCTGCGGATGATCCGAAGTCCTTCGCCGCCATGCGCTATACCGAGTCCCGGCTGACTCGTTATGCCGACAGCCTGCTGGCCGAGGCCGGGCAGGGAACGGTCGACTGGGTGCCCAACTTTGACGGGACCCTGGAAGAACCCGCCCTGCTGCCGGCGCGGCTGCCCAACGTGTTGCTCAACGGCGCCACGGGAATCGCGGTGGGGATGTCCACGGACATTCCGCCCCACAACCTGCGCGAGGTGGTTTCGGCCCTGTTGCGGCTGCTCGATGATCCGTCCGCGAGTACCGAACAGCTTTGCGAGCATATCAAGGGGCCGGACTTTCCCACCGAGGGCGAGATCATCACGCCGCCCCGCGAACTGCTGGGGATGTACGAGACCGGACACGGCAATATCCGCCAGCGGGCACGCTACGAGGTGGAACAGGGCGAGATCGTGATCACCGCGTTGCCCTATCAGGCTTCGGGAAGCCGGATTCTCGAACAGATCGCCGGGCAGATGCAGGCGAAGAAGCTGCCTTTGGTCACGGATCTTCGGGACGAGTCGGACCACGAGATGCCCACAAGGCTCGTGATCGTGCCGCGCAGCCGAAACGTCGATATCGAGGCGTTGATGGCGCACCTGTTCGCGACCACGGACCTGGAGAAGAGCTACCGGGTCAACATGAACATGATCGGCCTGGATGGTCGGCCCCGGGTGATGAACCTGCGTGACCTGCTCGATGAATGGCTGAGGTTCCGGGAAACCACGCTCTCGCGCCGACTCCGGTGGCGCCTCGAAAAGGTGGAGCGCCGACTGCACGTGCTCGAGGGGTTGCTGGTCGCGTTCCTGAACATCGACGAGGTGATTCGCATCATCCGCGAGGAAGACGAGCCCAAGGCGGCCCTGATGACGCGGTTTTCGCTCTCGCAAGTCCAGGCCGAGGCCATTCTCGAAATCCGCCTGCGTCAGCTGGCCCGTCTGGAGGAAATTTCCATTCGTGACGAGCAGTCGACGCTCCAGGCCGAGCGGGATGAGCTGGCCGGGTTGCTTGATGCCCGGCCGCGGCTGCTTGAGCATCTTCGGCAGGAGCTTTTGGAGGATGCCGAAAAATTCGGCGATGCCCGCCGCTCGCGGCTGGTGACCCGCGAGGCGGCCCAGCCGCTGGACGAGACCCGACTCATCCAGGCCGAGCCGGTCACGGTGATCCTTTCGCGCCTGGGCTGGGTGCGTGCCGCCAAGGGGCACGAGGTCGATCCCTTGGGCCTGCAGTACAAGTCCGGCGATGCTTATCAGGCCCACGCCATGGGCAAGTCCACCCAGCAGGCGGTTTTTCTGGATAGCACCGGGCGAGCCTATGCGCTTGCCGCGCATACGCTGCCTTCCGCCCGGGGGCAGGGCGAGCCACTGACCGGCCGGGTGACGCCTCCGGGGGGCGCCACGTTCCAGCAGGTGTTGATCGCTTCGCCGGAGAGCAAAATCCTGCTGCTTCAGGATGGCGGCTTCGGGTTCGTGGCGCCATTCGAGGAACTCATCTCCAGGCAGAAGGCCGGCAAGGCCGTCATCACACTGACAAGCGGTGCAGCCATACTGCCTCCGGTCCGGGTCAGTCCGGACAGCCGCTGGTGTGCCGTGGCCAGCAGCGCCGGTCGGGTGCTGGTCTTTGCGCTCGACGAACTGCCCGAGCGAGGCAAGGGCAAGGGCGTCAAGCTCATGCAGTTGCGCGACGGCGAAACACTCGTGTCAGCGACCGTGCTTGCCGAGGATCAGCCGCTGGTCATCCAGTCCGGCGCGCGCACGGTGACCCTCAAGGGCGACGACCTGGCAGCGTACCGCGGCAAGCGGGCTGCCCGCGGTCGCGAGTTGCCGCGCGGGTTCAAGCGGGTCGAGATGATCGCGCCGGCCGGGTGACCGGTCGCGTACCGATCTTCGAGCGCTCTTTGGGGCCGGTGCAGCCTGATTCCGGCACCCGCTTCGGCGGGCTTGTTCGGCATGTGCAATATCCGGCCTGATTGTCTGGTTGCGCTTGAATTTTTGATCGAAGCCGTCATCTAAGCAGGGCCTGCACGGATGCAGACCTTCGCGTGCCGGGCCTCGAATCCCTGCCGCGCCATGGGGCGAGCCAGTCCATGGCGCGGCAGGCTCTGGGGCTGTTTTGCCCCGTGGGTTGTAAAACGCGAGCCTGGCGCGTGACCGCTGGCGCAAGAGCATGAAGTCCCGTGGCCTCGTGCAGGGCTTTTCCGGGTCCTTGTGCGCAGTGCTGCTGGTCGTTGTCCGGCCGGTTTTTGCAGCGGGGCTTTGGTCGCTCATGCGGGCGGAAAAACGGTATGATGCAACGCGGCCGGGTGGCTTGTGCTTCGGTGTTGGCCCCGGCGCGTCGAGAAGTTGTCGGATACTTGAATCAATCCTCGAGAGGATCTAGGGAGCCATGAAACGTATTTTTCTTTTCCTTGCCACCAACCTGGCGGTCATCGTCCTGTTGATGGTCGTCTGGTTCGTCATCTCCAGTGTCTTTGGGCTGGGGTCCGGACGCGAGGCGGATGGCAGTCTGAACCTCGTGTCGATCCTGGTGTTCTCGGCCGTGTTCGGGTTCGGGGGTGCGTTCATCTCCCTGCTGATGTCCAAGTGGATTGCCAAGCGCAGCGTCGGCGCGCAGGTGATCGAGAATCCACGCAGCGAGATCGAGCAGTGGCTGGTCGAGACGGTTCGCCGGCAAGCCAGGGAAGCCGGCATCGGCATGCCCGAGGTCGCCCTGTACGACTCGCCCGAGATCAACGCCTTCGCGACCGGGGCCAACAAGAACAATGCGCTGGTGGCCGTCTCGACCGGCCTGCTGCACAACATGACCCGGGACGAGGCGGAAGCAGTCCTCGGTCATGAGGTCGGGCATATCGCCAATGGCGACATGGTGACCCTGACCTTGATCCAGGGCGTCGTCAACACCTTCGTGATCTTCTTCGCCCGGCTGGTGGGCTACTTTGTCGACCGGGTGGTGTTCAAGAACGAGGAAGGCGTCGGCATTGGCTACTTCATCACGACCATCGTGGCCGAGATTGTGTTCGGTATCCTCGCTAGCACCATCGTGATGTGGTTCAGCCGGCAGCGTGAATTCCGCGCCGATGCCGCTGGCGCGCGCCTGGCCGGCCGGGAGAAAATGATCGCCGCGCTCGAGCGGTTGCAGCTCAACAGCCAGGTCAACGCCGAGTTGCCCGCGCAGATGCAGGCATTCGGGATTTCCGGCGGCCGCGGCGGCGGGCTCAAGGCGCTGTTCATGACCCACCCGCCGCTGGAGCAGCGTATCGAAGCGCTTCGTCGCGGCATGTGAGGGGCGTTTTGGTGGTCTGAACAGACCATTTCAGCAGCGAGGGCCGGCCGTGTGTCGGCCCTTTTTGTTTGTCGTCCCTGACATGCCCAGGCGGCGGTCATGACCTCAGCCAAAATCCCGCCCGACGATCAATCCGCGCGATCGTGACCGCCCCCGATAAACAAGCGCGGGTATATTGCATGCCTGCGTTCCGCGCGTTGCCCTTTCCGGTCATTCAGGGCCCGATCGTCCGGCGCCGGCTTTTCCGGACAGCAGGCACATGCCGGGTGGTTCGCAACACTAGAGGCGCACTGTGTCGGGAGCTGGTTCAGGTTTCCGGCCTTGACGGGCATCAGGCCTGGGTTCTGGTCCATGAGCATCCTGGCCAATCACAGCCTGGTGTTTTCCCAGACCGGGATTTGCGGTTTTTTCTGCGGCCCGCGGGTCAGCCTTGGTGGGGGCGACCGGTCGGCTCGGGGCCCCCGATGCACACTCTGTCGGTTGCTTGCGCGGCCGTCGCCTCGTCACTCCCTTGCCGGAGGGGTTGCCCTGCAGCACAATGACGCAAGTCAATGAATCGCGGGGCATGGGCCTGAGTGTGTACCGGTCCGCGCGTTGCTGGAGGGACCACGGAGGCTTCGTGCAGCGCTTTTTTCAGGCGAGCCGCCGCTTGCGGCTGCCGAGCCGATGCCGTCGGTGCCCGCCGGGTTGCAGTGGTCCCCTGGCCGCAGGTGATGCCGGATTCCGGGGCCGGAAGTCTTCCCCGCACTCTGAAAACCGGTCGAGGCTTTAATTGTCTGGGAAAAGGCGCCCCGGACATGGGAGATGACATGAACGTTTTGTACTTCTTCGTGCCCCTGAGCCTGGTCGTGATGGGGGTTCTGATCTACGCGGCCATCTGGAGTATCCGAAACAACCAGTACGAGGACATGGACAGTCCCGCGCACCGCATCCTGATGGACGACGATGATCCCCGGATTCCATGCAATCGCGAGGCGGATGAAGAAAGCCCGGCCCCGGATCACAATGACCGCGAGGACGAACCGGCGCGGGACCGGCACACCCGATGATGCCGGTTGCGAAAAAGCATGACAGCGCGTGGTTCCTGACCTAGAATTCTCGCAGATATCAAGCGATCCATTATCCGGATCGGGTTTCGCGTGGCTCGGGCCATGCATCAATGCAGGAGAGGACCATGGGACAGTACTTCAATTTCGACAACTTCGCGCTGACCTTCATCGCTGGCCTGATCGCCGTATCCTGGCTGAGCTTCCTGAGCGTCATCCTGCTCTGAAAAAGGCCGAGGACTGAGGGTTGCCGGTGCGCTTGGTATCGGCGAGACGAGAAAAGGCGCCCCATGCGGGGCGCCTTTTCGTTTGCCGTATCGCGCTTCGTTCCGGTTTCTTGTCCGGGCGCCGGGGGACCGCACAGGCCGGTCCACCTCTTGGCTGGTCATCGCTCACCAGGGAATGGTGGTCCCGTCGATGTCGATAAAGCGGCCGCAGTCTGCCTCGGTGGCCGTGTCGATATGTTCAAGGAGTCGACGCGCGGAAGTCTCGGTATCGATTTCCCCGTTCGGTCCGCCCATGTTGGTGCGCACCCAGCCCGGATGCAGGATCAGGGTCATGATGCCCGCAGGCGCCAGGTCCTGGGCCAGGCTCACGGCCACGGCGTTCAGCGCGGCCTTGCTGGATCGGTAGACGTAGGCCCCGCCGGATTGATTGTCGCCCATCGACCCCATCTTGGAGGTGATGAATGCCAACCTCGGTGCCTCGGCGGCCTTGAGATTTTCAAACAGTGCCTCGGTGATCTTTCGCGGTGCGATGCAGTTGGTACGCAGGGCGTCGATCCAGCCGGCTTCGTCGCAGGCACCGAATGTGTCTGCGCGCACACCGAATATGCCGGCGTTGTGGATCAGCAAGTCCAGTTTGCGGTCATCAAGGTGCGCCTTGCAGCGCGCGATGTCGTCATCGTCCGTCACGTCCAGCCGGATGATTTCCAGCTGATCGGCATGCGCCTGTGCCAGACCGTGCAGGTCGTCGGCACGATGCGGATTGCGTACACCCGCAATCACAGTGTCGCCCCGCTCGAGCAGCTGCTGCGTCAGGGCCAGGCCGATTCCTCGGGATGCGCCCGTGATCACTGCGGTTGCCATGTCTTGGTTCCCCTTATGTTCGTGTCTGGCCGGTCATGATAACGCGTTAGAGCCAGTGATCCGGAGCTGCCTCCCCAGCCTTGCCGCAGGGCCCGCAGGCCCGATCAGCTCACCGGCCGCATCGGGCAAAACCCGGCCGGCTTTGCCGCGCGACGGTCGCGCAGAAAATCTGCGCTCCACAACCCGGCACCATCCCCTGTGGGAGGCCGGCTTTGCCGGGCGACCGACCACGGCAAACCTCGGATCGTCCCGTTCCGCCGCGCGACGGTCGCGCAGAAAATCTGCGCTCCTACAATCCGGCACCATCCCCTGTGGGAGGCCGGCTTTGCCGGGCGACCGACCACGGCAAACCTTGGATCGTCCCGTTCCGCCGCGCGATGGTTGCGCAGAACATCTGCGCTTTGTGCTCAGGCAGCCCACGACGGTTGTTCGGGATACCTGGATGCCGGTGGCAGGAGGTCGCGGGGAGAAACCCCGCGGGAGACGCTCCCTGGTTTCGTGCCAAGCGTTACTAGAGCCAGCGCATCAATCCCAGCTCGTAGGGGTGTGACTGGCGCGGATGGGCCGGGAAGTAGCGGATTCGGTATTGCTGCATGCCCGGCATCGGCGGAATCAGGGCCAGGCAGTAGCGCTGCGTGTCCTCGACCGCTTCACCATCCGGTTCAAGCGTGAAGCGGGCATGCAGGATGAATCGCTTGAGCTCGTCCAGATAGCCGAACTGGCATTCGACGGTGATCATCTCCGGGTCCATGCCGTTGAGCTTGACGTCGACGCCAATGCCGAACTGCTTGCCCGCACCGATATGGTCGGTTTCGGTATCGACACGCTGCGCGCTGACGCCCGGCCACAGCTCCTTGGCCTTGCGGCGGAACTCGGCCAGTTCCGCGGCGTAGCGCGCCGACTCCGACGACAGTTCCCGGTGCTTGCGTATCGCCGGCAGGTAGGCCGTGCGCACGTAGTCGCACACCATCCGCTCGGAGTTGAACTGCGGCAGGATGGTGCGCATCGACTCCTTGGACTTGCGGACCCAGCCGCTGGAGAAGCCGCTGCGGTTACGCTGGAAGTACAGCGGGACGACTTCTTCCTTGAGGATGTGCAGCAGGTCGCGTGCCTCCTCGTCATCCCGATATTTCTTGTCGTATTCGCGCGAGTAGGGGACGATCGCCCAGCCGTTCTCGCCGTTGTAGCCCTCGCCCCACCAGCCATCGAGCACCGACAGGTTGATGACCCCGTTCAGGCCGGCCTTCTGGCCGGAGGTGCCGGAGGCCTCCAGCGGGTACTCCGGGTTGTTCAGCCAGACGTCGCAGCCGCTGACCAGCTTGCGGGCCAGGGCCATGTCGTAGCCCTCGATCATCAGGATGCGGCCGTGGAACTCCGGCTCGTTGGAAATCTGCCAGATCTCGCGAATCAGCTGCTGGCCGGGCGTATCGGCCGGGTGGGCCTTGCCGGCGAACACGAACACCACCGGCCGCTCGGAATCGTTGACCAGCTCGCGCAGCTTTTCACGATCGCGGAACAGCAGGTTGGCGCGCTTGTAGGTTGCGAACCGGCGGGCAAAGCCCACGATCAGCACGTCCTGCTCCGGGTCCGAGATGTATCGGAGCGTACGCTTGATGCGGGTCTCGCTCAGACCTTCGCTGCGCAGCTGCCAGGTCATCCGTCGCTTGATATCGTCGACCATCTCCAGCTTGATCGCCTGGCGCATGCTCCAGAACCGATGATCCGGCACGTCGTCGATCAGGCTGTTCCAGTATTCTTCCTCGCGGATATGCTTGGTCCAGTCCCGGAACCGGCGATCCAGCAGGCTGGCGAATTCCCGCGCCAGGAAGGTCGGCACGTGGACCCCGTTGGTCACGTAGTGCATGGGGTTCTCGTCGGGCGGGACATCCGGCCAGATGGCGCGCTCCATCTCCGAGGCGACCCGGCCATGAATGCGGCTGACCCCGTTGTGGCGGCGCGAACCATTGAGCGCAAGCACCGTCATGTTGAAGTTGTGCCCGTCACCGGGGTAGCGGCCCAGCGCCATAAACCGATCGCGGTCAATGCCGAGGGCCGGGTGGAATCCCCCGAAATAGTTGTCCATCAGCCCGAACTCGAACATGTCGTGTCCGGCCGGAACCGGGGTGTGCGTGGTAAACACCGTGCCGGAAGCCGTCAGTTCCCAGGCGGTCTCGAAGGTCATGCCGCTTTGGACGAGCTCACGCACCCGCTCAAGCACCATGAACGCGGCATGACCCTCGTTGATATGCCAGACCGCCGGCTTGATGCCCAGCTCGCGCAATGCCCGAACCCCCCCGACGCCAAGCACGATTTCCTGCTCGATCCGGGTAACCCGATCGCCGCCATACAACTGGTAGGTGATGGCCCGGTCGCGCTCGGAGTTCTCCGGTACGTTGGTATCGAGCAGGTACAGCGTGACCCGGCCTACCCGGGCCTTCCAGACCTGTGCGTGGACCGGCCGGCCCGGAAAATCCAGGGTGATGACCAGTTGCTTGCCGCTGCGGTCATTGGCGGGCGCGATCGGCAGGTCCTCGACTGAAATATCGTGGTATTCGGCGATCTGGTTGCCCTGGCCATCGAGCACCTGAGTGAAGTATCCCTGCTTGTACAGCAGGCCGACCGCCACAAAGGGCAGGCCCAGGTCGCTGGCTGCCTTGCAGTGATCCCCGGCGAGAATGCCGAGGCCACCGGAATAGATGGGAAAGCTCTCGTGGAAGCCGTACTCGGCGCAAAAATACGCGATGACATCCTGCTGTTCGTCGATTGCCTGCGCCAGGTCGGCATGCAGGCCGCCTTCCATGTACTCATCAAACAGGTAGCAGGCCTCCTTGTAATCCATCAGGAAGACCTTGTCCCGGGCGGCCGCATCCAGCCGCTCCTGACTGACCCGGCGCAGGAATACCTTCGGGTTGTCCTTGCACTTGGGCCAGAGTTGCCCGTCCAGCCTCTGAAACAGGAACCGGATCTGCCGGTTCCAGCTGTAGTAGAGGTTGTTCGAGAAGTCTTCGAGGCGTGCCAGCTGCGGCGGCAGGGTCGGGCGGACCTCGAGGTTGAAGATTGAACCGGTCATCGTCGTCCCACTTGTATCGTTGCGCGTTGATTCAGCTTCGGAGCTTAGCCCATACTGTCGATGCGAGATAAAGTTTTCGTGACAGCGGCCGTCACGCCCGGCACTCTGGGTTCGGCGCGATCTGCGCGGAAGCAGACTTGCCCTTGTCGCGCGCGGCTTCTATGGCGCACAATCGCGCGAGTCACCCGAAATGGCGGAATATCAGGTCGGTCGTGGATGCGTGGCGGGCGAAGCCCACCGAGTTGCGCGTTGCTGCATGAAGCCGGGGAAGCCGCCTTGCGGGTTGTTCCCGGGGGCAGATGAGGGGGCCCGTTTGCGGGGCGATATCGGAGGCAAGTGCGCCGGAAAACCCGCGACAGCAAGCGTTCTGGCAGGGCTCCGTCCCTGTCGCGGGCGGGGATGTTGCACCGTGTCGGCCCCGTTGCCCGGCAGATTCACCAAAAATTGATGGTGATCGGCTAAAGTTTTTTCGCTGCAGGTCGCTACATTGACCAAGCGAGACGAGAACCGGATCAGGATTCCGGCTTGATCAAAGACGATTGAACCAATCATAAGGAGAAGCACCATGGCTTCAGTAGTAGCAACCAATGTCCAGTCCCTGACCGCCCAGCGTCATCTGGCCAAGACCAACACCGGCATGCAGACTGCCATGGAGCGCTTGTCCTCTGGTCTGCGGGTCAACAGCGCGAAGGACGACTCCGCGGGTCTGGCCATTGCCGAGCGGATGAATGCGCAGGTCAAGGGCATGAACGTGGCGATCCGCAATGCCAATGACGGGATTTCTCTGGCGCAGACGGCCGAAGGGGCCCTTCAGCAGGTGACCGACACCCTGCAGCGGATGCGGGAGTTGGCAGTTCAGTCAGCCAATGCGACCAATACGGATGATGACCGTGAAAACCTGAACGCGGAATTCACAGAGTTGGGCGCGGAAATCAACCGGATTCTTGAGTCCACCACTTTTAACGGTAAAGCGATTCTTGCGACCTCGGCGGGCGCGCAGGAATTCCAGGTTGGTGCGAACAATGAGGCTAACAACCGGATCACGGTGACCACCACGGACCTGAGAAACGACACCGATATCACGGATGTTACCTCGGCAGATGCCGGTGACCAGATATCCCAGCAGGGCCCCGCGCAAGACATGATCGCGACCATCGATACAGCAATCGATAAAGTCACGACTGAGCGTGCGGATCTTGGCGCGGCCCAGAACCGTTTTGAAGCCACGATTGGCAACCTGCGCAACGCCTCCGAGAACCAGGCGGCGGCTCGTTCGCGGATCATGGATGCCGACTTTGCGGCCGAGACGGCCAACCTGAGCAAGTACCAGATTTTGCAACAGGCGGGTACGGCGATGCTCACGCAGGCAAACCAGGCGCCCCAGGCGGTATTGGGCTTGCTTCAGTAACCAGTTGAATCCGCCCCGTCCGCCTCTTTGACGGGGCGCGATGGAAAACCAGATCAAAATTCGCAGAGGAGAAGCACCATGGCTTCAGTAGTAGCAACCAATGTCCAGTCCCTGACCGCCCAGCGTCATCTGGCCAAGACCAACACCGGCATGCAGACTGCCATGGAGCGCTTGTCCTCTGGTCTGCGGGTCAACAGCGCGAAGGACGACTCCGCGGGTCTGGCCATTGCCGAGCGGATGAATGCGCAGGTCAAGGGCATGAACGTGGCGATCCGCAATGCCAATGACGGGATTTCTCTGGCGCAGACGGCCGAAGGGGCCCTTCAGCAGGTGACCGACACCCTGCAGCGGATGCGGGAACTGGCCACTCAGTCAGCCAACGCGACTAATACTGCCGATGACCGAAACAATCTCAACGCTGAATACAAGGAGCTTGCCGCTGAAGTTGAGCGGATCATTGGCTCCACAGAGTTCAATGGAAAACCTATCCTCGCTGCCAGCGCGGGTACACAGACTTTCCAGGTGGGCGCCAACAACGCAACCAACAATCAGATTGAGGTGACCACCACTAATCTGTCAACGAATACGAATATAACCAACGTTACGGTCAGTGCCGACGGCGGGACGATTTCCACGCAGGCTAATGCCCGAACTGCGATCGATAATCTCGATACGGCGATTGATACGATCACGACAGAGCGTGCGGATCTTGGCGCGGCCCAGAACCGTTTTGAAGCCACGATCGGCAACCTGCGCAACGCCTCCGAGAACCAGGCGGCGGCGCGTTCGCGGATCATGGATGCCGACTTTGCGGCCGAGACGGCCAATCTGAGCAAGTTCCAGATCCTGCAGCAGGCGGGTACGGCGATGCTCACGCAGGCCAACCAGGCGCCCCAGGCGGTATTGGGCTTGCTTCAGTAACCAGTTGAATCCGCCCCGTCCGCCTCTTTGACGGGGCGCGATGGAAAACCAGATCAAAATTCGCAGAGGAGAAGCACCATGGCTTCAGTAGTAGCAACCAATGTCCAGTCCCTGACCGCCCAGCGTCATCTGGCCAAGACCAACACCGGCATGCAGACTGCCATGGAGCGCTTGTCCTCTGGTCTGCGGGTCAACAGCGCGAAGGACGACTCCGCGGGTCTGGCCATTGCCGAGCGGATGAATGCGCAGGTCAAGGGCATGAACGTGGCGATCCGCAATGCCAATGACGGGATTTCTCTGGCGCAGACGGCCGAAGGGGCCCTTCAGCAGGTGACCGACACCCTGCAGCGGATGCGGGAACTGGCCACCCAGGCAGCCAATGCCACCAATACGGACGATGATCGCGACAATCTGGATGCGGAATATCAAGAACTTAGTGCTGAAGTTACGCGTATCCTGGAGTCTACCGAGTTCAACGGTCAGGCGATTCTGGCAGGGGGCGCCGGTAGTCAGGTGTTCCAGGTTGGAGCGAATAACGAAGACAACAACCGAATTACCGTCGAGACAACGAATCTGACGAATGATACTTCAGCGCCCGGTGTGGACAGTGCGCTCACCGCAGATCTGCAGACGCAGTCGAATGCTCGGGACGCCATGGGCGCGCTTGACAATGCGATTGACGAGATCACGACCGCACGTGCGGATCTTGGTGCGGCCCAGAACCGTTTCGAGGCCACGATCGGCAACCTGCGCAACGCCTCCGAGAACCAGGCGGCGGCTCGTTCGCGGATCATGGATGCCGACTTTGCGGCCGAGACGGCCAACCTGAGCAAGTACCAGATTTTGCAACAGGCGGGTACGGCGATGCTCACACAGGCCAACCAGGCGCCACAGGCCGTGCTGGGCTTGCTGCAGTAAGGTCTGGCTGGTGACGGCGCACGCGCTGCCGCCGGCTTCGGTGAGCGGAGCGCCCATTGCGGGGCGCTCCGGAGGGAGTGCCTTGCCCCTCTGGCCGCTCGCGATAAAAGCCGCCCGGACTGGCTGGTCCGGGCGGCTTTTTTTGCTTGTCTGTGCCCCGGAAGGTCCACGATGCGCCATGTCGTTCGGCCTGGGTGCCGGCGCTCAGGCCGGTTGTCCGGAGCAGGTTCGCCGGTTGGTCAGGGCGCATCGAGCGAGCAGGAATCGGATCGTCGAATGCAGGCTCTTGAACGTGTTAAAGTTTGGGCAAGATGCGCCGATATGCTAGGTAAGCATGATCGGCCGCGGTACCCAGCGTATCGGCAGGATTGCGATCAGACCCGCTGCACACCGTGCGGCGCACAGTGTCGAGGACACCAACATGAAACCCGAAATCAACATAGGCAACACGGCCAGCATCGGGCGGCTCGCCACCCAGGATGCCGTGCGAAACAGTGCTTCGATGGTGCCGATGAAAGAGGGCCAGGAAGCCCAACAGTCCTCGCTGGACCCGCAGCAGCGCGTGCAGAAGTCCGAACCGGGGCGTGAGGCGGCGCGAGACAAGCTCAGCGCCGAGGATATTCGGGACGCAGTCGATGAGGCGAACGAAATGATGCAGTCCATTCGCAGAGATCTGAGGTTCGAGATCAACGACGATGCCGAGCGCCTGGTTGTCAAGGTCATCAACAGCGAGAGTGGGGATGTGATTCGTCAGATTCCTTCAGACGAGATGCTCGGGTTGATCGCCAAGCTCAAGGAAATGAACGAGAGCGGTGAGAACGTTGGCGCGCTGATCGAAGAACGACTCTGAGGAGGCAAAAATCATGGCCATTACCGCAACCGGCATGAATTCCGGCTTGGACATCAACGGCATCGTGCGTGCAATCGTGGATGCCGAGCGTACGCCTGCCATGGGGGCGCTTGATCGCCGGGAGACTGCCAACAAGTCCGAAATCTCTGCCCTGGGCAAGCTCAAGAGCGCGCTGTCGGATTTCCAGACGGCGGTGGGCGGCTTGGAGAATCCGTCATTTTTCAATACCCGGGCCGCGACGTCGTCGGACGAATCGGTCTTTACCGCGACTGCCGGTTCGGCGGCCGTCAATGGCAATTATGCCATCGAGGTCAAGGGTCTGGCGCAAGCGCAGAAACTGGCAACCGACCCGGCTGCGGGGTTTGCGAGTGCAGACGACGTGGTGGGTACCGGTTCGATGACCATTGATTTGGGCGGAGACGCCTTCACCATCAACGTCGACGGAACCAACAATACCCTGGGTGGCATCCGCGATGCGATCAACGACGCCGCCGACAACACCGGGGTATCGGCCAGTATCGTCAACTCGGATGCCGGTGCGCGCCTGGTGTTCACTGCCAAGGAGACCGGTGCGGCGAATACCATCGGGATCAGCGTGACGGATGATGATGGCAACAACGCCGACATGAATGGCCTGTCGCGCCTCGCGACCGGGAATCTGGAGGAGTTGGTATCGGCGGAGGACGCTCTGATTGAAGTCGATGGCATGGCCGTCTCCAGCGCGTCCAACAAGGTCGAAAACGCGGTGGACGGCCTCACATTGGACCTGGTCAAGGCCGCGCCAGGCGACGTGCTCAACCTTTCCGTATCTACGGATCAGGAGTCCATCCGGGAGTCAGTTGACAAGTTTGTTGACTCGTACAACAAGTTGATGGAAACGATGGATTCATTGGGCAAGTATGGTGGGGAAGACGAGCAGTCCGGTGCCCTGATCGGTGACGCCATGCTGCGCAGTGTCTCCATGAATATCCGCCGCGAGGTAACCTCGGAAGTCGCGGATGCCATGCCGGAATTCAATACCTTGGCCCTGGCCGGCATCGAGATCGACCGATACGGAAAAATGTCTGTTGATGATGCCCGGCTCAATGAAGTCACCAGCGAGCAGCCAGAGGCCCTCACGGATCTGTTTGCAGGCACAAACGGCCTGGCCGGAAAGCTGGAGAGCATGACCAAGGAATATGTCCAGTTCAACGGCCTGCTGGATAACCGGATCAACAACCTGAACGACGCGCAGCGCAATATCAATGACCAGCGTGAGCGGGTCGAGCAGCGACTGGAGGCGACCGAAACGCGGCTGCTTCGGCAGTTCAATTCGATGGACGCCATGGTCGGTGATTTCAATTCAACGGGGGCATTCCTCGCTGGTGAGTTGGCCAAGCTGGGGGCGATCAATTCCTGAGATTGATTCCTGAAGGGTGTGGGTAAAACCTCACCCAGGAATTACAATCCAAGTCCGGGAGCTACGGAAGAACATGTTCATGTCAGCAAATGCTTATGGCGTAAACCGTTACGCGACAGTCAGTGTCCAGTCCGGAATCGAAGATGCCACGCCGCATCAGCTGATCCAGATGCTGCTCAAGGGTGCCCTGGAGCGGATCGCCCAAGCCAGGGGCGCCTTGGAGCGCAAGGATCACCCAAAGAAAGGGGAGCTGATCAGCAAGGCGATCGCGATCATTGGCGGCATGCAGGAAGCAGTCGACGTGGATCAGGGCGGGGAACTCGGCGAGCGTCTGTTTGAGTTGTATGGCTACATGCAGGAACGCCTGGTGCGCGCAAACGCCAACAATGATCCGGGGATGCTGGACGAGGTCAGCGCACTCCTCACCGAAATCAAGGAAGCCTGGGATGCCATCCCGCCGGAGTATCACCACGTCTCCGGTGGGGGCTGACATGGCTGCAGTCTGGAGCGACGACGCCCTCCGGCAGGAGCTGGACGACCTGCTGGCCATGACTGATCAGATGCACGCTCAGCTGCTCGCGCATGACTGGGAGGGCTTGGCTGAAAACCAGTCCTTGCGTGACAGGCGGCTCCGGCAACTCTTCGAGCGGCAGATTCCACCAGAGGCCGCGGGTCTTGTTGAATCCGGTATTCAGGCGATACTCAAGACGGACGAGGACATGAAGGGCATCCTCATGCGCGTTCGTGACGAGATTGGCAGGGAGCTTCGCGGAAACCAGGAGTCGCGGGAGGTCGCAAGGACCTATTCGCGCAACAGCCGCGAGGGTCGGTGAGCAGGTTTCGGTCGGTTTGTCATTTCCATTTCATCAAGAAGATACAGGGGGCGGGGTGCCCCCTGTGTTGTTTTTGATGCGCTCGTCGTGCTGCTTGGTCGTGAAGTCCGCTACGCGGACGCAAGTTGTCGCTCCAGCACAATCGTAGGCTTGTGTGTCGGGTCCTGAGAAAGAATATGCCTGGTCATCATCAGCGCGGCCTCGCGCGCGCCTTGCTGCGCGTAGGTCTTGCCGAGCAGGTACATCATGCCCAGGTCCGTCGGGAACTGCCCAATATGCGCCTCGGCCACCAAGACCGCTTCCTCGTATCGTTTGGCGATCAACAGCGCGGCAATTAATTGCTTGCGATACATTGGGTTGAAAGAGGAGAGGATCTCCAGCGCCTGAATGGCTTGCTCTCCCAAGCCGAGTGCCAGATAGCAGCTCGCCGTCTGGCGCAGGGCGTGCTCAAGCAGTGGTTCATACGGCTCTGAAATGATTGGCTCGAAGTACCGGATGGCCTCGGCATAGTTCTCGCGGCGCTGTTCATTCAGCCCTCTCACGTAGGTCTCGTAGAGTTCGGAGTTGCTGTGCCACTTGCTTGCGCCGATGTATTTCCCGATTCTGGCAAGTGCCTCATCGTCTTTGCGAACGAAGGCGGAATGTGCCTGTTCCAGACCCCGTACCGGATTGAATTTGCTTCGCGAATGAGATACCAGTTCATCTTTGTTGTTCAATAGTTTTTCCAGGTCTTCCCTGAGGTCTTCTAGAATTTCAGGGCAGCATCTCTCTATATCATGCGTATATCTCAGGTACCTTGCTGGTGTGCCTTGCTCTATCCATAGATCTTTCAGAATCTTAATGCTGCTCGCATTTAGTTTTTTTGATTCAAGAAGTCTCTGATCAATCATATCAGCGCTTTTCTCTAGCCACTCTAGCAAAGTCCTGGCGCCAGCTTCGTATGCCCCGTAATATCTATCCAAGTCTCGCTCGGCGCGTTCAAAATCCTCCAGGTCTCGCGAACTCCCCAATGACGTGATTTTGAGAAATTCTCGAACGCCAAGTTGCCTGATTAGACGGGCATGATGCCTAAATCGACGTTTAAATGATTTCTCAATTTTGTCGATCTCTATTCGCGCCTTTCTGCTCGCGATTGCCGTTTCGGGCGTCCCTTCAAAGAACTTCTTGTTTAACTCTCTTGCTTTTTTTGCCTGCTGTGAAATCTGCTGGCACGAGTAAATTGCCTGACCAAGCTCCTCCTTTATTTTCTCTATACTTGCTTCGTCCCTATGGTGCTGGGGTGTGGATGGCTCAGTGTCGACCGGATTCAGGAATTCTTTTGGCTGGTCGGCTGGGGCGACATTCTCGAGAGCAACCGCACCGCGAGAAAAGTTATACGTCCTCATGCCATTTCGAAGATGCCTTTTTGCCTGACTGTTGATACTATCTGCTGCTTCTTTGTACGCGATTGTTGTATCGGCGGATCGCCCATCATAGGTCGTAACAACAATCGTGCGCTGCATCAAGTTTGGACCCAGCTGAGCCTCGACACTTCCTTTGGCATGCGTGCTCCCACCATCATCGAAGCACAGGTCCACGCCGCAAAGGAGAACTTTGGAGATTCCCAAATGGAATGCCAGTTCCAAAGCAGAATTGGTCACTGTGGGACCTGGACCATTCATGTTGTTTGTCTTGTCGATGCTGGATTTCCATGGAAACAGGTTTCCCATGTAATAAGACCGATACGGCCAGTTTCTTAGAAGTCGGGAATTCACATGATTAGCATATACAAATCTTGTTTCTTCCGAAAAGCTCAGCATCTCCTTTGAGACGAGGAAGCTGACATCATGGGGGTCGACCGAAACCACGTAATCAGGCGATATGCCTACTTCAACCAAGCGTCTGGAAATACGGGAAACCGCGATGAGAATGAGTTGCGCCCGGTTCTCCTTCACCCAGGGAAGTATCTTGTCAAGTGATGGCCCCCCTGCAAGAAGCAACGCGTTCTGTCCCTTGTGCCTATCCTTGAGCGTCGCCGCTGGCTGGCGTGCCTCGGACAGGTTGAGAATCTGGCGTTTGACGAACTGGGCCGATCCGAGGGTGCTCTGGATTTTCCAGAGCATCGTCTTGATGCTTTCTTCTACTGCCCAGCTGATCTGGGTGTAGCGATCGACATGGTCGTGCGCGGCGCCCAGAGATTCCGTGGGTCGAATATTGCCCAGGTATGCGTAGTTGTTGATCGATGCCGCCTTTGCCACTTCCAGCCAGTTTTCCGCAGTGGCCAGAAACACGTGCTCGGGTAGCTCCGAGACCAACGCCGGTGCGTTTGCTTCAAGCCACGCGATGACTTCCGGGAGCTCGATAAAGAGATATCGTGTGCCTTCGGGTGGGTCGCTATCCACAATGTTCCGAATTAGCAGTCCCGAATCGGAGCCAATGAGAATGTTCAGGTGATCCCGCGCTTCAAAAAGGTGCGAAAAGCTCTGGTGATGCCGCTCGACCGAGTTGGTTCGGTCAAAATCGCTGCCGTTGATCTCGTTGATGATCAGCTCATCTTTCGGGGTTTCCCTTCCGGTCAGATAGAGCATGTCTTCGAGCAGATCATCATCGGCTTGGCGTTCGGGGGTATTCGGAGTCATCAGGCGTTCCGTTAATCAAGAAGAGTGGATTGTGGGTGGGGCCAAACGGTGTGCTGGTCGATCACTCAGCTGCAATCGACTGAATAACCGGCGTGTGAATGCCGGCCTCTTCAGCCAAGGCAAGTGCCCGCGCCCGACGTGCCGGGGCGGATCGGCCCATGCACTGATGCTGGGGATCTCCTTGAAAGCCTGCCAACATGCCTTCGATGAGCCGATCGTGATCCAGCGCCTGGCCGACTAGCCACTCCTGGAGGGCAATGACCTCCCGGGCGACGGCTTCAGCCAGATCCTGGTGTTGGTCCCAGAGCGTCTGCACGTCGCCCCCAACCTTCAGACCGGCGATGTTCGTGGTCAGTATGTATACATTCTTGATGACCAGCTCTTCGAGCATGGCTGCCTCGTCGGGCACCCGGCGCGCAGGGATGTCCACCGCGTTCAGTGCGGACTCAATCAAACTGGCGCGTGGCCCATGAACCGGTGTCGGCACCAGAACCTTTTCGGCTTTGCCCGGCTTTTTCTCAAACCAGATCGATGCCAGCGTCGGGTCCTGAATGCCGTGCGCCTGCCAGTCTCGAGGCAGTAGTTCGTTCTGGATCAGCATCAGGCGGTCATGCAGCGAGCGGGGAATCCCAGCGAGTGCGTCATGCAGGTCCTTTTCCCCCACCGCAACGAGAATGCCCTCGACGCGTGGCAGCGATTCGAGCGCAGTCCCCAGGTCCATGTTGCGAGTTACCGGGTAGACAGGGTGTCCGGTTCGGAGGAATCCCTTGGCGAGAATCCCGCCGATCTCTCCGATACCGATGATGGCGATGCCGGGTTGCAGCATGGGTGGTTGTTCTCCGGGTTGGTTGCGATGGTGGTGCCATGCATCAATGCTGATTCAGGCACGCACTGCGTACATCCGCACCATTGAACCGGGTTTGCAGGTTGCGATCAAGCGAACCGACCGTGCAGGCGTTGCCGTTGCACCAGCCACCGCGTTGTCGGGCCGCCAGCGCCGCAGCAAAGCGGGATACGCGGTACATGACGGTTGCGCACAGCTTCCAAGGATCGGTGTGTGGTGGTAACTTGAGTCGGTCATATCAACCGACCTGAACGAGTACCGGATTGGCCGCCAATGAAATCGACGGGAATATCTTGCAGATGATGGAAGCACGATCGATCCTGATCACGGGAGGAACCGGATCATTCGGTCAGGCGTTCGTCGAGACGGTGCTTGCACGCAGTCCGGGAATCCAGCGGCTGGTCATTTACAGCCGGGACGAACTCAAGCAGTACGAGATGGCCCAGCGCTTCAGCGAATCGACCTACCGGGGGTTGCGCTATTTTCTGGGGGACGTTCGTGACTACGGTCGGTTGCGCCGGGCGCTTGAGGGAATCGATACAGTCATTCACGCGGCCGCCCTAAAGCATGTGCCCGTGGCTGAATACAACCCTTTCGAGTTCATCAAGACGAATATTCTGGGTGCCCAGAACCTGATTGACGCCTGCCTCGATAGCGGCGTGCGTCGGGTGGTCGCACTGTCGACGGACAAGGCGGCCGCGCCGATCAACCTTTATGGGGCCACCAAGCTGTGCTCTGACAAGCTGTTCACCGCGGCCAACAACATCCGCGGAACTCGGGATATCCGGTTTTCGGTGGTGCGCTACGGCAACGTCCTGGGCAGCCGCGGCTCGGTGGTTCCCTTCTTCCTTCAGCAACGCAAGACCGGCCGCCTGCCGATTACCGATCCGTCCATGACCCGCTTTAATATCAGCCTTCAAGAGGGGGTGGACATGGTCCTCTGGGCGCTTGAGCACATGCATGGCGGCGAAATCTTCGTCCCGAAGATCCCGAGTTATCGACTGACTGATCTGGCCCGTGCGGTGTGTCCCGAATGCGCGCAGGAGGTGATCGGGATTCGCCCCGGAGAGAAGATCCACGAGGAGATGATTTCCTCAAGTGACAGTTTCTATTCCGTGGACCTAGGCACTTATTACGCTATCCTGCCGGCCTCTGCCAACTTCAGCCGAAGGAACTACTGCGCGCGGTACGGAGCCGAGCCCGTGGCGGATGGCTATGCTTACAACAGCGGTGCCAACCCGGATTTTCTGGATGTCGACCAGCTCCGTCGCCTGATCCGGCTGCATGTCGACCCGGATTTTCAGGTCGGCCCGTCATGATTCCTTACGCCAGGCAGGATATCCAGCCAGAAGACATTGAGGCTGTGGTAGACGTCCTGCGTTCAGACTATCTCACACAGGGGCCGATGGTCCCGCGCTTCGAGCAGGCGGTGGCCGACTACTGCGGTGCAGCGCATGGTGTGGCGACCAATAGTGCGACTTCGGCCTTGCATCTGGCTTGCCTGTCTCTGGGCGTGGGGCCGGGCGACCTTGTATGGACAAGCCCGATTACCTTTGTGGCTTCTGCCAACTGCGCGAGGTATTGCGGAGCCGAGGTCGATTTCGTGGATATTGACCCTGCCACCGTCAACATCAGTCCCGAACGATTGAGCGAAAAGCTGGAACAGGCGCGTGCAGCTGGCGGACGGCTTCCCAAAGTGGTCATTCCGGTTCACTTCGCTGGCCAGTCATGCGACATGGCCTCCATCGGTCGACTGGCAGCAGAGTACGGTTTCCGTATCATCGAGGACGCTTCCCACGCCATTGGGGCGCGCTACCAGCGGGCACCGGTGGGTTCGTGCCGCTACAGTGACATTACCGTGTTCAGCTTCCACCCGGTGAAGATCCTCACCACTGGCGAAGGCGGGATGGCCGTGACCAACGATGAGGCGCTTGCAGAGCGGATGCGGTCCCTGCGCAGCCACGGGGTCACCCGCGATCCCGAACGAATGGTGCTGGACTGTGAAGGTGCCTGGTACTACGAACAGATTGACCTGGGTTTCAATTACCGAATGACGGACATTCAGGCCGCACTGGGCGTCAGTCAGCTGAAGCGGCTTGATGCCTTCGTGTCCCGTCGCCGGGACCTGGTCGCTCACTACGACGAGATGCTGGTCGACGTGCCGGTGTGTCTGTCCAGAATGCTCCCCCAAAGCGAATCCAGTCATCACCTGTACGTGGTCCGCATCCCGTCAGAGGGCCGTCCCGGCAGACGCACGCGGGTATTCGACAGCCTGCGTGAACAAGGGGTGGGGGTGAACGTCCATTACATTCCCCTCCACCTGCAGCCCTACTACCGGAACCTTGGGTTCGCGACGGGCGACTTCGCCGAGGCGGAGCGCTACTACCGAGAGGCCATCACCTTGCCTCTGTATCCACGCCTCCGCCCGGATGACCTGGCGTCAATCACGCGGAAGCTGTCTTCGGCGCTGCGGTCGTGATCCATGGCACATGTTGTTACGCCCTTGCGCTATCCCGGGACAGCCACCGTGGATGGCCGCTGTCCGAGCTTTGGCGAGGTGCATGAATCGGTGTCCGCAATAGCAATCATCCAGGCGCGCATGTCTTCGAGTCGCCTGCCCGGCAAGGTGCTCAAGTATCTTGCTGGTCGGCCGATGATATGGCATATCGTTGAGCGTGCCCGCGCATGCCAGCGTGTTGAAAAGGTCATTGTCGCAACCTCCAACGAAGCCAGCGATGATCCGCTGGCTGACTTTTGTCAGGCGAGCGACATTCCCTGCTTTCGGGGCAGCCTTCACAACGTGCTCGGTCGATACCTGGCAGTGCTCGACCGCTACCCGGCACCCTATTACGTGCGGATCACTGGCGACTGCCCGCTGATCGATCCGGACTTTATCGACAAACAGCTTGTCGCGCTGGAAAGACACGGCGCAGATCATGTCTGGCTGGATCCTCCGGTGTCCGTGCTCGTGGGGCAGGGGGCCCACTCCACGCGATCACTTCAGTGGATTGCCCAGCAGACCGATGATCCGGACGATTTTGAGCACGTCGGAGCGCCCTACGTGGCGCAGCATCCGGACGCGTTTCGAATTGTGGGCATGTCCCCACCTCAAAAGTTGGTAGAGGCGAAATGGCGCGTCACAGTGGACGAACAGGCGGACTACGAAATGATGCAGCAGCTGTACGCTGCCCTGTGGAAGGGCGTGCCAATCACATTGGACGAAGCGCTTGAATGGATGGCACGGAATCCGCTGGTCGCCGGACACAACCTTTCGGTCCAGGATTCTGCGATCAACCAGCGTCTGTCCGCCGAGCGCCGCGCCCGCGCCCCCGGAATGGATCTGCTGTACTCTTGGGAAAACCCCTCAATAGCCGCGAATATCGGAAGCCTTCTAAAACCATGAAACTTGCGTCCCCAGATTTCATCGCCGAGGTCTCAAGCAATCACCACCGAGATCTCGATCGTTGCCTAGAATTTATTGACACGGCAGCGAGTATTGGTTGCGCAGGGGTGAAATTCCAGATCTTTCAGATTGATAAATTGTTTGCGCCCCAAGTGGTAAACAACAGCGACGCGCATCGAAAAAGAAGGGCGTGGGAGTTGCCTCTCGAATTTATCCCCGTGCTGGCCCAGCGCAGCGCAGAGCTAGGAATACAATTCGCATGCACGCCATTTTATATCGAAGCCGTTGCTGAGCTTAACGATTATGTTGACTTCTTCAAAATCGCTTCGTATGAGTTGCCATGGACCGACCTCCTGGTTGCCTGTTCAAAAACAGGCAAACCTTTGGTCTTGTCGACAGGAATGGCCACTATTGGCGAAGTTCGGCAAGCAGTTAACGTCATGCGAACCAACGGGTGCCAAGACCTGACTCTCTTGCACTGTGTTTCGGGCTATCCGACCCCGGTCAGCGAGTGCAATCTCGCTGCGCTAGAAACCATCCGTCGAGACTGCGACTGTGCCACCGGTTGGTCAGATCACAGCGCGGACCCGGCTGTAATCTATCGTGCAGTCCACCGTTGGGGAGCCGATATGATTGAATTTCATTTGGACCTTGACAGCAAGGGTGAAGAGTATGCTCAAGGACACTGTTGGTTGCCTCACGAGATTGAACCAGTAATAAAAGCAATCAAGTCAGGGCTGGATGCCGACGGCGACGGTCGAAAAATTCCCTTGCCAAGCGAGATCGCCGATCGTGACTGGCGCGCAGATCCATCTGATGGCCTCCGCCCAATGAAGCACCGAAGAAACGATTTTCTTATTAAACGGTAACGGTAAATGGCGAACGCATTGATCCGCTGCGATGCCGGTCCGTATTTCGGATTCGGTCATCTATTTCGATGTCTCTCCATCGCTGCTGAGCTACAGCAGGCGTTCCGCTCTACAGTGCGTTTCGCAATCTCCGAAAACAAAGCAGTTGCCCATGAGATCACGGAGCACGGATTCCCAGTATTTCAGTATAAAGCTGGCGAGGACACTCCATGCGAAGGCAAGTGGCTCTTGTCCCTCGTGGAGAAAACCCGGGTGGATGTGCTCCTGCTGGATGTCCGTAACGACTTGAGTCCAGAGTCAGTGGCCTGTATCCGCGCGCGTGGCGTGCTCATTGTAATAATCGACGATTCTTCAGACCGAAGGCTCCAAGCTGACTTGGCTTTCTATCCACCCGTTCCACAGGCCCGCCGGCTCGATTGGGAACGGTTTGAAGGGAAAGCCTACATCGGCTGGGACTGGATCCCACTGAGGAAACAGTTTGCTTCCGACCATGGTGAGGCAGCTGTAAGGCCGGATACGTTTACTTTACTGGTAGCAATGGGTGGAAGCGATCAAA